>NZ_CP036250.1:1500000-1800000 GCF_004300825.1 Egicoccus halophilus
ACCGTCGACTACGTCGTGCGGGTCGAGAGTGGCGTCATCAACCGTTCGATCTACCGCTTCGCCGTGCTCGCCGAGGGCGGTGAGGTCGGTGCCGGCTGGAACGGTGGGCTGGTCTACAACTTCGGCGGCGGGTGCGGCACCGGATTCCATCAGGGTTCGCTCAGCCTGGGCACCGTGCTCAGCGACGCGGAACTCTCGCGCGGCCTCGCCGTCGCCTCCGGCAGCCTCAACGTGCACGGCACCGCCTGCAACGCGGTGCTGTCGGCCGAGACCGCGATGATGGTCAAGGAGCACGTGACCGAAGAACTGCGCACCGTCCCGCGCTGGACGATGGGCACCGGTGGCTCCGGCGGTGCCATCCAGCAGCACCTCATCGCCAACGACTATCCGGGCATCCTCGACGGGCTGGTGCCGCAGCTGACCTTCCAGGACTCGCAGCTCAGCGAACCGGCCGACTGCCGCCTGCTGCGCCGCGCCTTCGCCGGCAGCGGCCTGAGCCCCGCCCAACAGAACGCGGTGACCGGCTACCACACCGCCACGTCGTGTCTGCTGTGGGACCTCGCCTTCGCCGACGTGCTGGTCGCGCCCACCGGGTGCTCGTCCAACGTGCCCGTCGCGGAGCGCTACCACCCGGTGACCAACCCGGACGGGGTGCGTTGCACCACCTTCGACTCGATGATCAACGTCTGGGGCGCCGATCCCGAGACCGGCTTCGCCCGACGTGTGTTCGACAACGTCGGCGTCCAGTACGGGCTCGGGGCACTGCAGGCGGGCACCATCGGCGTCGAGCAGTTCCTCGCCGTCAACGAACGCGTCGGCGGCTTCGACCAGGACGGCAACGTCGTCGGCGAGCGGTCGGTCGCGGACCGCGACGCGCTCGAGATCGCGTACGCGACCGGCCAGATGGCACTCGGCGGCGCGCTGTCCGACGTCCCGATCCTCGACGTGCGCCCGTACACCGATCCAGCCGACTTCCACACCTACAGCCACACGTTCACCGTGCGTGAACGGTTGGAGGACGCCTTCGGCCACGCCGACAACCAGGTGATGTGGCGGGCGCCGTCGGGCAGCGTCGGCAACGCCGCCATGCAGGGCCGCTGGTTGGACACCATGGCGGACTGGTTGGATGCGATCGCCGCCGACGCCTCGGGTCGCCCGTTGGCCGAGGTGGTCGTCGACCGCCGGCCCGACGATGCCGTCGACAGCTGTTGGACCCGTGAAGGGGAGCGCATCCTCGAGGTCGCCGAGTACGGCGTGTTCGGTCAGTGCGAGACGCTGATGCCGCCGGCGGCGACGCCGCGGATCGTGGCCGGCTCCTCGGTCGCCTCCGACGTCATCGCCTGCACGCTGCGACCGGTCGACCTCGAGGAGTACGGGGTCGAGTTCACCCCGACGCAGCACGAGCGCCTGCACTCGCTGTTCCCCGACGGGGTGTGCGACTGGGAGGCGCCCAGTGTCGGACAGGTGCCGTTCGCCGGGACCTGGCCCCGCTACTGACCGCTCGTCGTCCTGTTGCCCGCCCGCGCCGGACGCCCGCGCCGGACGCCCGTGCGTGCGTCCGACGCGGCCGGTGGCGTCGCCCACCGCCTCGTTCGGCCACCGGTGCGGCGACGGACCACCTCCGACCGTCGGACCCGACGGTCGAGCCGGGTAGGGGGGTGGCCGTACCGTGCCCGCGACATCCCACTCGGAGCATGCATGGGTCCCACGATCTCACTCGACAACGGTCTCACCGTCCCGCGGCTCGGGTTCGGCACGTTCGAACTCGACGGTGAGGACGCCTACCGGTCGACCCGTACCGCACTGGAGGTCGGCTACCGCCACGTCGACACGGCGCAGGGCTACGACAACGAGGAGGAGGTGGGTCGGGCCATCGCCGACAGCGAGGTCGATCGCGGCGACGTGTGGTTGACCACCAAGATCAAGCCGTCGAACGCCAAGCCCGAGGACGTGCGTGCCTCCAGCGAGCAGAGCCTGCGCAAGCTCGGCGTCGAGCAGGTCGACCTCATCCTGCTGCACTGGCCGGCCGAGCACGTCGCGCCGCTCGAGGCGACCCTCGAGGCGATGACCGCGCTCGTCGACGACGGGCTGACCCGTTCGATCGGCGTGTCGAACTTCCCGTCCAGGCTGCTCGCCCGTGCCTACGAGCTTTCGCCCGGGATCATCACCGACCAGGTGGAGCACCACCCCTACCTGGGGGTCGACGCGATCGAACGGGTGCTCGAGGAGCACGGTGGTTTCCTCACCGCCTATTCGCCGCTCGCCCGTGGCAACGTCAGTGACGATGCCACGTTGACCGAGATCGGCGAGGCACACGGCGTGTCGGCCGCCCAGGTCACCCTGCGTTGGATGCTGCAGAAGCCGGACACGGTCGCCATCCCCAAGTCTGGCAACCCCGACCGGATCCGGACCAACTTCGCCGTCTTCGACTTCGAGCTGGACGACGACGAGCTCCAGCGCATCGGGGAACTCGAGCGTCAGGAGCGGCTCATCGACCCCGAGGGTGGTCCCGACTGGGACTGACACCCTGCGGAACCGGACGTGCAGATGCAGCGGGCGGCCTTCGGCCGCCCGCTGCACCTGTTCCGCACGCACGACGCGAGCTCACGGCGTGACGGGCTTCCGGCGCGCGACGCTCGCTGGGGAGACGTTCCCTCGTGCCGTTGCCGGGTGTCCGCTGGCGCTGGCCCACGGATCGCCACCTCATCCGTGGAGTCGTGGAAGCGATCGCTGCTTTCACGACTCCACGCATGGGAGATCCGACGCCTGGGACGAATGGCGCGCGACCCGACGCCCGACCCGAGGCCCGACCCGAGGCGCGACCCGAGGCGCGACCCGAGGCGCGACCCGAGGCGCCACCCGAGGCGCGACCCGACGCACGGCTCGACGAGCGGCGGATGCAGGGGCCGGGCCCGTGCCAGCTTCGGCACGGATGGTGCTGGGCCGGCGGCCGAGTGTCACGCCGGCACGGGACCATCGGCTGCTGCCGCGGCCTCCCGTCCGGTCGATCCTGTCCGTAGGCATCGAGCGCACCGGGCTGCTTGGCTCGCGTGGCCGCGACGACTGGACGCACCATGGCCGCACTCCTCGCCGGTATCCCGATCCTCGTGGTGCTGGTGTTGATGGTCGGTCGACGTTGGGCGGCATCCCGGGCCGGGCTCGTCGGTGCGGCACTCGCCCTGCTCATCGCGGTGACCGCGTTCGACTTCGGTCGCGGGACGCCGGCCGACGCGCCCGGCGCCGGCGCGTTCGTCGGCACGTTCAGCGAGGCGCTGTTCACCTCGGCGACCATCCTGTGGATCGTCATCCCCGCCCTGGCGATCCACCACCTGCAGGTCGGTACGGGCGCGACCGACACGTTGCGCCGGGCGTTGGGCGGCCTGGCCGCCGATCCGCGGCTGTTCGCCCTGCTGATCGGCTGGTTCTTCGCGCTGTTCGTCGAGGGGGCCGCCGGGTTCGGGGCCTCGGTCGCGCTGGCCGCCCCCTTCCTGGTCGGGGTCGGGTACCGGGCGCTCGACGCGGTGCTGGTCGCGATGCTGGGCCACGCCATCGGCGTGTCGTTCGGGGCGATCGGTACGCCCATCGTGCCCCAGACCGCAGCGACCGGGCTGCCGGGGCTGGAGATCGCGGGAGCGACCGCCCAACTGCACCTGCTGGCCGGATGGGTGCTGCTGGTCGTCATGATGGTGGTCGCGTCGAAGGCCGTCGGCCAGCCGGCACGGGGCGCCATCTGGGGATGGACCGCCCTGGCAGGTGCGGCGTTCCTGGTGCCGTACTGGGCCATCGCGACGTACGTCGGCCCGGAGTTGCCGACGTTGGGCGGCTCACTGATCGGCATCGCCGTCTTCGTGGCGGCACTGAAACTGGCCGGCCGCCGGCGGGTGCGCACCAACGACGCCTCGGTCGTTCCGCCGCCGGTGGCCTCGCCGGCGCCACCGATCGAACGGCCGCGGCGTGGCGATCACGAGGCCCCCGAACTGGCACCCGAGCGCCCCGGCGGTACCGCCACCGTCGAGAACGCACCGGGCGCGGGCGAACTGCTGCGTGCCGCCGCCCCCTACCTCGCGCTCATCGTGCTGGTGCTGCTCACGCGACTGGTGCCACCGATCCGGGACCCGCTGCGTGCGATCGAACTGGCGTGGAGCCTGCCGGGCGGCTTCACCGGCTCGTTCCGACCGCTGGCGCATCCGGGCACGTTGCTCGCGCTGTCGTTCGTCGGGGCCGCGCTGCTCACCAGGGCGGCGCCGGTCGCCGTTCGTGGGGCCCTGCGAACCACGTTCGCGCAGCTCGGTGGCGTCACGGTCGCGCTGGTCGCCATGTTGTCGTTGGCGCGCACCATGGTGCACGGCGGCATGACCCAGTCGTTGGCGGAGGCAGCCGCCGCCGCCGCCGGAGGCGCGTGGCCCGTGCTGGCACCGTTCGTGGGGGTGCTCGGCACGTTCGTCACCGGGTCCGCGACGGCGTCGAACGTGCTCTTCACCGACCTGCAGGCGGCCACCGCCGAGGCACTCGAACTGCCGTTGACGCCGATGGTCGCAGCACAGGGGTACGGCTCGGCGGTCGGCAACATCGTCTGTCCCCACAACATCGTGGCTGCCGGAGCCACGGTCGGCCTCACGGGGGCGGAGGGAGACGTGCTGCGACGCACCATGGCGCCGGCACTGGGCTACGCGCTCGTCGGTGGGTTCCTGCTGTTGCTGTTCTTCGTCTGACCCGTCGAGGTTTCGGCCCGTCCCGGACCGTCGGGGAGGAGGCGCGCCGAACGCGATGCGATGCGCGTGACTGTGGACGAACCCTGGCGTGACTAGTACCGCATGGGTATGGTCCAGCTGTCGTCCGGGAGGACGTGAGCGACCACGTGGGGGCACGGAATGGGGGGTTCGCCAGTGGGGACGAAGCGGAGCGGGGGCCGCGCACGGCTCGCCGGAGCGGTGGCTGCGGCGGTGGTGTTGTCCTCGTGTACCGGCGCACCGCAAGAAGTCGAGGCTGGGGCCGAGACCGAACCGCTGCCCGAAGCGCAGCATGTCGAGACCCCCGAACCCGACGCATCAGCGGAGCCCGATCCGGGCGACGAGGCGGACCCGAATCCGGACCCGGTGATCGAAGAAGGCGAGCCCCTCTACGCGCCACTGCCAGAATTGAAACCCGACCCCGACAACGACATCCACGACGAGCTCGAGCTAGAGCTCCTCACTGCGGCTGCTCGTGCGTATACGGCAGAACAAGACTCGTATACGAGCGGCCATGTTGATGAGGAAGTCTTGTCACTGACTCATGTTGGCGAGGCGTATGAAGACGTTGTAGGGACTGTTGCGCATCTTCGTGAGTCCGGTGGTCGTGAACTTTCGCCAGATTCTGAGGTGCTTCGGATGTACGTGCGAGATTTCAACGGTGGGTCTGCCGTTGTGCGCGAATGCGTTCGAACAGGACCACGGACCGGCTTGTATGAACAGTCATCCCTCGACTTAATTGAGTCCGCTGGCGTGAGGTTTATGGCACGAGAACGGCTCGTTGAGCTAGTGCGCTTAGAGGAAGATAAGCCACTTCAATACCGGGTGACTGAGATCGGTTTGGCGGAAGTGGAGAACTGCTGACGTGGTGGCGGTGCTGGTTGCGAGGGCGTCGGTCAGAGGTCTGCTGCTGCGGCGGAGGCTGGGAATGCCGGTCGGACGGGCTCTCCAAGCCTGCTTCGCGTCGGGTGTGCTGATCCTGTGTGCCTTGGCGCCCGCCTCGGCGCAAGCCGACGGTGAAGAGGAGAGCGGCAGGGCTCAGAAGGAGCCACCTTGCAAATCGATTATCTGTAGCGGCGGCAGTGCGAAAACGGATGGATCGACGGTCGATATAGTGGCCGTTGACCGTCGACCGTCGTCTCCCGGATCCTCCCCCGAACGGGGGAAAGAGACAAGTGCAGTTTCTAGCCCTTGCCAGTACAAGTCGGTTGGGTCTTGGGATCCGTATGTCGACCAGATCGACACGTCCTACTTCCCGGCGGATGCGCGTTGGTACATCGTCAACTGCGATGGAGATGACCTGTACCGGTGGTACGTGCCGGGTGACGAGACCGACGACGTCGGCCCGCAGGCATTGCTGCGTGAGGTGATCCAGACGGCGTTCGGGTCGGTGGAGGCCGGGACGGGGGAGCTCCGGTTGGCGCCGGCGCAACCGGCGCCGCACGTGACCGGCCTTCCCTCGTGGCTGGCCATCGAACCGCAGGCGTGGGAACCACGGTCGGCGACCGTCACCGCCGGGTCGATCTCGGTGACGGCCACGTTGGCGCCCTTGCGGGTCGACTGGTCCCTGGGCGACGGCGGTGCCGTGACGTGTGACGGACCCGGATCCATCTACGACACGTCCGTCGCCTTCGCGTCGCAGTCGACGGACTGTTCCTACACGTTCGCGGTGGCGTCCACGCTCGAGGGCCCGGCCGGCACCTACGCGGTGTCCGCGAACATCGTCTACGGAGCGTCGTACGTCG
This sequence comes from Egicoccus halophilus, assembly GCF_004300825.1. Lineage (NCBI taxonomy): Bacteria > Bacillati > Actinomycetota > Nitriliruptoria > Egicoccales > Egicoccaceae > Egicoccus > Egicoccus halophilus. Next base: position 1,506,476 of record NZ_CP036250.1, read on the forward strand.
TCTCCTCGCCGCTGGAGGAACTCAACGGCTCGTTCGAGCTGGGAGAGCTGCCGGGCCCGGCAACCACCGAACAGGTGTCGGTGCAGCAGATCCAGGCGGTGCGCACGTCCAGCGACTGACCGCCCCCGCTCACCCAGCCCGCCAGGTCCGGGACTCGCCAGACCACCAGTCCAGCGGGCCCCGACGTCCCCTCGAGCAGACGGCTGACGGGGTGGGCTTCCGGCTGCCAGTGCCCGGCGCGACGAGTAGCGTCTGGACCTCACCACGCGTCGCGGACGCGGCGTACAGAACGGCGACGGCCCGTGGGACGCCCCCATCCGGCAGGTCGCTGCCCGCCCCAACGTGACGACGCGAACGGTCCAGGCAGCACCCGAGAGGAAGAGGCGACGTGACGACGCTCGGCATGGTCGGACTGGGACGTATGGGCGGCAACATGACCCGCCGACTGCGCGACCGCGGCATCGAGGTGGTCGCCTACGACCGCGATCCCGGACTGGCCGAGGTCGCCGACCTCGCCGCGCTCGTCGACGCGCTGCCGTCACCGCGCCTGGTCTGGCTCATGCTGCCTGCCGGCGCCCCCACCGACGACACCATCGACCAGCTCGTCGACCACCTCGACGACGGCGACACCATCGTCGACGGCGGCAACGCCAACTGGCGCACCACCGTCGCCCGGGCCGAGCGGCTGCGCGAACACGGCCTCGAACTCGTCGACGCCGGGGTCTCCGGGGGCGTCTGGGGCTACGACGAGGGATATGCGCTCATGGTCGGCGGCACCGATGCCGCCGTCGCCCGGCTGCAACCGGTGTTCGACGCGCTGCGTCCCGAGGAGGGCGGGTTCTCGCACGCCGGCCCCGTCGGTGCCGGTCACTACGCCAAGATGATCCACAACGGCATCGAGTACGGCATGATGCAGGCCTTCGCGGAGGGCATCGAACTGCTCGAGGCGGGCGGACCCGGTGATGTCGACGTCACCGAAGTCGTCCGTGGGTGGCAGCACGGCAGCGTGGTCCGTTCCTGGTTGCTCGACCTGCTGGTGCGGGCGCTGGAGGACGAGGAGAGCTTCGCGGCCATCCGCGGCTGGGCCGAGGACTCCGGCGAGGGCCGCTGGACCGTCGAGGAGGCAATCGCCACCGCGACGCCAGCACCGGTGATCACGGCCGCGCTCTACGCCCGTTTCGCCTCGCGTCAGGACGACCCGCTGGCGATGCGGGTCATCGCGGCCCTGCGTCAGCAGTTCGGCGGTCACGCCGTGCGGAGCTGACCGTGTCTGGCTCCGACGAGCGCGAACGCTCGGACCGGCACGTCGTCCTGGTGGGGATGATGGGCGCCGGCAAGACCACCACCGGGGTGGCGCTCGCGGCACGCCTCGACCGACCGCTGCGTGACGGCGACGTCGACCTCGAGGCACGTACCGGCCATACCGGCGCCGAGATCGCCGCCGCCGACGGCATCGACCACCTCCACCACCTCGAGGAGGAGGTGCTCCTCGACGCGCTCGCGGACGAACGCCCCGCGGTCGTCGCCGCGGCGGGCTGGGTCGTGGAGGCGCCGCGATGTCGCGAGGCGCTGGCCGACCGCGCCACGGTGGTGTGGCTCGACGTGCCGGTCGGTGAGCTCGTCTCTCGCATGGCCACCGGTGCTCACCGGCGTCCGCTCGACCCGGACGCTGCCGACGCCTTGTTGGCCCGCCGCCAACGGTGCTTCGCCGAGGCCGCCGACCTGCGCCTCGACGCTCGTGCCCCCGTCGACGAGCTCGTCGCCTCCGTGCTCGACGCGCTCGACGAGGCCGACGACCGCTCGACCGAGGAAGCGCCGTGACCCGCATCCTGTCCGCATCACCCGCCGACGAGCTCCGTTGCCAGCTCGGCGAGGGTCCACTGTGGGACGCCGCCTCCGGTCGCCTGCTGTACGTCGACATCGAGGCCGGGCGTGTTCTCGCCCACGACCCGGACGCCGGGAGCAGCCGGATCCTGCTCGACCACGACGACTTCGTCACCGCGGTGCTGCCGCACGCCGACGGGTCGCTCCTGGTCGGTCTGCGTGACGGCCTCGGCGTCCTCGATCCGACCGCGTCCGCTCACGCGCCTCGGCTCGTGACACCACTGCAGGCCGACGACGACCGGGTTCGTTGCAACGACGCCACCGTCGCCCCCGACGGTGCCGTGCTGATCGGCACGATGGACCTCGAGGAGGAGACCGGCCACGGTCAGCTGCACCGCGTCGACGAGCACGGCGCGGTGCAGCTCGTGCGCGACGGTCTGACGGTCAGCAACGGGCTCGGGTTCTCGCCCGACGGGCACCTGCTCTACCACGCCGACACGCCGAGCGGCCGGATCGACGCCTTGACGCTGGGCGCAGGCGGCGAGGTGACCGACCGACGGACGTTCGTCGACCTCGGCGACGAGGGCGGACTGCCCGACGGCTTGACCGTGGACGCCGAGGGAGCCGTCTGGACGGCGTTGTGGAGCGCCGGCGTCGTGCGTCGCTACCTGCCCGACGGCACCCTGGACGCCTTCGTCGAGTTCCCCGTCAGCCACCCGACCAGCTGTGCGTTCGGCGGCCCGGATCTCGACGTCCTCTACGTCACCACCGGCGGACCCGAGGTCGGCGGTGAGGGCGATCACGCCGGTGCGCTGTTCCGCCTCACACCGGGGGTGCGGGGCCTGGCCGTGCCGCGCGCCGCCATCCCGCTCGACCCGGTGACCGGAAGCTGACGGACGTGCTCCGGCGTCAGTAGCCGGGTGGTGGCTGGAACCCGCCGGTGAGCGACTCGAGCAGGGCGGACACCCGCAGGGTGGTCCGGTCGGCGTAGGGGCGCCCCACGACCTGGATGCCGACCGGCAGGCCGTCGGGCGAAGGACCCATCGGAACGACCGTGGACGGCAACCGTGCCGCGCCGACCGCCGTGGTCCACACCAGCTGGTCGAGGTACGGACGCGGGTGGCCGTCGACCTCGATCACCTGCTCGGCGCGGTGGTCGAAGTCGTGTGCCCGTGTCGGGTCCGGATCGGCTGGATAGGCGACCACCGGGACGACCGGGCACAACAGCACGTCGAAGCGCAGGAAGAACTCGTCCCAGGCGCGTTGCAGACGGCGCCGGCGAGCATCGAGGTGGAGCCAGTCGCGGTGGGTCATGCTGGCCGCACGCGCCCGACGGGCGATGCGGTCGTCGTCGTCGGGCCGTTCGGTGGCTCGTCGACGCTGCTCGTCGACCTCCTCGTCCGACAGCGACGCGCTCGACGCGGCCACCCACAGGTCGAAGCCGATCCGTTCCGCGTCCGTCAGGGAGAAGCCGGGGCGGGCCTGCTCGTCGACGCGCGCGCCGATGCCCGCCAGGCCCGCCGCAGCGCGCCGGAGCCCGTCGCGGACGGCGCGGTCGACCGGGAAGGCCTCGTCGTCGTCCCACACCGCGACCCGGAGCCCGCGTGCGCCCTCGTGCGCGGGCGGTGCCGGTAGCTGCAGGCGCCAGCCGCGTCCGCGGACGTCGTCAGCGCCGGCCAGCACGTCCAGCGCCAACGTGAGGTCGGCGGTCGAGCGGGCCATCGGACCGACGCCGAGCAGGTCCTCGGTCGCCTCGACGTCGTCGACCGGCAACGACGGCAGATGGCCGCGGGCCGGGACCAGGCCGTGGGTGGGGTAGTGGCCGAACACCCCGCAGAACGCCGCTGGCTGCCGGATCGACCCGCCGAGGTCGCTGCCGAGCTCGAGCGGGGTCAGGCCGGCCGCCAGTGCCGCCGCGGCCCCACCCGACGAGCCTCCGGTACTGCGCGCAGGATCCCACGGGTTGCGGGTCGTGCCGATCAGGGCGTTGCCGGTCTGCTGACCGCTGACCTCCGGTGGGCAGGACGTCTTTCCCAGCACGACGGCACCTGCGGCACGCAGTCGCGCGACCGCGGCCGCATCGCGGGTCGGTAGGTGGTCGGCCAGTCCGGGCAACCCGGCCGTGGTGCGCAGGCCGGCCGTGGCGAACGCGTCCTTCAGCGTCATCGGCAGGCCGTGCAACGGTCCGCGGGCGAGGCCCCGCACCCGCTGGCCGTCGCACGCGGCCGCGCGGGTGCGTGCACGGTCGGCGTCCACGGTCACCAGCGCCTGCAACTCCGGATCGAGCCGTTCGATCCGCTCGAGGTGCAGGTCGACGAGTTCGCGGCTGCTGACCTCGCCGGCGACGAGCATGGCGAGCAGCTCCGTGGCGCGGGCGTGGTGCAGGTCGGTCATCGGCGCCTGTGTCGATCCGTCGGGGAAACCGCCTCCGTGCTGCCTCCGTGCTGCGGTGCACGCCGGACCGCCGGGCGCACCGTGCCCCCATGGAAGCAGTCGCCGCCGTCACCGTCGCGTGCAGCCATGGCCATGCGGGAGGGGCCGGGACGCGTCGTCGCGTGTGCGCTCGGCACGCTGCGGCCTCGCCACCGCCGAACCGGAGCAGGCATTCATGCGCGCTGTCGTCGCCGACGAGTACGGAGGACCCGACGTCCTGCAGGTCCGGGAGCTCGACGATCCCCGCGTCGGCCCGGACGACGTCCTGGTCCGGGTCCGGGCCGCCAGCATCAACCCGGTCGACTACAAGATCGTCGAGGGTCATCTCGACGCGGCCTGGCCGGTGCTGTGGCCGCTCGTGCCGGGCTGGGACGTCGCCGGCGAGGTCGTCGGCGCGGGCCCGGCCGTCCGGCACGTCGAGGTCGGCCAACAGGTGTTCGGCTATGCCCGCAAGGACGTCGTCGGCACCGGCACCTGGGCCGAGCTCGTCGCGGTGCCCGCCCGCGGTGTGGCCCCGGCACCCGCCTCCCTGGACGCCGTGGCGGCGGGCTGTCTGCCGTTGGCCGGCATGACCGCCTGGCAGGCGCTGGTCGAGGACCTCGAGGTGAGCGAGGGGGACACGCTGCTGATCCACGCGGCGACCGGTGGCGTCGGTCACCTCGCCACCCAGATCGCCGTGGCTCGCGGTGCCCGCGTGATCGGGACCTGCAGCGAGCCCAACCACGACTTCCTGCGCGAGCTCGGCGGCGAGCCGGTCACCTACGGTGACGGGCTCGCCGATCGGCTCCGCGAGCTGGCACCCGAGGGCGTGACCGCGGTGGCCGACTTCGTCGCCGACGGGGCGCTGGAGGCCAGCGACGAGGTGTTGACGAAGCCGGGCCGGGTCGTGTCCATCCTCGACCCGCAGGCGGCCGCGGAGCGCGGCGGGAGCTACGTCTTCGTCCGGCCGGACGTGGCCCACCTCACGGCGCTCGCCGAACTGGCCGACGCCGGCAGACTCACCCCGCACGTGCAGTCGGTGCACGACCTCGACGCGGTGCGTGACGCGGTCGCCGAGGCCAGCGGCGGCAGCGTCCGCGGCAAGGTCGTCCTGCGCGTCCCCTGAGCCGACCGCGGACGCGCACCGGGTCGGTCGAGCGACGGGCATCCCCGGCACCGGTGTCCGGCCCTCGCCCGTCGGTGGGGGGAGGTGGGGAAACAGCAGGCCGCCCCGGGAGAGAGGGAACCGGGGCGGCCTGGGAGCGGGGCGCTTCTCGAGCGGTGGACGGGAGTTTCCGACCGCGGTCGCGGTGGCTGGGAGAGGTCCACCGCACGTCCCTGATGTTGGTCCCATCGGCGCCGGCCGCCCCGGTGCAAGCGCTCGGTCAGGCCTGAGCGGTGGTCGCACACCACGGGCTCGTTGCTCTCACACACTGCTCCGGAACGCCCACTTCGGTGCTCGGCCGGGAAGGGAGCAGGCCGCCCCGGAGGAGAGCGCCGGGGCGGCCTGGGAGCGGGCCGCACGCCTCGCGTGACACCAGAAGGTCACCGTGCGGCCCCGGCGCCTGTCCCCGAATCGGTGAGGCGCTCGGTGGTCGACGGTACGCCGCCGTCGACCGGCCCCCCAGGGGCGTTGGGCCCGGTGCCGCACGGGACCAACGCCCCGAGGAGCCGCGCGTCAGGCGTTGGGGGTGACCACCGCACGGCCCTGCACTTCGCCGGCCATCCGCGGCATGACCGGTGGACAGGGCGCCGAGCTGGTGCTCCGTGGGCACGCGACCGAAAGGCAGGACCGGGGCGCACGCCCCTGCCCGGCTGCGAACGTCAGGCTGCTGCGACGAGCCTCAGGCCATGCCCGCCTCGGCGGGCCGCGGCGCGGGCGCCGAGTCGCGCTCCACCGGCGGTTCCCCGGGATCCGCGTGGTGGCGGCCCCACAGCACCAGCAGCGCCGGCTGCACGAACAGGCACGCCAGGACGGCGAAGACGATCATCATGGTGCTGACGGCCCCGAACTGGCTGATCGGCGTCGACTCGGACAGCATCAGCACCGCGAACGCCAGTCCCGTCGTCACGGCCGACCCGATCAGCGCGGCACCGGTGTTGCGCAGCGTGTCGGTCACGGCATCGTCGGGGGCCAGACCTTCCTCGCGGGCCTCACGGAAGCGGTTGATCAGGTGGATGCCGTAGGGCACGCCGATGCCGACCGCGATCGAGGCGACGGTGGCGGTGAGCGCGTTGAACGCGAGCCCCAGCGGGTACATCGCCCCGAGCACCAGCACCAGCGCCACGGTGGAGGGCACGATGCCGATCAGGCCCAGCATCACGCTTCGCGAGCTGAACAGGGTCGCCGTCACCAGCAGCACCGCGGCGGCGGCGAGGCTGATGAGGATCGCCCACAGCTGCGCGGCCGACAGCGACTCGATGATCTCGGCCTGCATCAGTGGATTGGAGACGACCGTGACCTCGCCACCGGCGTCCTGCATCGGCTCGGCGGCGTCGCGCAGGTCGTCGGCCAGTGCCTCGGCGCCCTCGGAACCGGCGGCGGTCGACACGATCAGGACCACGCCGTCGGCGTCCATCAGCCGGCCCAGGTCCTCGGGCTCGTAGGTGGCGACGACGTCGAGCTGGGACCGCAGCGACGGGCCGTCGACGGGACGTTCGCCTCCCGCGGGTGCCTCCCAGCCGGCGGCCTCGAGGTCTTCGAGCAGTTCGAGCTGTCGACGTTCGTCCGCGTCGAGGCGGTCCAGTGGGTAGCCGGCGTCGGCCAGCGCACCCAGGGTGAGCTCCGACGCGTCCCGCTCGGCGAGCTCGGCCAGCGTCGCGTCGTCGAGCGCGTCGGGACGCTCCGCGGCGATGTCGTCGGCCAGGGCGTCGCGGATCTGCCGGCGCAGTTCGTCCTGGTCGGAGGTCGCGATCATCGCCGCGGTCGGGGCACGGTCGGCCGGCAGGCGCGGCCGCAGAGCGTCGATCAGGTCCTGGGGGAGCTCGACCGCCGCATCGTCCTGGCCCTCGACGAGCTCGGGGTCGATGGTGTCGGGCAACTCGATGCGGGCGGCGGCAGCCTGTGGGTCGCGCCAGTCGTCGAGCTCGTCGGCGATCCGGTCGCGCGCCCCCTCGGCCTGCTCGCCGAGCTGGTCGACGAAGCGGAACGGTGACTGCACCTGGGCCCGGTTGCCGGCGGTGCGCACGTCGTCGACGTCCGCGAGTCGGTTCTCGAAGGCCGCAACCGTGGCGAGCAGCTCCGGATCGCTCGGATCACCGTCGACGAGCACGTAGGTGCGCTCGCTGACGTCACCGCCGAACTGCGCCTCGAGCCGGTCGAGCACGACGATGACCGGGTCGCCCTCGGGCAGGAAGTCGCGGTCGTCGAACTCGGTCGACAGCCCCGTGGCGGCGACCCCACCGGCGACCAGCAGCACGGCCGTGACGGCGAGGACCGGCGTGATGTGCCGGGTGGCGAGGTGGGTGGTCAGCTGCACCCAGCGGGGGTCGGTGCCAGCGACGCGCTTGGCGGCGGCCCCGGTCTCGTCGGCCTCGCCGGCGGCGTCGTGGCGACGGTCGAGCAGCACCCGGGTCGCAGGGACGAACGCCCCGAGGATGACGAATGCGGACACGATGCCGACCGCGGCGAGCACGCCGAAATCGGCGATCGGCGGCAGCGGCGTGACGATGTTGGCCAGGAACCCGGCGACCGAGGCGACGGTGGCCAGCACCAGGGCGACCCCGACCGTGCGCAGCGCGACGCGGGCGGCGTCGTCGGGGCGGTCGCCATGGGCCCGCTGTTCGCGGTAGCGCGAGGTGAGGTGTACCGAGTAGTCGATGCCCAGCCCGACGAGCAGGACCGGCACGGCGATGGAGATCTGGTTCATCGGTCCGATGAGCCCGAGGAACTCCGGGCCGAGCAGCGCGCCGAAGCCGGCCATCCACACGATGGACGCGATCAGGCCGGTGAACCCGACCACGACGTCGGACACCGACCGGAACAGCCAGGCGAGCACGCCCAGCACGAGCAGCAGCGAGGTGCCGAGCAGCACCGGCAGGTCGCGCTCGAGTGCGCCCGCGATGCCGTCCTCGATGGCGGTCATCGACAGCACCGACACGCGCAGGTCGGCGGTGTCGGTCTCCGCGGCGACCCGCTCGATGGCACGCGACGCCTCCGCGCGGACCTCGTAGGGCGCGGCGGTGTCGAGTTCCACCTGTACCAGGCCGCTGCGTGCGCGGGCGGGATCGGTCTCGAGGTCGTCGCTGAGCAGTCCCTCGATCTGGTCGCCGGCCTGCTCGGCGACGGTGTCGACGAACACCTGCAGGGTGCCGTCGTCGAAGTCGTCGAGGTCGGACGCGCCGTTCTCGAGGCCGGCGAGGAACGGCAGGCCCCAGGTGATGACGGCCGGTTCGTCGGAGCGGGACGGGGCGAACGCCGCGGCCACGGTCGTGTCACCGGCGAGGGCGTCCTCGAGTCGCTGGGCGACCTGGAGGCCGGTGCGGTCCAGCACGTTGCCCTGCGGACCGTCGTCGACCAGCAGCTGGACGCTGGCGACCGTGCCGAAGCGTTCCTCGATCGCGTCGAGGGTGGCCGCGGCGCCGCCCTCCGGCGCGAACGAGTCCATGCCGGTGTCGACCTCGAGGGTCGCGGCAGCGGCCCCGAGGCCGACCGTGGCGGCGAGCAGGCCGAGCAGGGTGAGGGCCGGGACGCGGATCGCGATCCGCGCCAGCAGGTCCAGGACACGACTCACGAGACGGTTTCCTCCGTGAGCACGGGGGACCGCAGTACCCCGGCCAACAACAGTTCCATGGTCCGCGCGTCCATCTCGACACCGAGGTGGCGCAGCAGCTGTGCGCCGGTGATGGCGGCGAGGATGGCCCGCGTCAGGCGCAGCCGGTCGTGCGCCGCCGGCGTGGCGAGCGTCTCGTCGGCCTCGTCGAGCACGTCGTCGACGAAGCCCAGGGTCGAGTCCGTCAGCCGGGCGAGCAGCTGCTGGGCGTCGGTGTGCTCGTCGCGCAACCGCGCGAGCTCGACCAGCAGCAGCACCTCGGTGTGCGGGGGCTGATCGGTGAGCCACCGGGCGGCCTCACCGATGCGGTCCTCGTCGGAGGCGGCGAGGATGTCGGGCAGCACGCGGGCGAAGTCGCCCATGCGGACCGCCGACAGCTCCAGCAACAGCTCCGCCTTGTCGGAGAAGTTGGAGTAGAACGCGCCCCGTGAGTAGCCGGCACGCTCGGTGATCAGGTCGATCGAGGCACCCTCGAAGCCGTGCGAGGCGAAGACCTCGGCGGCGGCCTCGATCAGGCGCGCGCGGGTCTCGGCCTGCTGCTCGGCACGGGTGCGGCGGCGACGGCCCGCGCCGTGGCCGTCGGTGGTGTCGGCGCTCATGCCCGGCTCCTGCGCTGCCAGAACCAGGCGCCACCGGCACCGGCGGCCACCACGGCGGCCAGCAGCCCCCACCACCACGGTGATCCGGGACGCTCGCCCGCATGGGCCAGGGCGTAGGAGACGGCGTCGGCGTCGTCGCCGGTCAGGGCATCGGCCCGCAGGCGTCCCTCGACCAGCAGGGCGTTGGTCGCGGCGCTGCGCTGACCGGCGCGGTCGGCGGTGGCGACGATCTCGTCCACGGCCTCGGGCAGCTCCGCGGCACCGTCGGCGAACTCGCCCAGCCCGTCGGCGAACTCGCCCAGTCCGTCGGCGAACTCGCCGGCGCCGTCGGCGGCCCCGACCGCGCCGTCGGCGAGCTGCCCCGAGCCGTCGTTGAGGGCCCCGGTGCCGGCGGCGAAGCCGGCCAGGCCGTCGGCGAGTCCGGCACTGCCGGCCGCCAGTTGTCCGGCACCACCGGCGAGCTCGTCGACCCCGGCGGCGAGTTGTCCGGCGCCACCGGCGAGCTCGTCGATCCCGTCGGCGAGTTGTCCGGCGCCGTCGGCGAGCGCGCCGGTGCCCTGGGTCGCGGCGCCGAGCCCGGCGGCGAGTTCCCGGTTGCCGGTGGCCAGCGCATCGACGCCGTCGGCCACCGCGTCGGCGCCGGCGGCCAGCTCGGTGAAGTTGGCGACCAGTCCGTCGGCGAAGGCCAGGACGCCCTCCACGGCCGCGCCGGCGTGCTCGAGGCCGTCGAGCACCTCCGGCGGGAGTTCGGCCAGCAGCTCCGGCGGGAGTTCGGCGAGGACGTCGGCTGGCAGCTGCTTCCCGACCGCCTCGCGCAGGCCGTCGCGCAGTTCGACGGCGCCGGCAGCGAGTTCACCGGTGCCCTCGGCCAGCTGACGGGCGCCGACGGCCAGTTCCCGGCCCCCGTCGGCCAGGTCGTCGGCGCCCGCGGCCGCGGTGCCCAGCTGGTCGGCCAGCTCCCGGGTGCCGGCGGCGACCGCCTGTGCTCCCTGCGCGAGCTGCGGCAGTCCGGCGGCCAGCTGCGCGGTGCCGTCGGCCAGCTCGGCACTGCCGGCGGCGAGCTGGGCATTGCCGGCGGCCAGTTCCGCGCCGCCGCCGGCCAGTTCCTGCGAGCCGTCGGCGAGCTCGTCCAGGCCAGCGTCGAGCTGTCCGACCCCGTCGGCGAGCTCGTCCAGCCCGCCGGCCAGTTCGTCGGCCCCCTCGGCGAGGGCGTCGCCGCCCTCGGCCAGGCCGTCGGCGCCCTCGACCAGGGCCTCGGCGCCGTCGCCGGTGAGGCTGGACAGGGCGGCCAGCACGGCGGCGCTGTCGCGATCGAGCAACTCCTCGCTGAGGTCGACCTCGGCGTCGTCGGACAGGGGCGTGGCCTCCACGCGCACGTCAGGGGTACCGGCGCCCGGCACCGCCCCGACCTGGAGGGCCAGCTCGGTGCCCGTCAACGGCGGGAACAGCAGGTCGGTGGTGCTGACCTCGATCTCCTGCTCGGTGACCCGCACGGCCACCCCGTTGGCCGACGGGGCGGTGACCTCCCACGAACCCGGGTAGCGCAGCGTGACCGTCACCAGCTGCGGCACCCCCAGGCGCACCGAGCGCTCCTCGAGACCCTGCGGGCCGTCGACGGGAACGGTGGCTCGCCGGGCGGTCGTGTCGCGCACGGCGACGAGCGTGGTGACCGGTTCGGTCTGCTGCTCGAGCTGGTTGGCCTCCAACGACGTGCCGTCGGCGGCCTGGTGCAGGACGCTGGCCGCGACCGACAGGTTCGGCTCGTCGGTGCCGTCGAGGTCGCAGGCGACGCCGTCGACGACGAGCTGGCGACTGGTCTCGAGCACCTCGCCGTCGTCGGCGAGGCGAGCGGTGACCAGGGCGGCCGCGGGACGGTCGCCAACGTCCTCGCAGGCGAAGGCGGGGAGCGCACGCGCGCCGACCGCCACCCCGGTCACCCCGGCGAGGGCGAGGGCACCGATGGTGGTGGCGGCCACGGACGTGCGCGTGGGGCGACGGCGTGATGCGCGGCGTGCGTGGGCACGGCCGCGCGGCATCTCGGCAGGAGGCATGCGCAAGGAACCTGGAGGAGAGAGGAGGCAGCCGGCGAGTCGGCTTGGGATACGTCACTGTATCCCAGTTCGTCGGCGCCTTCGGTGCGGCGTCGAGCGTCGGCCGTCGAGGCGACCACCTGCCGCACGTCGCCTCAGCGCTGTCGCCACCCCTGGCGGTCGACACGGCCCCGCTGGGCGCCGGTCCACACCACGGCCCGCTCGTGCGGGGTCCATCGGTAGACCGCGTGCTGCCCGAACCGGTCGGCGAGGTCGAGGACCACCGCCTCGTCGACGTCCACGAGCGCGTAGGACGGCTCGCGCCAGGTCCCGTCGGGGGAGCGACCGAGCGCAGGATGGTGGTCGAGGCCGGCGGCGAGGAGGTCGCCGGCCAGGCGCCGGTTGCGAGCGGCGTTCTCGGCCGCCGGCAGGACCCGTGAGCGGGGGTTGTGTGCCGTCATCACGTGCAGGTGCGCGCAGCCGTCCGGGAACGAGCCCTCGACGGTGTCTGCCGGCGCCGGCTCGACCACGAGTCGACGACGGTCGAGGTCCACCTCGACGATTGCCGCGAGATAGGCGTCCACCAGTTCCTCTGGACCGTCCAGTGTCGTGTCTCCGATGCCGCGGGCGGTTTCCGTCCGGTACCCGGCGAGCCAGGGTGCCACGCCCCGTGGGAACCTCGCCGACGGTGACGACCGGTGGTCGGCTCCGACGTCGGCAGCGGCCACGAACGGCGCAGCAGCACCTGCGTCGGTCACCAGGGCGCGCCGGACACCAGGGCGCGCCGGTCGGCGGGACGACCAGGGGACCGAAACGTCGGGTGCCGGGCGCGTCGGCGAGACGGGCGGTCAGGGCCGCGGCGAGGGCATCGCACTCGTCCTGGTTGCCGGGCCGCTCGCCCCGCACCACCCCGGCGTCGTACAGCGCGGTGACGCCGGCGGCGGTCCAGGCTGCCCGGCTGCGCCCGTCCCGGGGGCCCAGCCAGCACGTCCACGACGCGGTCGGGAACACCTCCACCGATTCGATCCCGTCCCGACGCAGTGCTTCCCACAGTTCCAGGCCGTGCTCGATCCAGGCGTAGTAGCCGTCGGTGCGGGCGGCCGCGGTGGCGGCGTCGGGCGTGAAGCGGATCGCGCACACCCCGGCCCGGGCGAAGGCGACCTCGTCGGGCCGGGCGGCTGCGCCACCCGGCGCCCACGCCGGCGGCGCGTCGACGCCGACCCGCGCGGGGCGCGCCCGGCGATCCAGGACCCGGCGTCGGTCACCGCCGCGGTACCCGACGCCCCCGCCAGCCACACGACCCCCTCGGCGTCCACGGCCGCGAGGTGGAAACCCTTGCGCCTCGCGCCGACGTCGACGCCCACCCACTGGTCCACGCGGCGCTTCCGAGGTCTGCGGGCGGTTTTCGGTGGTGCGCGCGAACGGTAGCGTCGCGGTCTCGCTCCCGATCCCGCCCCCGCGACAGGAGTTCCCGTGGAGTACCGCACGCTCGGCCGCAGCGGCTGCGTCGTCTCGCACCTCGCCCTGGGCACCATGACCTTCGGGCAGGAGACCGACGAGACCGGTGCCCACGAACAGCTCGACCGTTACGCGGACGCCGGCGGGAACCTGATCGACACCGCCGACGTCTACAGCGGCACGGTGTCGGAGGAGATCATCGGGCGCTGGCTCGCCGACCGACCCGCCCGCGTGCGCGACGCGATGGTCATCGCCTCCAAGGGCCGGTTCCCGACCGGTGAGGACGTCAACGACCTCGGTCTGTCGGCACGTCACCTCGGTCGAGCACTCGATGCCTCGCTGCACCGGCTGGGCGTGGACACCATCGACCTCTACCAGGTCCACAGCTTCGATCCGTTGACGCCGATCGAGGAGACCTTCCGCTTCCTCGACGACGCGGTGCGCGCCGGCAAGATCCGCTACGTCGGGCTGTCGAACTACACCGGCTGGCAGCTGCAGAAGGTCGTCGACCGCTGCGAGTTCCGCGGCTGGTCCGTCCCGGTCACCCTGCAGCCGCAGTACAACCTGCTGGTCCGCGAGATCGAGTGGGAGATCGTGCCCGCCTGCGAGGACAACGGCCTCGGACTGCTGCCGTGGTCGCCGCTGGGCGGTGGATGGCTGACCGGCAAGTACTCCCGTGACGAGACGCCGTCGGGTGTCACCCGCCTCGGGGAGGACCCCGAACGCGGCATGGAGGCCTACAGCCGTCGCTCGGCGCTCGATCGCACGTGGGACACCATCGACGTGGTCCGGGCCATTGCCGAGGACCGCGGGGTGAGCATGGCGCAGGTGGCGCTGGCCTGGGTCGCCCAGCGCCCGATGGTCACCTCCGTCATCCTCGGTGCCCGCACCACCGAGCAGCTCGACGACAACCTCGCGGCGGCCGGGCTGCGGCTCGACGACGACGAGATGGCGCGGCTCGACGGGGTCAGCGCACCGCCGGTCGCCGACTACCCCTACGGCGCTCCCGGCGTCGCCCAGCGCAGCCGCGCACTGCCCGCCTCCGCCGGGTCGGACGGCGACGGGCAGGACTGACCTCCGGTGGGACTCGCCGTGGCCCGCTTCGTCGACGGCGTCTCCGGCAGGAACTTCGCGCACATGCCCGAACTCACCTGGAGGTACGGCGATCACGCCGTGCTGGTGGCCATGGCGACGATCTGCCTGGCCCTGTACCGCCTGTTCAAGCGCAGCGGCTGGCTGTAGCGCCGTGTCGAGGCCCCGTGGCCGCGCTCCGGGCAGCCGGCTTGCGTCGTGGCGCACCGTCGCGCACGGTGGGGACCCGCCCGGCGGCGAGCCGGCGGGCGCCGGAGGACCAGCTCGCGAACGGGAGCAGAATCGTGCACTTCGCCGACCGGACCGACGCCGGCCACCGGCTGGCCGACCTCCTGCGCGCCCGGGAGCTCGACGACCCGGTCGTGCTGGCACTGCCGCGCGGCGGGGTGCCAATCGCTGCACCCGTCGCGGCCGCGCTCGACGCGCCGCTCGACGTCGTCGTCGTACGCAAGCTCGGTGCTCCCTCGCAGCCGGAGCTCGCCATCGGCGCCATCGCCGAACCGGACGTGCGTGTCCTGGACGCCACCATGGTCGAACGGCTGCGCCTCGACGAGGGCGCGCTCGCCGCGGTCGAGGCGACCGAGCGGCGGGAGCTCGAGCGGCGCGTCCACCGCTATCGACAGGGACGGCCGCTGCCACCGTTGACCGGTCGGAGCGTGGTGGTGGTCGACGACGGGCTCGCGACCGGCGCGACCGCCGTCGCCGCCTGCCGAGCGGTGCGCGCCGGTCGACCGGCACGGCTCGTCCTGGCCGTCCCGGTCGGCGCGGCCTCCGGTGTCCGTGCGCTGGCCGAGGAGGTCGACGAGGTGGTGTGTCCGGTCGTGCCCGACGCCTTCCGTGCGGTGGGGCAGTGGTACACCGACTTCGCCCAGACCAGCGACGAGGAAGTGCTCGCCCTGTTGGCGGCTCACCAGGCCGAGACGTCCGACACCGACGCGCCCAGGTAGTCCGCCAGCGCGCAGGCGCCGGCCGACATCGCCCGGTCGTGGCTCCAGCGCAGCACCGGTCGGCCGATCGGCGCCAGCAGGTTCATCCACGCGGGCGTGGTGCGGACCTGCCACCGGAAGCGGATGGCGGTCTGCTCGCCGTCGTCCCACATGCGCCACAGGCCGTGCCCCTCGAGGTCACCGCGCGCCTCCCACTCCAGCAGGCAGGGCCACTCGGCCCGCACGGTGGTCATCTGCCAGGTGAGCGTGTAGGGCAGGGCGGCGCGAACGGTGCCGCGGTGCACGGCACCGACACCGTCCACGTCACCGGCGACGAGCTGTTCGACGTCGGACACCCGGTCCCAGCCGGCCAGGAAGTCGTACGGCTCGACCAGGACGGCGAAGACCCGCTCGGAGGGCGCGTCGAGGGTGAAGGCGGTCTGCAGGTCGTACCAGGCCATCGACGTCCTGTTCGGTCTCGGCGGAGCTGTCGTCCTGGCGGCACACGCTGCCCACGGCGCCCCAGGGCAGCACGTCGGTGCCCCGGCTGTCTGTCGGCCGGCTCCGGTCGAAGGGGACCGCCCTGGCCGTGGTGTGCCCGTCCGGCCGGGCCACCCGGGCACCAGCAACCGCGGGTGCTGGCCGATCCTGGCCGGACCGTCGACGACGAGCGCCTCGGAGGTCCCGTGTCTTCTGCTCGACCCGTGCTCGAGGTCCCCGATCCAGGACTGGTGGTCCTGGCCGGCCCGGCCGGCTGCGGCAAGTCGAGCTTCGCCGCCCGCCACTTCGCCGCCGCCGACGTCGTCTCGTCCGATCACGCCCGCGAGCTCGTCTCCGGTGACGCCGACGACCAGGGAGCGACGGCCGACGCGTTCGGTCTGCTCCGGTTCCTGCTCGACAAGCGGGCGCGCCGACGCCGCTTCACCGTGGTCGACGCGACCAACACGACCCGACGGGAGCGGGCCCGTCTGCTCGGCACGGCGCGGCGGCACGACCTGCCGGCCGCGCTCATCGCCCTCGACCTGCCACTGGAGATCTGCCGGCGACGTGCGGCGGCACGTCGGGAGCGCCCGGTCGCCGCCGACGTGGTCGAACGCCAGCACGCCACCTTCGCGCGGCAGGTGCCGGGGCTCACCGACGAGGCGTTCGCCGTCGTGCACGTGCTGTCGTCGGCCGACGCCGTCGATGCCGCCACCGTGGTCCGTCGAGTGCCCGTCGCGCTCCCGGCACCACCAGCGAACGTCGCGGCGGACCACCGTGCCGGCCGGCCTCCCGCCGTCGTCGTCGACCTCGACGGCACGCTGACCTCCGCGGCCTGGCGCGAGCACCACCTGGCGGGGCCGGGACGCAAGGACTGGCCGGCGTTCTTCGCCGGCATGTCCCGTGACGCGCCGGTGCGAGCGCTGGTCGACCTCGTCGGCTGGGTCGCCAATCATGCGGCGGTCGTGCTGCTCACCGGGCGCCCTGACGAGCACGAGGCCGTGATCCGGCGCTGGCTCGCGGACCACGACGTGCCCTACGACCGGTTGCTGATGCGCCGCCGAGGTGACCGTCGCCCCGACACGGTGGTGAAGCGGGAGTGCTACCGCGATCGGATCGCCCCGGTCTACGACGTCCGTCTCGCCGTCGACGACCGGCCCGGCGTGATCGCGATGTGGCGCGAGGAGGGAATCTACGTCCTCACGGCGCTCGATCCACGGCTCGATCCCGCGCCGTCACGGTAGGGAGAGCAACCGGATACACCACCGGCCGCTCCGAGGTGCGGAGCGGCCGGGATGGCGATGCGGGGAGCGACTCAGCCGTTGTCGTCGGTGAGGCCGTTGTCGTCACCGTTGTCGGTGAGGCCGTTGTCGTCGGTCAGGCCGTTGTCGTCACCGTTGTCGGTGAGACCGTCGTCACCGTTGTCGTCGGTGAGGCCGTTGTCGTCACCGTTGTCGGTGAGGCCGTCGTCACCGTTGTCGTCGGTGAGGCCGTTGTCGTCACCGTTGTCGGTGAGACCGTCGTCACCGTTGTCGGTGAGACCGTCGTCGCCGTTGTCGGTGAGACCGTCGTCGGTGGTGTCGGTCGTGGTGTCGGTCGTGGTGTCGGTGGTGTCCGTGCCGGTGTCGTCCTCACAGGCGACGGCACCGAAGGCCAGGGCACCAGCCGCGGCGATCGCAGTCAGTCGTCGGATCTGCATGAAGCGGTTCCATCCGTGTTCGAGGTCTTGGTATGGCTCCAAGCTACGGTGCCGCGGGAGGGGGCCCGGGCCGCGGGTGGGGTCGAAGGACGGGGCGGTCACGACGCCCGACCGGGGCACCTCGCGCGCCCGTACGGGGCGGCCACCGCCGTCGGGAGGGAAGGCGACTCAGGCCGAATTCAGGCACTCAGGAGCCCTTCAGCGCCGAAGGCGCCCCGGCGCGCGCGACGCCGGTCCTGACGCACGCACCCGTAGAGTGCACCGCCTCCCAGGCGGCCGACGCGACAGGTGAGCGGCATGAACGGTTTCGCGGTCCTGCGCCCGGACGTGGCAGTCACGCCGGTGGTCGTCCACGTCCCGCACGCCGGCACCGAGCTCCCGGCCGACGTCCGCGACGAGCTGCTGCTCGACGACGCCGCCCTCGTCGAGGAAGTGCGCCGCATGACCGATCACCGCACCGACGTCCTGGCGGCCGGGACGGCCTCGGTCGGCGCCACCCGGTTCGTCAACCGCTGCTCCCGACTGGTCGTCGATCCCGAACGCTTCCTCGATCCGGATCTCGAGGAGATGGAGGCGGTGGGCATGGGCGCCGTCTACACCGCCACCAGCGATCTCCGGCCGCTGCGGTGGCCCGACGCCGCGCGCCGCGAATTGCTGCTCGACCGCTGGTTCCGTCCGTACCACGTGGCGCTGACCGCGCTCGTCGACGCGACGTTGGCCGCCTTCGGGCGCTGCGTGATCGTCGACGTGCACTCGTACCCTTCCGTGGCGTTGCCCTACGAGCGGCACGGGGAGGCCGCCCGACCGCCGCTGTGCGTGGGGACGACACCGGACCACACACCACCCGACGTCCGTGGCACGGTCGAGGACCTGGCGGCGGCGGCCGGGCTCGCGACCACCGCCGACGAGCCCTTCGCGGGCACGTTCGTTCCCACGGCGCACCTGGGCGACCCCCGGATCGTGTCGGTGATGCTCGAGATTCGCCGCGACACCTACCTCGACGAGGCGACCTCCCGGCCGCACGCCGGCGAGGAGGTCGTCGCCGGCCTGGTCACCGACGTCGCCGCCGCCCTCGCCGTCCGGTGAGCGTGGTGTCGTCCGTCGTGCCGGACGTCAGCCGGCCGTGTCGAACAGGGTGCGACGGTCGAGGCGGAGCAGACCGGGCGAGCCGTGCAGCAGCAGGGGGTCGGTGGCGGCGACCTCGACGGTTCCGGGCAGCTCGACCGACCCGGCCGTCCCCAGGACCCGGGTCACGCCCGCATGCCGGACCAGCGTCACGCCGTCGTGCCAGGCGACCTGCGCGCCGGTGGGGAGCTCCCGCCGATCCACCGCGACCACCTCGAGCGGGTCGACGGACAGCCGTACGAGGACGCGCCCGCCGCCGAGGACGACGTCGACCACGTCCGAGGGGGCGTCGGGGACCTGCAGGACGTGATCCTCGACCCGCGAGCGCGCATCGAGGTCGTCGCCGGCGACGAGCAGCTCGCTGGCGCCACCACCGTCGCGGTCCGCCGCCACCACGGCCAGGTCGCCGCCGGCGGTCACCTCGGCGAACACCACCCGGTCCTGCACCGCGACCGCGGCGCCCGGGGTACGGCGGGGTGCCGGCGGGAGCCGCACCGGTTCGCTGCCGGCGCGTGGGTCGACCAACGTGCGACCCTCGTCGGTGCGCACCAGCAGCCAGTCGTCGAGTGGCTCCGGCCGGTCGTGGCCCTCGACGCCGGTCGTGGCGAGCTGCGCACCGGTGGCACGATCCACGGAAGTCACCGCACCGTCGTCGTCGATCGCGTGCACGACCGTCGCACCCACCGTGGCCCACACGGACCGGCCCGCCGACTCCCAGCGCACGGCACCGTCGGACGCCCCCCGAAGACGCAGCCGCTGCCGGTCCCCGTCGAGGGTCAGCAGCGTGTCCTCGTCGAGCAACGCGACACCGTCGAGGCCTTCCTCGGCGTGCTGCAAGGTCGCGTCCGCGGACACGAACAGCAACACGTCCGGGCCGGCCGCCTGCCATCCACCGCCGGTGACCTGCAACACCCCTTCGCTCCAACGCAGGTCGTGGAGTCGCTCGAAGGGCAGCACCAGCTCGCCGCGGGGACGACCGTCGAGCGGGTCGTGGACCCGCAGCACCCTGTCGTCGACCACGGCGACGCCGTCCCGGTCCACGGCTGCCTGCACGGCGTAGTGCCAGGGGAATGCCGCCGTGGCGTCGCCACCCGGCCGTCGCCAACGGACCGCTCCGGTGTCGAGGTCGATGCCGAGCAGTCCGCTCCTGCCGGCGTGCACGGCCAGGTCGTCGCCGACCCAGACGTTGCGGTGGTCGACCTCGTCGGCCACCCACACGGGACAGCCGCCCGGGAAGCACGGGGTCGGCGCCCGGTCGCCGTCCCCGGTCGTACCGTCCGACCCGTTCCCGCCGCCAGCGTCGTCGTCGGTCGTGGGTCCCGGGCGGGCATCGGCGGGCAGCTCCACATCGAGGTCCCGTGCGGACCCGGGCGGCGTGAGGTCCGGGGCCGGGAGCCGGGCCAGCGTGGCCAGGCCTGCCGCGACCACTGCGACGGCGAGCACGGCCAGCACCGCAGGGCCTGCGGGCCGGGGCCGGCGGGCCTGCCTCCGGTCGCCCCGGTCGGCGCTGGCCACGGCCGGCAGGGGGGTACCGCAGTGCCCGCACCAGCGGCTGCGGCGCGGCCAGCTCGCCGCACACTGCGCACAGGTCTGCGCTGCCACGGCAAGGCCCCCGGGCGGTCGACGTCGGAACGCGACCGTACCCGGGGGCGTGCGCGACTCAACGGGGCCGGGTGTGACCGTGGTCGACGAGGTAGGCCACGGTGCGGGCGAGGAACGATCCCATCTGGCCGCGGGTCACCTGGCCGGCGGGGAGGTACTGGCCGGTGTTGCTGCCGCCGGTGAGCCCGGCCGCCGCCGCCTTGTCGACGTTGGACTGGTGGGCGCCCGTCACGTCGGAGAAGTACCCGGCCTCGGCCACCGTCAGCGTCCGGTCCGTGCGGTACTCCAGCGCCTTGACCAGGAACGTCGCCATCTGTGCCCGCGTGACGGAGGCATTCGGGCGGTAGCTGTCGTCGGCGTAGCCGGAGACGATCCCGGCCGAGGCGAGCTTGCGGATCGACGCCTCGTGGGCGTGCCCGGCGATGTCCGTGAGCGGCAACGGCCGTGTGGGCAGCGTGCCGCCGCTCTGCTCGATGGTGTTGACGACGAACGTCGCCATCTGTCCGCGGGTGACCGCGGCACCCGGGCGGTAGTCACCGTCCCGGTAGCCGCCGGCGATGCCGTAATGGGCGACGCAGTCGACCCCACGGGCGTGCGTGGAGGTCGGGGCGACGTCGGGGAACCGACCGGCGGCCGCGTTGCGGCAGGTCGCCGTGATGTCGCGCACGCTGGCCACCGGGCGGGCACGGGTGGTGGTGAGCAACTTCTCGACGTCGAGCAGGCCGAACCCGTACTCGGGGTCGCGCCCGCGGGCGCCGCGATCCGACGCGGTGGCGCCGAGGTTCGTGCGCAGGTCCGCGACGCGGTGGTTGCTGGCCTGCAGGTACAGCGCGGCGGCACCGGACACGACCGGCGCCGCGAACGACGTGCCGTTCTCGACCCCGTAGTCACCGCGTTCGCCGAGCCCGAGGATGCCGCTCGCCTCGGTCGTGCCGTTGCCGCCCGGCGCCACCAGATCGAGCCACGAGGCACGGTTGGAGTAGGGCGTGCGCACGCCCGACGCGTCGGTCGCACCGACGGCGATCGTGGACGCGTGCTCGGCCGGGTAGGCGGGGCGGTCGACCAACCCGTCGTTGCCCGCCGCAGCGATCACGACGGTGGCGGCCTGCTGCGCCCGGACCAGCGCCTCGGCGATCGGGGGCGGGGTGCGGCCGAGCCCACCGAGCGACAGGTTGAGCACGTGCACGCCGTCGCGGACGGCGGCGTCGATCCCGGCGGCGACCGCGGTCGGGCTCGCGCAGCCGGCGAAGTCGAACACCTGATACGGACGGATGCGGGCACCCGGCGCGATGCCGGTCACCCGCGCGGTCGGCGAGGCGGCGGCGACCCCGGCCACGAACGTGCCGTGCCCACCGCGGTCGGAGTTGGCGTTCGCGGCGAGGGGACGGCCGGCCACCAGGTCGCGGCCGACGTCGACCCGGCCACCGAACTCGGGGCGTGAGCCGTCGACACCGTCGTCGATGACGCCGATCGTGACCCCGGCACCGGTGACGGCGCCGGTGGGCGAGGGGGCACGCACCTGCGCGCGCCACCAGGCACCGGCGTCGGCGGCCGTGACGGTGCCCGCGTCCGCGCCGGCGTCGAACGCCGCCTGTTCGAGCAGCTCGGTCGCCTCGACGTCGGCGACCCCGGGCAACGTCCGCAGCGCCGCGTCGGTCCCGTCGACGTCGAGGACCACGTCGAAGCGGCCCGACGCCTCGTGCACCGAGGTGGGGACGAGGCCGGCGGCCTCCGCGGCGGCCAGCGCCAACGGCAGCGCGCCGGGTTCGGCGACGACGGTCCGGGTCGCGAAGTCGACGAACTGGCAGGATTCCACGGGCCAGAGGCCGACGCGTTCGCCCTCCTCCGGCATCCAGTCGAGTTCGACCGTGGCGTCGTCGAAGGCGACGACCTCGAACGCGATCGCGCTCGGCGATCCCAGGCGCGCTCCCGGGAACGCGAATTCGGCCCCATGGCCATCGCTGGATAGGTGGGCGTCGCCACGGAAGACCACCTGGCCGAGGTCCAGGTCCACCACGACCCCGACAAGTCGGCCCTCGAACTCGAGGACGTCGACGAAGAAGTCCCGGCCGGCCGAGGTCGTCAGGAACAGGGTCACGCCGCCGGTCAGGTCGGCGCGGGAGATCGCACGGCAGGTGGTGAAGGCGAAGCCGAGCAACCCCGGCACGGACACCCCGTAGTCACGGATCTCCGCCGTGCGCAGGTCCATCCGTGACGACGCGGAGTCACCGCAGTAGTCGTTGTACACGTGCGCCCGGCCGCGGAGGTTGGCCGCGGACGCGTCGGTCGGGTCCGGCGCCTGCGCCGTCGCGTGGCGGGTGGTCGAAGCCGACGCGCGCAGCTCGCGCAGGCGTGCGGCCGACGGGCGCTCGGGGAGCTCGATGCCGAGCTTCGGGACGTCGCCGACGCCGGAGGCGCCGTCGACGTCGGGCTGCGCCAGCACCGGCGAGGCGAAGCTCGTCACCGCGAGAGCAGCGGCGAGGAGGGCGGCGATACCACGCCGGCGGACACGAGGAGGAAGGAGCATGGCGCGGCCCCACGGGGTCGTGGCCGCACCACCGAGGTCCGGCCGTCGATCCGGAGTGTCGACGCCGCCGGCCGCCGACCTGAGCTTCTGGACGCAAGCGTGCTGTCAGCGCCCAGGGGCCGGTCAGTCCTCGTCGTCCTCGACGAGGCCGTCCGGGTCGATCAGGCCGCCGGCCGCGGCCAGGGCACCGGCGGTGGCGACCGCCCGGTCGTAGACCACCGCGAAGTAGTTGGCCGCGATCTGCTCGTGGCCGGGGAGGGGCGGCGTGCCCAGCGAACGCGGCACCGCAGCCGGGTCGTCGGTGATGTGCACGCCGGTCTCGGTCTCCGGCAGTTGCGCCGGGTCCCCCCACAGCGCGACCGGGTCGGGCTGGTTGCGGCTGCGTCCCCGGTTGCGCCGGTTGCTGCCACGGCTCGACTTGTTCCCGCCCGGGTTGCCGCCGCTGCCGCTGCTCTGACCGCCGCGTTGGCCGGAACGGCGCTCGTCCTTCGCGGCCGGCGGATTGCTCCCGCGGTTGCGGCCGCGTCGGTTGCGCGACGAGCGGCGACCGGAGCCCTCGGGATTGTTGCGGGCCGCACTCATGCCTGTCCTCCTGCGTCGGTGGTCACCAGCGCGGTGGTCTCGTCGGTGAGCACCGCGGCGGTGTCCAGTCCCAGCGCCCGGCGCAGCTGCTCGGAGTCGAGGTCGTCGACCGAACTGGACTTCGGCAGCACGAGGTCGGCGATCTGGCGCTTGCCGGACACGACCTCCTCGACCCGCTCGTCGACGGTGCCCGGACACACCAGGCGGTGGGCCACCACGGTGCGGGTCTGGCCGATGCGCCACACCCGGTCACGGGCCTGGTCCTCGACCGCCGGGTTCCACCAGCGGTCGTAGAGCACCACGTGGCTCGCGGCGGTGAGGTTCAGTCCGGTGCCGCCGGCCTTGAGCGAGAGCACCATCGCGCCCGGGCCGGTCTCGGCCTGGAACTCGGTGACCAACCGGTCGCGCCGGCCGCGGGCGAGCCCACCGTGGTAACAGGCGATCGGCACGCCCGTGCGGGCCGTCAGGTGCGCGGCGAGACGCTCGCCCCAGCTGGCGAAGTGGGTGAAGATCAGCATCCGTTCGCCGGCCTCGAAGACGTTGTCGACGATCTCCTCGAGCCGGGTGAGCTTGCCGGAGCGTCCCGCGAGCTCGCCCTCGTCACCGGTGTAGGCGGCCGGGTGGTTGCAGATCTGCTTCAGCGCGGTGATGGCGGCCAGCACCGCACCCTTCTTCTTGGGCGCGCCGGGCTCTGTCTCGGCGGTCTCGGCCACCAGCTCGTCGAGCACCGCCTGGTACAGGCCGATCTGCTCCGGCGTCATCGGGCAGTGGTCGAGTGCGTCGATGCGGTCGGGCAGCTCCTGGGCGATGACCGGTTCTGCCTTGGTGCGACGGAACACCAGCACGCCGTTGAGCGTCTTGAGCGCCGACTCGGCGGTCGAGCCGGCCTCGGACGCCCTCTGCATCTGCGCCACGAACGTCGCCCGGTCACCGAGCAGCCCCGGGTTGATGAAGTCCATCAGCGCCCACAGGTCGCCCAGGCCGTTCTCGATCGGCGTACCGGTGAGCACGACCCGGTTGCGGGCCTCGAGCCGGCGCAACTGCTGCGCGGTCTCCGAGGTCGGGTTCTTGATGACCTGGGCCTCGTCGAGCACGACCTTGTTCCACGCGATGGCGGCCAGCGCCTCGACGTCGCGCAGGGCGGTGCCGTAGGTGGTCAGCAGCACGTCGGTGTCGGCGACGACCTCGGCGAGCTTCGCTCCCTCGGTGCGGTCGACGCCGTGGTGCACCTGCACCTGCAGTTCGGGGACGAACTTGGCCGCTTCGGAGGCCCAGTTGCCGACGACGGCCGGCGGGGCGATGACCAGCACGGGGCCCTCACCGCGGGACAGCCGGAGATGGGCGAGCAGCGTCGGCGTCTTGCCCAGCCCCATGTCCAGGGCGAGGCACCCGCCGAGCCCCGCTTCGTCGAGGAACTCGAGCCACGCGAGCGCGTTGGCCTGGTAGCTGCGCAGCTCGCCCTCGAACCCCTCGGGCGAGGTCGGCGGCTGCGCCGGGATGTTGCGGGCGCTGTGCAGCAGATCGGCCGCCCAACCCTCGCCGCCGACCGACACCGGCCGGCCCAGTGCCGTGCCGTCGAGCCCGAGCGCGTAGCGCAGCATGTCCGCGCCGGTGAGCCGGGTCTGGTTCTGCCGCTCGGCGAGCGCGGCGGCGGCCGCCTCGAGGTCGGCGTGGTCGACCTCGACCCACTGGCCGTGCGACTTGACCAGCGGGCGCGACTCCTTGGCGAGCCGCTGGATGTCGTCGGCCGTCAGCTCGACGTCGTCGAACACCGCCGACCAGCGCACACTGGACAGCTGCTGGGCGCCGACGGCGGTCTCGTGCTCACCGGTGGAGGTCACCCGCAGCGACGGGGTCGCCTTCTTCTTGGCCAGCGGCGGGACCCGCACCTCGAAGCCGGCCGCGACCAGCACCGGACCGGTGTGGGCCATCAGGTCCCAGGCCTCGTCCTGCGACAGGATCACCTGGCCGCGACGGGTGTCCTTGCCCCGGGCCAGCGGCTCGTAGAGACCCTCGAGGCGCTCGAGCTCGCGCTTGATGGTCTCCTTGCGTTCGTGCTTGGCCCGCGACATGGCCGCTTCGACCGGCTCCTCCTTGCGGCCGGCCGCCGAGGTCAACGTTCGCAGCAGCCACGCGTCGCCCTCGTCGGGCGGGTCGAGCTGGACGGTCAGACCGACCTTCGGGGCGCCGGTGACACCCTCGGCCCAGGTCTTGAGGCCCTTGGCGATCTCGCTGCCCTGCTGGTGCAACGCCTCGAACGTCGAGCCGTCGAGCCGTCCCAGGACGGCCTCGGCGACCTCGGAGGCGCTGCGCGGTTGGGGCGGCGGTGCGGGCACCTCGACCCGCGAGGCGGCCTCCCGACAGATCGCGTCGACGAAGGTCGCGACGATCGAGCGGGTGATCGCGCGCGGGTCGCGACGGTCGAGCGCCGCCACGACGCCCGGCATCGAGCGGGCCAGCGCGGTGAGCTCGTCGTGGTCGATGAGCGTCGCGTCCCAGCGAACGGCGAAGAACGACCGGTTGGCGGGTGCGTCACCGACCTTCTGCAGCTGGGGGACCATGCGTCCGTGGGCGACCAGACGCACCGCCAGCGCGGCGGCCAGCCCCATCCACGTCACCGACGCACCCAGGGCCTCGTCGTCGTGGGTGCCGTTGAGCGCGACCAGCCAGCCCAGGGAGCTGCGCACCGGCGCGGCCACGGCGTCGACCCGGTCACCGGTCGGGAGCTTGAGCGGCTCGTGGTCCCCCCACACGTCGCTGCCGGCTCCGACCTGCTTGAGCCGGGTGCGCAGCGACTCGGTGTCGTCGCTGTCGGCCTCGAACCCGCCTGCCCAGGCCACCACGTCGCCGCGGTCCCAGGTCAGTTGCAGCTGCGCCACCCCGACGACCGGCGGGCGGACGGGCGCGGGCGGCTCCTGCTGGCGTTCGGGGTCCTCGCGCCGGGCCGGGCGGCGCGGATCGCGTCCGGTGAGCTCGACGAGCATGTCGTCGACCCGCTCACGCTCGTCCTCGAAGTCGGCGAGCACCAGCGCCCGCTCGGGACCGTGCAGTTCCTTGCGCAGGCGGTCGATCGTGGCCTGGACGTCCTGGCGGAGCGACTGCAGGGCTTCGACCCACTCGTCGTGGTGGGCCTGCAGGACCGCGGTCTCCGACGCGTCGGCGAGGCCGTCGAGGTGGGCCTGAGCGAGGTCGCGGTAGTCACCGAGCGTGACCGGCCGGGGTGCTGTCGTCGTGCTGATGGTCGTCTCTTTCGTGCCTGTACGCCCGCACACGCCCTGGGCGGGCGCGTCGTGCGACGTCGGAACGCACGTCGTCTCGTCCCCGTCGAGCTCCCGGTCCGGAGCGCCGGAGCTCGTCGGCGGAGCGGTCGGAGACGGCCGCCCCGTCGGGTCGGGTGCCGGCCGTGGAGGCCGGCGATGCCACCATGTCAGGCGTCCCCTGGCGGGGACGCGGTGACCGGATCCACGCTGCTGCTGTTCGGCGTTCCTGCGCTCGTGGCGCGGAGAGATCCAGCCCCAGTCGTACCGGTGCGGTGGCGTGCCACCGCACCACCACGTGTCGACAGCCTACCGGCACCCTCACCGGGAGTCCCGCATCCGGGAACTGCCCGTTCGACCTGCGTCGCGTCGGGGGTGGCGGGTCGTGTCGGTGGTGCAGGCAGGAGGGCCGGTGGCGGATGCCACCGGCCCTCGTGCGACCCCACCCCTGCGGAGCTTGCCGATCTGGGGAGCTTGCCGATCTGGGGAGCTTGCCGATCCGTCGTGTGCGGAGACGTCGGGTGGTGCGGTGTCAGGCGAAGGCGACCGCGTCGCGGCGCAGCTTGAGCACGACCAGCCCGAGCCCGACCAGGGTCAGCCCGACCACGAACGCGAAGGCCGAGAAGGCGTAGGACAGGATTCCCAGGGCCAGCACGCTGGTCAGGCTGGTCGCGGTGATCCAGGACATCCGGGCCTCGTTTGGCACCATGACCGGCTCGCCGGCCTCGTCGAGCACGACCTCACCGGTGGCCTCGTCGATCTGGGGGACGACCCGTTCCATCTCGGCGTAGCGCAGCCCGTCGGTGCCCGCGAGCTGGTGGGAGGTGATGATGTCGGACTGGACCCACATCGAGATCGGGCCACGCACGTCGATGCCGGGGATGACCGCGTCGTCGGGGGTGACGATGTTCTCCACCGCGGCGGTCTGGTAGGTGTAGATCGCCCCGCCGATGCCGCCCAGCGCGGAGAACGCGCCGACCACGATCGCGCCGATCGCGACGATGGTGAACAGCAGGTTCGGACGCAGCTTCAGCTCGACCTGTGGGGCGGTGCCGGTACGGGGTTCGGTGACCTGGGTGCTCATCGTGGGCTCTTTCGGTGGCCGTGGCACCGTTTCTGGTGGGGTGCCGTTGACAGCAAGTGTCGACCACCCCCGGGTGTGCCGCTCCAGGCACACGACCCGTGCCTGCCCGCCGCAGGTCCCGACCTGACCGGGACCCTCGACCCGACGTCCCGGTCGGGACCAGGCGGCGGAGAGGCGACCGTGAGGCGGTGAACCGCCCCGGAGGCGGGAGGCGACCGCGGAACGGGGCGACGGGCCACGCGAGGTCAGCGTCGGCGCTTGACCTCGTACATCCTGGCGTCGGCCGCGCGGATCAGCTCGTGCGACGCGTCGCCGTCGGAGGGCCAGCGTGCCCACCCGAGGCTGATGCCGACCTGCAGGGTCAGCGCGCCGACCTCGATCGGCTGCTCGACGGCGGCGCCGGCATGGTCGATGGCGGCCAGGACGTCGGACTCCCGTTCGGCCGCGTGCAGCAGCAGGACGAACTCGTCTCCGCCGATGCGGGCGACGGCATCACCCTCGCGGGTCTCCTCCGATAGCCGTCGGGCGACCACCCGCAGCACCTCGTCACCGACCTGGTGGCCGTGGGCGTCGTTGATGGGTTTGAAGCCGTCGAGGTCGCCGTAGGCGATGGCGAAGCCGCGGCCGTCGCGGCGGGCGCGGGCGATCGCCGCCTGCAGCTGGTCGTCGAACGCGGTGCGGTTGAGCACGCCGGTGAGCGGGTCGCGTCGGGACTCGGCGCGCAGCTCGGACTCGAACTCGAGCCGTTCGAGCGCGTTCTCGGCCACGCGGGCGACCGTCTGCAACGCCCGGCGGTCGGCGTCGAGCTCCCGTCGCAGGTTGCTGATCGTCGACGTCGGCACCAGCCACCGGGCACGTCCGCGGACCGTCAGCGCCGCGGACACCACCGAGGTGGGCGGCGCCTGCTGATGCAACTCGACGTCCTCGACACTGAGCAGTTCGGCGGCCAGGACCCGGACCCGCCGCTCGATCGCGGCCGGTGTCACCAGTGTCGGCAGCTCCGCCGCCAGCTGGAAGAGCAGGTCCGTCCGGGTGCGGGCGGCCACCATGTTGCGGTACTGCCAGTACAACAGGTGGAACGCGCTCGCCGTGGCGACGGCGAGGCCGAAGGCGAGCGGACCGATCGTGCCGACCTCGGCGATCGCGGCCCCCACCAGGGCCGACACGGCATAGACGCCGAAGGCGGGGAACAGGAACGGCAACAGACCGTGGTGCGCGGGGGGGCGCTGGCCCCGCAGCCGCAGCAGCACCAGCATCCCGGCGTGGTAGAGCCCGAGGCTGGCGAACGCGAGCACCAGGGCGAGCGGCACCCGGAGCCAGTCCGTGCCGACGAATCGATCGAACGCGGCGAAGAGCGCCACCGTGACGGCGTTCGACACCGCGGTGCCGGACGCGAAGTACAGCCGTCGGCGCAGTCCACGGCGTCGGGCCGCGAGCTCGTAGCCGGCCGTCGGCAGCGTCATGGCCAAAAACGCCTGTGGTGGGGGGAGCAGCAGGACGGCCAGGACGAACACCGTGCCGTCGAGCACGTAGGCGGCACGGTGCCGGCCGAGGCCGAGCACGAGGGGGAACGCCGTCACCACGACCCCGACCACGACCACGCCGAGGACGTACCAGTCCGCGAGGGGGCGCGGATCCCGCCAGGCCACGACCAGGGCGAGACACACGGCGACGCTCGCGACGACCGTGCATGCCGCGAGGAACCGGCGCGCGCGCTGATCCAGTGCTCGTCCTCCTCGCTCGGCGTCCCCGTCGGTCAGCGTCCGGTCACCGGCGCGGACGTCGGTCGTCCGCGGCTGCGGCCGTCGCGACCGGGGTCGTCGCAGGCCGCGCCCGACGCCCGCTCACGCCGAGCGGGGGGTCGGTGCCAGGCGGTCGAGCTCCTCGAGGTCCTCCTCGGTCGGTGTCCAGGCAGCGGCGGCGACGTTCGCGACGACCTGGTCGGCAGCGGTGGCCCCGGCGATGACCGACCCGACGGCGGGCTGGGCGGCGAGCCCACCGACGGCGACGTCCAGCAACCCGATGCCGCGGGCGTCGGCGAAGTCCTGCAGCGCCTCCACCACGTCGAAGCGCTCGTCGTTCAGCCATCGCTGCGCTCGCTGCGAACCGTGCAGCCGGGTGCCCTCGGGGGCCGGCTCGCCGCGGCGGTACTTGCCGGTGAGCAGCCCGCTGGCGAGCGGGAAGTAGGGCAGCAGGCCGATGCCGAGGTGTTCGCAGGCCGGGACGACCTCGGCCTCGACGTCGCGCTCGAGCAGGCTGTAGTGGTTCTGCGCACTGACGAAGCGCTCGAGTCCCGACGACGTGGCGGTCCAGTCGGCATCGACGATCTGCCAGCCGGCGAGGTTCGACGAACCGAGGTAGCGGACCTTGCCCTCGTGGACCAGCTCGGTCATCGCGCCGAGGGTCTCCTCGATCGGCGTCGCCGGATCGGGGGCATGCAACTGGTAGAGATCGATGTGGTCGGTACGCAGCCGACGCAGCGACGACTCGACGGCGCGGCGGACATAGGCGCGCGAGCCCCGGGCCTGCCAGGACGGACCGTTGTGGTCGACCGCCATGCCGAACTTGGTCGCGAGGACCACCTCGTCGCGGCGCCCGGTCAGGATCTTGCCGAGATACTCCTCCGAGTCGCCGTACACGTCGGCGGTGTCGATCAGGGTGATGCCCGCGTCGAGCGCGGCCTCGACCACCGCCCGGGAACCCGGGAGATCCAGGCGGCGTCCGAAGTTGTTGCCACCGAGCCCGACCGCGGACACCACCAGTCCGGAGTCGCCCAACCGCCGGTACTCCACCCGTGCTCCTGTTCCTCGCGTCCCTGGCACCCGTCCGGGGCCCTCGGTGACCCGCGCCCGTCGCAGCGGCACCCGTGCCCCGCGTCAGCCTGCCGTGGCCGAAGGTGCGTCGCGACGCGGCACGGCGGGCCGTGCGCGCGTCCCTCGGCCGGGCCACCTCGACCCTAGCCGTGTCGCGCCCGTTCGCGACCGGAGCGCCCGGCGGCTTGGATGTGGCCGGAGGCCGTACAGCCCGTGCGGCGGGTACGGACCCGATGGTGGTCGAGCGGCGCGAGGAGCGGCACGGTGCGACGGAACCTCATGATCGAAGGCCAGGAGAGCGTGAGCTGGGAGCAGTGGGTGGCGCTCGCCCACGCCGTGGAGGAGGCTGGACTCGAGGGCCTGTTCCGCTCGGACCACTACCAATCGGTGGAGAGCATCACCGAACGCAGCTCGTTGGACGCCTGGGGGACGATCACGGCGCTCGGTGCGGTCACGACCGGCATCCGGCTCGGGACCATGGTCTCGCCGGCGTCGTTCCGCCACCCGTCGGTGTTGGCCAAGGGCGTGGTGACGGCGGACCACGTGTCGGGCGGCCGCGTCGAACTGGGCTTCGGTGCCGGCTGGCACGACCTCGAGCACCGCACCTACGGGTTCCCGTTCCACGACCTCGGCACCCGCTACGACGTCTTCGCCGAGCAGCTCGAGATCGTCCGCCGGCAGTTCGAGGAGGAACGGTTCGACTTCGCCGGCGAGCACTACCGGCTCGAGGGCTGCGAAGCACGTCCGAAGCCGGTGCAGTCGCGGTTGCCGATCATCCTCGGGGGCAAGGCCGGTCCACGTGCGGCGGCACTCGCCGCCCGGTGGGCCGACGAGTACAACACCGTCTACGCGACGCTCGAGGAGGTCCGCGAACGACGCGGCAACATCCTGCGTGCCTGTGACGAGGCCGGACGTGAGCCGCTGCGCTTCTCGTTGATGACCGGCTGCGTCCTGGGGGAGGACGAGGCCGACTTCCGGGACCGGGCCGGCCGGCTGCACGCGCTGGGCGGCAGCGAGCAGCCGCTCGACGACTGGCTCGACGCCCGCCGCGACGTGTGGGTGCTCGGCACGCTCGACCAGGCGGGGCAACGCCTGGCCGAGCTCGACGACGCCGGCGTCGAGCGGGTCTTCCTCCAGCACCTGCTCCACGACGACCTCGAGGGCGTCGCCCTGATGGGCCGGCTCGACTGAGTGGTCCCGCCGGCGCGCGCGTCCCGCCGGCGTGCGCGATGCCGTCGTCCGTCGCGCGCCTGTCGCGCTCCGCGTCGATGGTGACACGGCCGCTGCGCGTCGGGGGACGCCCCGGCGGTCGCGCGGAGAAGTGACGGCAACCGTCAGCCAGGCCGGTCTCCGCGCCAGTTCCTGGCCCGAGCGGACCGCGGTGGGCCCGAGGTGGAAAATCTTGCAGCAATTCTCTACTTGTCATGCAACATCACTGCAAGCTTGAGTGGCGGGCACGGGCCCGGGACGGTCCGTGGACCGGGAGAGAGGGAGAACTGCCGTGCGACGTCTGTCGGCGGGCCTGCTGGCCTGCGCCCTGTTGCTCACCGCCCTACCGGCCGTCGCGGGGGCGCAACCCGTGTCGCCCGACTCGGCGGCGCGGCTCGATTCGCCCGGTGCGGGATCGGCCGAGGCCCAACCCGCCCCCGACTGGGCCCGAACGGCCTCGATCTACCAGGTGTTCGTCGACCGTTTCCGCGACGGCGACCCGGGCAACCCCGACGTCGACCCCTCGCTCGACTTCAGCGAGGCGCTCAAGGACTGGATGGGCGGTGACGTCGACGGGGTCCGCGCGGGCCTCGACCACATCGAGGAACTCGGGTTCGACACCATCTGGCTCGGGCCGATCTACGACAACAAGTACTTCCACGGCTACCACCCGACCGACTTCCTCGCGGTCGACCCGAACTTCGGCGACGTCGAGGCGGTCCGTGCCCTGGTCGACGAGGTGCACGACCGCGGCCTGCGCATCGTCTACGACTTCGTGCCCAACCACACCAGCGACGAGCACCCGTTCTTCGTCGACGCACGCACGCGCTGCCAGGACAGCCCCTACGTCGACTGGTACCGGTTCAACGAGGACTGCTCCGACTACCAGAAGTTCTTCGGCATCGACGAGCTGCCCGAACTCGACCTGCTGACCCCCGACACGCCGGCCTCGCGCCACCTGCTCGACGAGGTGGTGCCGTTCTGGCTCGAGGACCTCGGCTTCGACGGGTTCCGCATCGACCACGCGAAGGGACCCGGTTCGGTCGACTCCGAGGGCACCGACGACAACCAGCGCTTCCTCGCCGCGCTGCGCGACCGGGTCGCCGACATGGAGGGCGACAAGTACCTGTTCGGGGAGATCTGGTCGCCGCGCGACGCGATCGCGAGCTACCAGGACACCCTGCACGGTGCGGTGAACTTCCCACTGCACGACGCGTTCACGTCGACGTTGGCGGGCAACGCCTCGCTCGCCGGCCTCGACGGCGCCGTGCGCGCCGACCTGGCCGCCTACGACGACAGCTTCGTGACGCCGAGCTTCCTCGACAACCACGACGTCCAGCGGTTCGTGTTCCGCGCCGGCAACGACGCGGCGGCACGCGAGCGTCTGCAGCTCGCGATCACGACCCAGTTCACCCTGCCCGGCTCGGTGATCGTCTACCAGGGCACCGAGCTCGGCATGGGCCAGACCGCCAACACCGAGGCCGCCGAGGGCGGCTGGGTGGACCGCTGGTACCGCGAGCCGATGCCGTGGGACGACGCGACCTGGCCCCATGCCGACAGCGACGGCTTCGTGCTGCAGCGCCCCGACGAGGACGTCGCGGCGCTGGTGCAGGATCTCAACGCCCTTCGCGACACCGAGCCCGCGTTGGCCGACGGCGAGTACCGCACCGTCCACGCCGCCGGGGACCTCTACCTGTTCGAACGCGTCTCCGACGCCCAGCGCCTGCTGACCGTGATCAACCGCGGTGGCGCGCGCGCGGTCGACCTCGCCGAGCTGTACGGCGCCGAGGTGCCCGCCGGCGTGGCACTCGCCGGGCTGCTCGAGGGCGGCACGGCCACCAGCAGCGACGGCGGCCTCGAGCTCGCGCTCGACACGCGCGACGCCGAGGTGTTCGAGGTCACCGGTGCGCTGCCGCCGGCCCCCGGTCCCGACGACACCCCGCCGGCCGACGTGCCGGACCTGGTCGTGCTGCCCGGCGAGTTCCAGTCCGAGCTCGGCTGTACCGGCGACTGGCAGCCCGACTGCGAGGCCACGGCACTGACCTATGACACGACCGGCGACGTGTGGCGTGGCAGCTTCGACCTGCCGGCCGGCACCTGGCAGTACAAGGTCGCGCTCGACGGCTCGTGGGAGCGCAACCACGGCGCCGGCGGGGTGCTCGACGGCCCGAACCTGAGCCTGACGCTGGCCGAGCCGACCACGGTCACGTTCCGCTTCAGCCACCGCACCGGCTGGGTCGCGAACTCGGTCCAGCACGTGTTCGCGACCGTCCCGGGCGACGTCCAGAGCGAGGTCGGCTGCCCCGGTGACTGGCAGCCGGACTGCTTCCGCACCTGGCTGCAGGACCTCGACGGCGACGGCACCTACACCTGGACCTCGACGGGGCTGCCGGCCGGCAGCTACGAGTTCAAGGTCGCCCTCGACGGCGGCTGGGACGTCAACTACGGCGAGGGCGGCATCCGCGGCGGCGACAACCTGCGGGCCGAGCTGACCGAGGGGCAGCGGCTGCGTGTGCACTTCACGCCGCCGACCGACGGTGGGGACGCCGACCTGCGCTTCGAGGTGCTCGCCGGCGACGACCCGGTCGAGCCGCCGCCGGGCGTGGAGCGCGACCACGCGGTCGTGCACTACCAGCGCGCCGCAGGTGACGAGGACCAGTGGGGCGTGCACCCCTGGGGTGACCTCGACCCGTCCGAGCAGCGCGAGTGGCCCGACCACAAGCCCTTCACGGGTGAGACCGAGTACGGCCGCTTCACCTGGCTCGAGCTCGCGCCGGGTGCCGAGGAGGTCGGTCTGGTCGTCGGACGCATCGGCACCGACACCAAGGACCCGGACGCCGACCTCGTCTTCGACCCGCGCCGCACCCCCGAGGTGTGGGTGAAGCAGGGCGATCCGACGCTGTACACCTCCCAGGCGGCGGCGCAGGGCCACGTCACCATCCGCTACGAACTCGCCGACGGGGACGCGGGCAGCGGTCTCGGGCTGCACCTGTGGGGCGACGCGCTCGCCGACGGTGCGGGCACCGACTGGGACGCGCCACGCCCACCCGACGGACGCGACGGCTACGGCGTCTGGTGGGAGGTCCCCGTCGACGACGTCGACGCCCAACTGGGCTTCATCCTCCGTCGCGGCGCCGACAAGGAGCTCGAGCCCGACCTGTTCCTGACGCCGGCGGACACGCCGAGCGCCTGGCTGCGTGCCGGCGACCCGACCGTGCACGCGTCACGCGCCGCGGCGCTGAACCTCGCCGTGCTGCACTACCACCGGCCCGACGGGGACTACGGCGACGCGACCAGCGACGACTACACCGACTTCTGGGGCCTGCACACCTGGAACGGTGCGCCCGACCCCGGGTGGACCACGCCACGTCGTCCGGCCGGCGCGGACGGCTTCGGCCCGGTGTTCGAGGTGCCGCTCGACGCCGGCGCCGAATCGCTCAACTACCTCCTGCACCGGGGCGACACCAAGGACCTTCCGCAGGACCAGACCCTGGACCTGCAACGCTACGGCCACGAGGTGTGGATCCTGTCGGGTGTCGAGGAGTACCTGTTGCCCGTGGTGAGGAACGGACCGGCCGGCGGCAGCACCGACCTGCGGCAGGCCCGGGCCTCCTTCGTCACGAGTGGCCTGATCGCCTGGCCCTTCGACACCCCGGCCGGGGCGACCTACCGGCTGCACCACGCGGCCGAGGGCGGCCTGGCCGTCGTCGACGGCGGGGTGAGCGGCGGCGACGCGGTGGAGCTCGAGGTCCTCGACGGTGGGCTGCCGGACGCGGTCACACAGCGCGACGGGTTCCGCCACCTCGCCGGACGCGCCGCGCTGTCGGTCCCCGAGGAGGTCGACCTCGACGCGTGGCTCACCGGGCAGCTCGCCGTGTCGGCGACCACCGCGGACGGCACGCTGTTCGCGGCCACCTCGCTGCAGCTGCCGGGGGTGCTCGACGAGCGCTACGCCACCGACGCCGACCTCGGGCTGACCTGGCAGGACCGGCGGCCGAGCCTCCACCTGTGGGCACCGACCGCCAAGCGCGTCGCCGTGCACGTGTTCGACACCTCGACCGCGACCGAGCCGCGACAGGTCGTCGAGGCGACCCGCGACGGCGGCGTGTGGTCGGTGGCCGGCTCGCCGACCTGGAACCGCAGGTACTACCTCTACGAGGTCGAGGTCTACGTGCCCGAGACCGGCCGGGTCGAGACCAACCTCGTCACCGACCCGTACTCGGTGTCGCTGGCGATGGACTCGACGCGCTCACAGTTCGTCCGGCTCTCGGACGCCGACCTCCGACCGCGCGGCTGGGACGCGCTGACCAAGCCCGCGTTCGCCGGTCAGCACGAGCTGAGCGTCTACGAACTGCACGTCCGTGACTTCTCGATCTCCGACCGCACCGTCCCGGCACCGCACCGGGGCACCTACCGGGCCTTCACCTCCCCCGACACCGACGGGATGCGCCACCTCGCCGCCCTGGCCGGGGCCGGGCTGTCCCACCTGCACCTGCTGCCGACCTTCGACCTCGCCACCATCCCCGAGGACCCGGCCGACCGCGTCGAGCCGGACATCGCCTTCGACGGCGACCCGGCCTCGGAGGGACCGCAGGCCGCGGTCGCCGCGGTGCGGGACCGGGACGGGTTCAACTGGGGTTACGACCCGTTCCACTACACCACGCCCGAGGGGAGCTACAGCACCGACCCCGACGGTCCCCGGCGGATCCGCGAGTACCGCGAGATGGTCGCGGCGATCAACCGCACCGGGCTGCGCGTCGTCAACGACGTGGTCTACAACCACACGCACGCGGCGGGGCAGGACTCCCGCGGCGTCCTCGACAAGATCGTGCCCGGCTACTACCACCGCCTGTCCGACACCGGCGTCATCGAGACCTCCACGTGCTGCCCCAACACGGCGACCGAGCACGCCATGATGGAGAAGCTGATGATCGACTCGGTGCTCACCTGGGCCACCGAGTATCAGGTCGACGGGTTCCGCTTCGATCTGATGGGTCACCACCCGAAGGCGCAGATGCTGCGTCTGCGGGAGGCGCTGGACGGGCTGACGATCGCCGAGCACGGCGTCGACGGGGCGAAGATCGTGCTCTACGGCGAGGGTTGGAACTTCGGCGAGGTCGAGAACGACGCCCGCTTCGTACAGGCCACGCAGCACAACCTCGCCGGGACCGGCATCGGCACCTTCAACGACCGGTTGCGTGACGGGGCCCGGGGCGGCAGCCCGTTCGGCGGGCTGCGCGAACAGGGGTTCGTCACCGGCCTGGCCGTCGACCCCAACGCGACCGACCAGGGCACGGCCGCCCAGCAGGCGACCCGGGCCCGGCAGCTCGCCGACCTGGTGCGCATCGGGCTGGCCGGCAACCTGGCCGACTACCGGTTCGAGGCGGCCGACGGCACGGTGAAGGCCGGGCGGGAGCTCGACTACGGCGGCTCGCCCGCCGGCTACGCCGAGGTGCCGACCGACAACGTCGTCTACGTCTCCAAGCACGACAACGAGACGCTGTTCGACGCCATCCAGTACAAGCTGCCGACCGACGCGCCGATGGCGGAGCGGGTGCGGGCGCAGAACCTCGGCCTGTCGGTCGTGGCGCTCGCCCAGGGCACGCCGTTCTTCCACGCCGGCAGCGACCTGCTGCGCAGCAAGTCGCTGGACCGCGACAGCTACGACTCCGGGGACTGGTTCAACCGGCTCGACTTCAGCCGGCAGACCAACAACTGGGGGGTCGGGCTGCCGCCCGCCGAGAAGAACCGCGACAACTGGGACGTGATGCGGCCGCTGCTGCGTGGGCTGCCGGCACCGGCGCCCGCCGACATCGACCGCAACGCCGAGCACTTCCGGGAGCTGCTCGCGATACGGGACTCCTCGGCGCTGTTCCGCCTGCGCACCGCCGAGCAGGTGCAGGAACAGTTGCGCTTCCACGACACCGGTGACGACGCCACCCTCGGCGTCATCGCGATGTCGCTGACGGGC
Source organism: Egicoccus halophilus (assembly GCF_004300825.1). Taxonomy (NCBI): domain Bacteria; kingdom Bacillati; phylum Actinomycetota; class Nitriliruptoria; order Egicoccales; family Egicoccaceae; genus Egicoccus; species Egicoccus halophilus. Next base: position 1,543,938 of record NZ_CP036250.1, read on the forward strand.
GGCGAGGACGCCTACGCCGACCTGGTCGTGGTCTTCAACGCCTCGGCCGACCCGTACGTGCTCGACGACGCCGAGGTGGCGGACGGCGACTGGCGCCTGCACCCGGTGCAGGCGGCGTCGACCGATCCGGTCGTGCGCTCGTCCGCCTACGACGCGGCCACGCGCACCTTCTCGGTGCCGGCGCGGACCACGGCGGTGTTCGTCGTCGGTGACCAGGACCCGGGGACCGACCCCGAGCCGTGTCCGGACCGTCCGGGCAACGGCCAGGGCAAGGGCTGCCCGCCGCCGCACGCCGGCCAGCCGGGCCGCCCGCCCCACGCGGGGCAGCCCGGGCCACCACCGCACGCCGGTGGCCCGAAGAAGGGGCGCTGACGCCGGCGCGGGCGCGAGCTCCACGCAGGCTCCGGGGCGAGGTGGCCAGGACGGCCACCTTGCCCCGCTCGCGTGTGGCGGCTAATCAGCACGCCAGACCGACGGAGACCACGTGGACGTTCCCCCTGCGCCCGGAGCACGACGCGACATGAACCGACCCGACAGCATCGGCGTCCTCACCAGCGGAGGCGACGCGCCCGGCATGAACGCCGCCGTGCGCGCCGTGGTGCGCACCGCGCTGGCCGAAGGCGTGGACGTCTACGCGATCTACGAGGGCTTCCGCGGGATGGTCGAGGGCGGGGACGCCATCCGGCCGATGGGATCGCACGACGTCGGCGGGATCCTGCACCGCGGCGGCACCGTGATCGGCACCGCGCGCTCGGACCGCTTCCGCACCCGCGACGGCCGGCGGCAGGCCGCCGCCAACCTGCTGGCGCACGGGATCGACGCGCTGGTGGTCATCGGCGGCGACGGCAGCCTCACCGGCGCCAACCTGTTCCGTTCCGAGTGGCCCGAGCTGCTCGAGGAGCTCGTGGAAGCTGGTGAGCTCGACGCGGACGTCGCCGCCGCGCACCCGCACCTGCGGCTGACCGGCATGGTCGGCTCGATCGACAACGACATGTTCGGCACCGACATGACCATCGGTGCCGACACGGCCCTGCACCGCATCACCGAGGCGATCGACGCGATCCACGCGACCGCGGCGAGCCACCAGCGCTCGTTCGTCGTCGAGGTGATGGGGCGCAACTGTGGCTACCTCGCCCTGATGTCGGCGCTCGCGACCGGCGCGAACTGGGCGTTCATCCCGGAGAACCCGCCGCAGATCGACGACTGGGAGGCCTCGCTGCAGTCGATGGTGCGCGCCGGCCGCCGCATCGGCCGCCGGTCCAACCTCGTGGTCGTCGCCGAGGGCGCCCGCGACCTCCACGGTGAGCCGATCACCGCCGACCGGGTGCAGAAGATCCTCGAGGAAGGCCTGGGGGAGGACACCCGGGTCACGATCCTCGGGCACGTCCAGCGCGGCGGGGCGACCTCCGCGTTCGACCGCAACCTGTCGACGCAGTGCGGCTACCACGCGGTGCAGGAGCTGCTGCGGCTCGGGCCGGACGAGGAACCGAAGCTCATCGGCATCCGGCGCAACCGGATCACCTCGTCGCCGCTGATGGAGGCGGTGGAGCGCACGCACGCGGTCGCCGACCACCTCCAGCGGCAGGAGTACGACGAGGCCATGCTGCTGCGCGGCGGCAGCTTCGCCGAGTCGTTCGAGACCCTGCGGACCCTCGTGCGTGCGCAACCGAGCCCGCCCATCGACAGCGAGCCCTCGTTGCGACTCGCGGTGCTGCATGCCGGCGGCCCGGCGCCGGGGATGAACACCGCTGCCCGTGCCGCCGTGCGGGTGGGGCTCGACCGCGGGCACACCATGCTGGGCGTGCAGCGGGGCTTCAAGGGGCTGCGCGACGGGGACGTGGCGCAACTCGACTGGATGAGCGTCAGTGGCTGGGTCTCGCGGGGAGGAGCGGAGCTCGGGACCAGCCGCCTGGTGCTCGGGGCCGACGAACTGGCGGCGATCGCCCGCACGGTCGAGGAGCAGCGCATCGACGGGCTGCTGATGATCGGGGGCCTGTCCGGCTACGAGGCGGCGCACGCGCTGCTCACCGCCCGCGACGAGCACCCGGCCCTCGACCTGCCGATCGTGTGCCTGCCGGCGACCATCAACAACGACGTCCCGGGCACCGAGTTGTCCATCGGCGTCGACACGGCGCTCAACTCGATCGTCAGTGACGTCGACAAGATCAAGCAGTCGGCCGTCGCCTCCCGGCGCTGCTTCGTGGTGGAGGTGATGGGCAAGTCGTCGGGCTATCTGGCGCTGACCAGCGGCATGGCCACCGGTGCCGAGCGCATCTACACCCCCGAGGAGGGCATCACCCTCGACGCGCTGCAGGACCACGTTCGCGGGCTGACCGAGAGCTTCCGCAACGGGCAGAGCCTGGGGCTGGTGATCCGGGCCGAGGAAGCGGACGAGGTCTACACCACGCCGTTTTTGTGGGCACTGTTCGAGAAGGAGGGCGGCAACCTCTTCGACGTCCGTCAGGCGATCCTCGGCCACGTCCAGACCGGTGGCAACCCGTCGCCCTTCGATCGCATCCAGGCCACGCGGCTGGCGGTCCGTGGCGTCGACTACCTCGTCGAGGCCGCGGTCGACCGTGGCCTGGCGAGCGCCGTCGGCGGGCTCGTGGCCGGGAAGGTGGCGTTCACCCCGCTCCAGGAGGTGCCGGCGCTGCTGCGCGAACGCGAGGAGCGGCCGACGGACGTGCCGTGGTTCTCGCTGCGGCCGATCGCGGACGTGATGGCACGGCCGGCACCACCGCCGACGGCATGAGTCGCCCGGCCGGTCATTCCTCGGCCTCCACGGTGGTGACGGGGACGTCGACGACACGGGCGATGCGACTGGGCAGGTCCAGGCGCAGCCAGCGCGACAGGCCGGGCGGCAGGGTCGAGACCAGGACCTCGTCGACCCGCACGTGTTGCAGGGCCTGACGGACCGCTTCGGCGCCGTCGGGATCGCCGAGTTCGCCCTCGGCGCGGCCACCGGCGTCCCGCAACCGCTCGAGCATGCGCTGCAAGCGCAGTTCGCACCGACGTCGCGCCTCGGCACGGGCGTCGTTGACGTCCTCCATCGGCACCGCCGGCAACGCGAAGAACGGGTCCGGCGGGGACCACACCGCCACCTCGTAGCCGAGTTCGGTCAACGGGACGACGACGTGGAAGTCCCGGACCCCGGCGTCGATCCGTTCCCGCACGGCCGCGTCGAGCTTCGCCCCGCCCAGGGTCTGGTTGGCCACGATCAGGCAGCGTCCCACGGTGGTTCCTCCTCGTCCCGGACCACAGCCTGCCCGGTCGGCGCCCGGCGGCCAAGCTCCACCGACCGCAGGACCTTGGCCCGACGGCCGGGTCGGCCGGCGCACGGGCGACGCCGGCCTGCCAGGGTGCCCCACGGCGCCCGCGTGGGGTGCCCGACGACGGGGGTAGTCATGCGCTCCACACGACGTACGGTCGCCGGACTGCTGCTGGCACCGGCGCTGGTCCTGGCGGCGTGCGAGGACGGTGAGTCCCCGACGGCGGACCAGACCGACGGGGTCGAGGGCACCGCGGACGTCGGCGACGTCGAGGGCGAGGAACTCTCGCCCGGTGAGGACACGGGCCCGGCGACCACGACCGACGACCAGCGGGTCAGCGGTGAGTTCGTCGACGTGGACGGTCAGACCGTCGGCACGGTGTCGATGTCCGAGACCAGCGACGGCGTGCTCGTCGAGGCACAGGTCGACGGGCTCGACGAGTCCGGTTGGCGCGGTTTCCACCTGCACGAGAACCCGACCTGCGATCCGGACGACCCCGAGGGGCCCTTCCAGGGTGCCGGCGGGCACTGGGCCCCTGCGGACACCGACCACGGTGAGCACCCGGGCGACTTCCCGCCACTGCTCGTCAACGACACCGGTGCCTACGTCACCTTCCTCACGACCGCGTTCCGGTTCGCCGACCTGCCGCCGGACGGGCTGGCGGTGATGATCCACGCCGACCCCGACAACCTGGGTCACATCCCGGACCGTTACCAGTCCGACGACGCGGACGAACCGGGTCCCGACCAGGCCACCCGCGACACCGGCGACGGGGGCGACCGTGCGGCCTGTGCCGTCGTCGCACCCGACGGCGACATGGACCAGGACGCCCAGGCGGACGCGGACGGGCTCGACGAGGACGAGGCGGCGGACGACGGGGCCGCGGACGACGAGGACGCCGACGACGTGGGCGCCGACGCGGACGACGAGGGCGGCGGCGAGGTCGACGACAGCCTCGGCAACGGGGAGGAGGCCGAGGACTGATCCTGCCGCCGGCGACGTCGGCGCAGCGACGCTCGGCGCCGGACTGGTCGGACGGCCACCGGCGAAAGATGGCGTCGACTGGCCAGGCGGTCGCTGCCATTCGTCCGGGCCGGTAGGTCAGACTCGGCGCACACCGCGAAGTGTGGAGTTTCGCGGTTCCCAGTTCGACGGAACGAAGCCGGTCGAACGTGACACGACGCGAGGAGTCGCCGTGCAGCCCATGCAAGCCCAGGCCCCCAAGGCCCAGAAGATCGTCCCGGTTCCCACACTGCGGTTCGACGACCCCATCCTGGCCGGACTCCGGCTGCGGGTGGACAAGGACGTCGCCACGCTCGGGCGCCGCGAGGACAACGGCTACGTGCTGCCCGACCCACGCGTCTCGCGCGTCCACGCGGAGATCCGCAAGGACGGCAACGTGCTCATCGTCACCGACCTCGGTTCGAGCTCGGGCACGAAGGTCAACAACGAGGCCATCGCCGGGCCGACCGTCGTCCGTCACGGCGACCGGATCAGCTTCGGCCCGCTGACCGCCACCCTCGAGGACCCCGCCGCTGCCATGCAGCGCGAGGACGCCACGATGGTGTTCGAGATGCCGAAGGTCGAGACCGGGCCGCACCTCTCGCCGCGCCAGCAGCAGGTGCTGGAGGGCATGGCCGAGGGGATGACCAATTCTGAGATCGGTGAACAGCTCGGCGTGACCGAGCGCACCGTCAAGGCCTACGCGCAGGAGCTCTACGACAAGCTCGGCGTGCGCAACCGCGCCGGTGCCGTGTCGCAGGGCGTCAAGCTCGGGCTGCTCTGACCGCTGGCGCCCGACGGGCGCCGTGCGGCGGGAAGTCTCCGACGGGCCGGGCAGGCGACTGCCCGGCCCGTCGCCTGCGTGCCCGGGCTCGCCCCGGACGCCGGTGCCGAGGTCGGGGGGAAGGGTGGCTCCACCCACGCGTGGTCGTCCGCCAGGGGACCGAACGGCCGGCGCCCCCGTCGGTTCGACCGGTGGGCAGGCGCCTCGCGTGCGCGCACACTCGTCGTGCGTCCCGAGCGGCCCCCCGAGCAGCCCCAGCGAGACTGGTGGCCGGTTCGGGACCGGCGGATCCCCACGATCTCCCTCCGTCAGCAGCACCCGCTCCATCTGCACCACCTCTCCCACGAGAACGAGCCGGGCCCCGTGCCCGGCTCGTTCGCGTCGTGCCACGGTTCCGGCCTGCTGCCGGCGGCCGCGCACAGCGGTCACAGGCGCAGCAGCGCCGTGCTGAGCATGGCTGCGAGCACGACGACGAGGAACGGGGCGCGCAGGGCGACGGCGAGCACGGCGACGCCCACCCCGGCGAGACGGGCGTCGAGCACCAGACGGGTGCCGTCGGCGACGGTCTGCACGGCCACCAGGGCGGCCAGCAGGGCGACGGGCAGCATGGCGGCGACGCGGCGCACCCGTGGATCCTCGAGCACACGATCGGGCACGGACAGACCAGCCAGCTTGACGAGGTAGCAGCCGAGCGAGCCGGCGACGACCGCCGTCCACAGGGCGGCCGCGCTCACGACTCGCCCTCGTCGGGGGGCTCGGCAGCGGTTCCGACCACCGGGCGCTCGCGGCCGAACAGCGCGATGACCGCCGCCACGGCGGCCGCCACCAGGACCGGCATGCCGGCCGGCACGAACGGCACCACGGCGATGGCCGTGAGCGCGGCCACCACCGCCACCACCCATGCCGGCACGTCGCGCAGGCGAGGGGCGAGCAGGGCGACGAACGCGGCCGGCCCGGCGACGTCCAGACCGAACGCGGCCGGGTCCTCGAGCAGGTCGGCGCCGACCGCACCGATCACGGTGCCGAGGTTCCACAGCACGAAGACGGCCACGCCCGTGGCCCAGAAGCCGACGCGCGAGCGTGCCGCGTCCGGCTGCGCCACGGCCATCGCGGCGCTCTCGTCGATGACCAGCTGCGAGGCGAGCAGCCGTCGCGGACCACGGGTGTGCAACAGCGAGCTCAACCGCAGGCCGTACAGCGCGTTGCGGGTGCCCAACAGCACGGCGGTCGCCGCGGACGCCAGCGGACCACCACCCGCGCCCACGACCCCGACCAGGGCGAACTGCGAGGCACCGGTGAACATCAGCAGCGACAGTGCCACGGTCTGCGGCAGGCTCAGCCCGGCGGCGACCGCGATGGCACCGTAGGACAGCCCGAAGGTCCCGGTCGCCACGCCGATGCCGACCGCGTCGCGCACGATCGCGCGGCGGTCGGCGGCAGGGACGGTGGACGTGGACAAGGGCACCACCAGCGTTGGTCGGACGGCGGCGCACGGTATCGGTCACGGTCCGACGGCCGCGCCCGTCGGGCGGCAGCGAGCCGACCGGCGGCTTGGCTGAGGACCCCGAGCGGAGGAGAGGCCACGTGACCGTCGTACTCGCGCTGCGTTGCACGGACGGGCTCGTCATCGGAGCCGACACCCAGATCACCGAGAACGACCGCGGCATGAGCTATCCGGCGCAGAAGCTGCACGCGCTGGGCTCGCACGCCGCCTGGGGTGGCAGTGGCGCCCGCGGCGTGCTCAACGACCTCGCCGCCGACCTGCACGAGTCCTCGGGAACGGTGCTCGAGGCCACGGACGTCGGCCGGGCACTGCAGGCACGGACCCTGCCGATCCTGCGCCACCACTACGACAACTTCATCGAGGACGTCCCGGGCGAATCGCTCGGCGCCACGCCGTCGGCCTACGTCCTGGCCGCCGGCTACACCCGCGACGAGCCCTGGATGGTGGAGATCAACCCGACCGGCCTGGTGAGCCGGTACGAGGACATCGGCTTCCACGCCATCGGCAGTGGGGCGCCCATGGCGCAGCAGGCGGGTGCCCTGCTGGCGCACTTCCGCATGGTCAAGCGTCCGGTCCGCTACGGCCTGATGGGGATCGTGCGGGTGATCGACGCCCTGACCGTCACCTCGCCGAGTGTCGGCGGCCCGATCGACGTGTGTCGCGTGACGCCTGACGGTGCGCACCACCTCGATGACGACGAGATCGCCGAGGCCCACGACGACGTCGCGCACTGGCAGCAACGCGAACAGGAGACCCTCGACGGTCTGTTCGACTGAGGCGTCGGAGGTCCGCCTCGACGGCCCGCTACGGTCGGCGCCCGGCGAGCGGCGAGGAGCACCGCCCTGGACACGCTGGAGTTGTTGGACGCGCTGGTCGGAATGGACACGACCGCCCGGCACCCGAACCTGCACCTGCTCGGGTTCATCGAGGCGCTGCTCGACGACCACGGTGTTCCGCACGAGCGCGTGTGGAGCCCCGACGGCACCTGCGCCAACCTGATCGCCCGCATCGGCCCGGCGGTCGAGGGCGGGGTCGTGCTGTCGGGCCACACCGACTGCGTCCCGGTCGCCGGCCAGCCCTGGAGCCGGGACCCGTTCGCGATGCATGCCGCCGACGACGGCCGTCTGTACGGCCGTGGCGTCGCGGACATGAAGGGCTTCCTCGCCGTGGTGCTGGCGGCGCTGCCGAGCATGCTGGCGGCCGATCTGCGGCGACCGGTGATCCTCGCGTTCTCGTACGACGAGGAGGTCGGCACGGTGGGGGCGCCGAGCCTCGTCGAACGGCTCGTGGCCACTCAGCCGCGCCCCGAGTCGGTCGTCATCGGTGAGCCGACCTCGATGGAGGTGGTCACCGCCCACAAGGGCGTGCGGGCCTTCACCACGGTCGTCGACGGCCGCGACGCCCATTCGAGCCAACCCCAGCGGGCCGCGAACGCGGTCGCGGCCGCGGCGCGCATCGCGACGTTCCTCGACGACCTCGCGATCCGGCTCGAGACGGCTGCCGCCGACGAACGCTTCGATCCGCCCCACACCACCGTCAACCTGGCCACGATCGAGGGTGGTCAGGCCATCAACATCGTGCCGCGCCGGTGCGAACTCGCCTGGGAGTACCGGCCGGTCCCCGCCGACGACTCGGAGGCGATCCTCGACGAGGTCCGCCGCTTCGCCGACCAGGAGGTGCTGCCCCGGCTGCGACGCGGCAGCGGTGACGGGCGGATCGAGTTCGTGGTCGACGCGATGGCCCGGGCGTTGGCCGACGAGGACGGCGGCCCGGCCGAGACGTTGTGCCGCGGACTGACCGGCTACACCGGGCCGTCCCGTACGGTCGCGTTCGGCACCGACGGTGGCCACTTCCAGGCCGCGGGACTGTCCACGGTCGTCTGCGGGCCCGGATCGATCGACCAGGCCCACGTCGCCGACGAGTGGATCGAGCACGCCCAGCTGCAGGCGGCCGAGGCCTTCGTCGCCGGACTGCTCGAGCGTCTGTCGAGCTGAGGCCCGCACACGCGCGGCCGTCGGGAGCGCACCGCGTTCGCGGGTCCGTGCGACGACGTGGTTGAGTGCCGCGGGCCGCCGTCGTCAGGAGCCGCCGTGGACGCCGAGACCCGGATCACCGAGCTGCTGGTCCGCGCCGACGAGATCGTCAAGGCGGCCCCCGCCCGCCGCGACGAGTCGGCCGTCATCGGTCAGGCGGGAGAGGTCCTCGAACGCGCTCGTGACCTGCTCGACGAGGTGACCGACGACGAGCGCCGCCGCGCGTTGGCCTCCCAGGTCTCGCGCCGCATCGGCGATCTGGACCGTGCGCTCGTGGCCTCGTTCGCGGGACCCTCGCCCGGCGTGCGGAGGGCACCGACCCGGGGCGTCGAGCCGGCACGGATACCGCCCAACCAGCACCTGACCGCCGGCTTCCCGGTGCTGCACGTGGGCCGGATGCCCGACACGCCCGACCAGCGCTGGACGTTGACGGTGACCGGACAGGTCGTCGAGCGTCGCCGCTGGTCGCTGGCCCAGCTGCAGGCGATGCCGACGGTCACCGACCGCAGCGACTTCCACTGCGTCACCGGATGGTCCCGCCTCGACAACGACTGGACCGGTCTGCGCGTCCGGGACGTGCTGGAGCTGGCCGGCGCACGACCGGGGGCGACGCACGCGATCGTGGCCGGGCACCCCGCCTACACCACCAACCTCGACCTCGAGGTGCTCCGCCGAGACGACGTGCTGCTGGCCTGGGCCCACGACGGTGAGCCGCTGACGCGGGAGCACGGCGGTCCGTTGCGGCTGGTCGTCCCGAGTCGGTACGGCTGGAAGAGCGTCAAGTGGGTGACCGAGATCCGTCTGCTCGACCGTGACGTCCCCGGCTACTGGGAGGAACGCGGTTACCACGACGTCGGGGACCCCTTCCTCGAGCAGCGCTTCCGCTGATCGACGGCGACGCCGGTCGGCGTCGAGGGTCCGAGCAGGCGGACGGGAGGTCGCGGGGCGGCGGCGGGTCAGCTCACCGGCGGGTACGGGTGCTGCCGCAGCAGCCGGGCGACGTGAGCCAGGTTCGCAGCCATCATCGAGGTGGTCTGCGCCACCTTCTCGGGGGTCTCGTCGAGGTCGCCGTAGTCGACCGAACCCATCGCCTCGCCGACCCAGTAGGTGGTCGCGTTGGTGGGAATGGTGAAGCCGACGTCGGACAGACCCTGGTAGAGCTGCGCGGCGATGTTGTGGGCGCCGTCCTCGTTGCCGGTGACCACGACGCCGGCAACCTTGCCGAAGCTGACCATCCGGCCCTGGTCGTCGGTCTCGCTGATGAACGCGTCCAGGCGTTCCAGGACCCGCTTGCAGACGGAGGAGGGGTTGCCGAGCCAGACCGGGGTGCCGAGCAGGAGGATGTCGGCGGCCAGCACGCGCTCGCGCAGGGCGGGCCAGTCGTCACCGGGTCCCTGGGCCTCGGACGTGACACCCGGCAGGACGTCGTGCGCGGCGACGCGGACGACCTCGCCGGTGACGTCGTGTTCGGCGAGCGCGTCGAGCGCCTGACCGAGCAGCACGTCGGTGTTCGACGGTCCGTCGGCCTTGAGCGAGCAGTTCAGGGCGAGGCAGGTGAGTGAGGTCATGTACCGGAACCTAGGTCGCCCCGGCCGTGCCGGTCTGCGTCGACCTGCTCGTCGGTCGGGGGACCGTCGGTCGGCGGCGTTCCGGCCCATCCGTCCGTGGAGGTCGCCACGTCCGCCGCGGGCAGACGCCGCGGACGGGTCACCACGAGGGTGGTCAGCAGCCACGTCGCACCGAGCGCGTAGCCGAACAGCACGTCGCTGGCCCAGTGCACGGCCAACCACACGCGGCTGAGTCCGGTCAGTGCGGCCAGCAGGAGCGCCACGGCGATGGTGACGTGGCGCAGGTCGAGGGGACCGAGCCGCCGGGGACGGGCCCAACGCAACACCAGCCAGGCCACCAGCCCGTAGACGACCATGCCACGCACCGCGTGGCCGGAGGGGAACGACGAACTGATCGTGGTCGTCAGGGCCCCCTCGGGACGGGCACGGTCGGTGAGCAGTTTGATGGCACCGGTGACGAGCAGCGCCCCGCCGACCGCCGCGACGACCAGCCACACGAGGTCCCAACGCCGGACCCGGAGGTAGACACCCGTGCCGAGCACGGCCGTGAGTAGTGCCACCACCTCGAGGTCGGCGAGGAACGACAGCAGGCGGGCGACGGACACGGTCCAGGCGCGTCTGGCCGATGCGGCGGCGTCGAAGGTCGCCGCGTCCCCCGCGGGCAGGCCGTCGGACTGCAACCCGAGACCGACCCCGGTCAACGCCGCGGCGAGCACCAGGCCGGCGGCTGCGAAGCGCCACAGGGCGGCCAGCGACCAGACGGGTCGTTCGAGCACGAGCGGGCGGGCGTGTGCGGAGGAGCCGGGCATGTTCAGGCCGCGTCGTCGTCGGCAGCGGCGAGCACGTCGAAGGCCAGTCCCTGGTGCTCGAGCCGGGTGCGGTAGGGCTCCCCGAGCGCCATGGCGGGCGTCAGCGCCCCCGTGAGTTCGCCAGCATCGTCCTGCGCCAGCGACAAGGCGGCCTCGCCCAGCATCCGTGCCGTCTCGTCGTAGCCGGGATCGCCGCCGGACACGCGCGTGACGACCGTGTGGCCGCCTCCCTTCCCGACGAAGGTGACCGAGAACGAACTGCGTGCCCGCCGCTCGGCGGACGGCCCGGTGCCGGCGGCCGGCAGCAGCTTGCGTAGCAGCGTGCGCGTCGGCGGCAGCGCCGCCGCGACCCCGAACACCGAGGCACCGGCGAGGCCGGCCGCGGCGAGGGGCAGGTTCCCGACCAGCGCGTAGTGCCCGTAGCCGAACGAGCGTCCGTAGCCGGGCAGCGCCCGCGCGGAGCGCAGCACGATCGCCGGATCCACGGTCGGCAACGGGACGCCGTACCCGTCGAGGTCGGCGGGGGCCCGGTGGGGTCGGAGCGCCAGGCCGTGGACCCGTCGTAGGGAGGGCGCACCCGGCGCCGGACGTCCAGCGTCGCCGATCCGTCGCGAGGCGATCGCGTCCAGGGCGCTGTGGGCGGTCCCACCGCTGAAGCGCGCGTCGGCCCGCACGTAGGCCCGCACGGACACTTCGGTGTCCTGGGGCAGGAGGCCGGCGGTGAACCGGGCCCCGAGGTCGTGGGGGACCGAGTCGAATCCGCAGCAGGTGACCAGCCGCACCCCGGCGTCGAGTGCGGGCTGGCCGTAGCGGTCGCGCACGAGCGCGACGAAGCCCGGCTCACCCGTGATGTCGGCGTAGTCGGTGGTCGTGTCGACACAGGCGGCCACCAACGGCTCGCCGAGCCGGACGAAGGGTCCGGCGGTGCTGGCGACCACGGCGGTGCGTGCCGTCAACCGTCGGAGACCGTCGGTGTCGTCGAGGTCGACGACCTCGACGGCCGGCGCACGACCGGCCAGCTCGTCGGCGAGCGCTCGCAGCCGGTCGCGGGAGCGGCCGGCCACCGCCCAGCGCACGGTGGTCCCGGCGGTCCGGCGGGCCAGGTGCCCGGCGACGAGCCGGCCGGTGAAACCGGTCGCGCCGAACAGCACCAGGTCGTAGTCGCGGTCGTTCACACCAGGCTCCGCAGGTCGTCGGGACATGCAGCGGAGACGGGCGCCGTTCTGGCGCCCGTCTCCGCTGACGTCGTCGCTGGGACGAGTCAGCCGGTCTCGCCGGCCGCGTCGTCGGTCGTGCCTGCGCCGTCGTTGGCGCAGTAGAGCTCGTCGTCGTGTTCGATGCAGTCGCGTCCCTCGACTTCCTCGACGGCCACGCCGTACCCGACGGCGCCGCCGAGGAGGAGACCGACGATCACGCCGAGCCCGACCAGGCACCAGATGAACACCTGTGTCGAGTTCGACAGGTCGTCGAACTCCCTCTTGACCCGATCGGTGTCGCTCTTGAGATCCACTGCCATGTCGTTGCCTTTCCCCCGAGTCGGTTCGTGGGCGGGGTTCAGGCGAACAGCAGGATGAGGATGATGATGAGCAGCAGCGTTCCGAGGCCGATGTACACGGTGTCCTCCTGGGATTTCGTTCGGGTTGTTCGGTCGAGGTCAGGTGTAACGGCGGCGCTGCGGCACGAACAGGACGTGGAGGTGTACGAAGGGTGGGCGGAGTCTGCCGGCGGCGATCGAACGGCGGTGCCCGGACACCACCCGACGGTCAGGGGCGGGTGGCGGAGAACGGGCATCCGTACGCGGGCAGTCGACGAGCGTCCACGCCAGCAGGCTCGTCCGGATCGTCGCCGCGTGAGCGGCGAGATCGCCGCCTCGGCCGGTTACGCTCCCGCGACCTCGCCGCCCACCACGCGGGAGGCGGATCGTGGAGGAAGCGAACATGAGCGTCTCGACCACCCCGGCACCGGCGTTCGGGACCGTCATGGCGTCGAGGATGGCGTTGGCGACCACGGACGACGGCGTCTTCGGCGCGGTCGAGGTGGTCCCCACCGGCCCGGTCGAGCTCCACCCGGCGGCGCACGCCCTGCACTACGGCTCCGCGTGCTTCGAAGGGCTCAAGGCCCATCCGGGGGTGGACGGCAAGGTGCGCCTGTTCCGGCCCCAGCGGCACGCCGAGCGGCTCGGGGTCTCGGCCGAGCTGTTGTCGCTGCCGGTGCCGCCGGTCGAGCTGGTCACCGGCGCACTGCGCGAACTGGTCGCCGCCAACCTCGACGACGTCCCGCCGGCTCCGGGAGCGCTGTACCTGCGCCCGGTGCTGCTGGGGGTGGACCCCAACATCGGTGCGGCGGCGGCCCCGTCGACCGAGGCGTTGCTGTACGTGCTGGCCAGCCCGGTGGGTGACTACTTCCGTGGCGACGGCGGGTTGACGCTCGCGATCGAGACCGAGCTGCCGCGCACCACGCCGCAGTTCGGTCAGGTCAAGTGCGGCGCCAACTACGCGATGGCGCTCGGGGTCACCCGCCGCGCCCGGGCCGAGCACGGCGCCGACCAGGTCCTGTTCGCCCCCGGCGGGGACGTGCAGGAGACCGGGGCCGCCAACTTCCTGCTGCTCGACGACCGGCGCGTGGTCACCAAGGCGTTGGACCCGTCGTTCCTCCACGGCGTGACCCGCGACTCGATCCTGACGTTGGCCCGCGACCTGGGCTACGAGGTCGAGGAACGCGACCTGGGCATCGAGGAGGTGCTGGACTGGGCGCGCACCGGGGAGGCGGCGCTGGCCGGCACCGCCGCGGTCCTCGCCCCGGTCGGCGCGTTCGTCCACGGCGGTCGGCGTCATCCCGTCGGCGACGGCAGCATGGGTCCCAACACCGCCCGGCTGCGCGAGGCGCTGCTGGCCATCCAGCGGGGCGAGGCAGCCGACCCCCACGACTGGACCCAGCCCGTCTGAGCCCTCCCGACCCCATGGCGACCCGCGGCGACGCAGGCTCGGCGCCGCCGCCGGTGACAAGGAGCCTTCCGGTGAACCCCGTCTACACGATCGTCATCGGTCTCGTCATCACCCTGTTCCGCGTCCTGCGTTGGGACGTCCGGGTGCGCGGTCACGAGCACGTCCCGGCCACCGGACCCGGTGTCGTCGCGACCAACCACATCGGCTACCTCGACTTCGTGTTCGCCGGTTACGGGGTGCGCCACCAGGGCCGTCGCCGCCTCCGGTTCGTCGCCAAGCGCGAGGTCTTCGACCACCCGGTGTCGGGGCCGCTGATGCGGGCGATGGGGCACATCGCGGTCGACCGTGGGGGCAACACCCGCGTCGCGCTGCGCGAGGTGGCCGACGCGCTGGCGGCCGGGCACCTCGTCGGCATGTTCCCGGAGGGCACCATCAGCCGCTCCTTCGTGCCGCTGGCCGGCCGGCCCGGGGCGGCCCGCATGGCGATGGACGCCGGGGCGCCACTGATCCCGGGTGCGGTGTGGGGAACCCACCGGGTCTACACCAAGGGTCGCAAGCCGCGGCTGTTCCGTGGGCTGGTGGTCACCGTCGCGTTCGGTCCGCCGATCGCGTACACCCCCGACGAGGACGCGACCGCGGTCCACGAGCGTCTGATGGCGGCCGTCGCGGCGATGGTCGACGAACTGCAGCGCACCTACCCGCAGGCACCGTCGGGGCCCGACGACACCTGGTGGCAGCCAGCGCACCTCGGCGGGAGCGCGCCGACCGCCGAGCAGGCCGAGGCCGCCGCGCGCGCCGACCGCGAGCGCCTCCGTCGCGAGCGTCGCGGGTCGTGACCCTCGTCCGGATCGACGATCCGCGCGACGAGCGTCTGGCCGACTACGCCGCCCTCAACGATCCGGCCCTGCGCAAGCGCTACGAGCATCGACTCGGCGTGTTCATCGCCGAGGGGCCCAATGTCGTCGGGGAGTTGCTGCGCTCGGCGTACCCCACCCGTTCGGTGCTCGTCGTCGAGGAGCAGCTCGCGGCGATGCGTGCCCCGCTCGCCGCGCACCCGGACCTGCCGGTGTACGTGGTGGCCCGCGACCTGCTCTACGAGCTGGTGCGGTTCAAGCTGCACCAGGGGGTGCTCGGTTGCGGCGGACGGCAGCCGGCGGTGCCGTTGGCGCAGGTGTTGTCCTCGGCCGACACCGTGCTCGTGCTCGAGGGGCTCAACGACCACGAGAACCTGGGCACGCTGTTCCGCTCCGCTCGTGGACTGGGTGCGGACGCGGTCCTGTTGGCGCCGGGCTGCGCCGATCCGCTCTACCGGCGCAGCGTGCGGGTCTCGATGGGCCACGTGCTGCACGTCCCCTTCGCCCGTGTCGACGCCCTGGAGACCAGCCTCCCGCAGCTGCACGCCGCCGGGTTTGCCACCGTCGCGCTGACGCCGCGCCCCGACGCGGTGGACCTCGCCACGATGGCCCGTCCGGCCGCGCGCGTGGCGCTCCTGCTCGGTGCCGAGGGGCCCGGCCTCAGCGCGGGTGCCATCGGCGGGGCGAGCCGAGCCGCACGGATCGCGATGCACGACGGCGTGGACTCGTTGAACGTGGCGGCGGCCGGCGCGATCGCGCTGCACGCCCTAGGTTCGCGACCGCCCGACCCCCGCGCACCCTCGGAGCCCGCATGAGCAGCACCGCGCCCGCCACCGCGTCCGGCACGTTCGCCATCGGGGGCGACCTGACGGTCCACCGCCTCGGCTACGGGGCCATGCGCATCACCGGACCGGGCATCTGGGGAGCACCGGCCGATCACGACGAGGCGGTACGGGTCCTGCGCCGCGCGGTCGAGCTCGGTGTCGACTTCATCGACACGGCGGACAGCTATGGGCCGTTCGTCTCCGAGGACCTGATCCGCGAGGCGCTGCACTCCGGCGGTGCTGACCCCTACGACGGCGTGACCGTGGCGACCAAGGCCGGCCTGATCCGCACCGGCCCCGACCGCTGGCACCAGTTGGGTCGCCCCGAGTACCTCCGCTTCGCCTGTGAGATGAGTCTGCGGCGCCTCGACGTCGAACGGATCGAGCTGTTCCAGCTCCACCGCATCGACGACCAGGTGCCCGAACAGGAGCAGTTCGGGGTGCTCGCCGAGCTGCGCGACGAGGGCAAGATCCGCCACGTCGGCCTCTCGGAGGTCGGCGTCGACGAGCTCGCGCGTGCGCAGCAGGTGCTGCCCGTCGCCACGGTGCAGAACCGCTACAACCTGCTCGACCGCGGCTCGCAGGACGTCCTGGAACGCTGCGAGCGGGACGGCATCGGGTTCATCCCGTGGTTCCCCATCGCCACCGGGGACCTCGCTCGGGCGGGTGGCCCGCTCGACGAGCTCGCGTCGCGGACCGGCGCGACCCCCTCGCAGCTCGCCCTGGCCTGGCTGTTGCGGACCTCGCCCGTGCAGCTGCCGATCCCGGGGACCTCGTCGGTCGCGCATCTCGAGGAGAACGTGGCGGCGTCCGAGGTCGAGCTCTCCGACGACGACGTGGCCGCGCTCGACGCGCTCGCCGATGGGCACGGTCGCTGATCGACGCCGCTCGCCGGTCGTGTCGTCGGTGGTCTCGTCGATCGACACGGCGCACCGGCCGGTCACGGGCAGCGGCTACCTTGCGCCCGTCGTGACCGGAACCCTGCTCAACGTCGGCGCCATCGTGGTGGGCGCCCTGGCCGGCGCCGCGCTCGGCGGCCGGCTGCCGGCGCGTGTGCGCGGCTCGGTGACCGACGTGCTCGGGCTGTTCGTGGTGGTGCTCGGCATCGCCGACGCGCTCACGACGTTCGGGCCGGAGCTCGGGGACCGGCTCGGTCGCGGTGCTGTGCTGCTCGTCCTCGGGTCGCTGCTGGTGGGCGGCATCCTCGGGGAGCTCGTCGACGTCGAGGGCCGCCTGACCCGGGCCGGCGAGCGGCTGCGGGACCTCGTGCTCGGAAGCGCGTCGGTCCCGACCGTGGCCGCTGACGCTCCCGGTTCCCGACGCGTCGGCGGTCCCGTCGGATCCGACCCGGTCCCGGGGGACCTCGACACCGCTGCTCCCGACAGCGACGACCGACGGGCCCGTTTCGTCGAGGGCTTCGTGGTCACCACGCTGCTGGTGTGCGTCGGGCCACTGGCCGTGCTCGGTGCGATCGAGGACGGGCTGACCGGCAGCATCCAGTTGCTGTCGGTGAAGTCGGTGCTCGACGGCTTCGCGGCGCTGGCCTTCGCGTCGGCGCTCGGCCTGGGCGTCGCCTTCGCCGCCGTGCCGCTGCTGGTCTACCAGGGCGGGCTGACGTTGGCGGCCGCTGCGCTCGGTCCGGTCGCCACCGAGGTGATGATCGCGGCCATCGGGGCGGTCGGTGGTTTCCTCGTGATCGGGATCGGGCTGCGGCTGCTCGACCTCCGGCCGATCCGCGTCGCGAACTTCCTGCCGGCACTGGTCGTCGCCCCGCTCGCCGTCGCGCTGTGGCCCTGAGGTCGGTGCACGTACGCGCTCGGTGGCTTCAGGTCAGCGCCGCCAGCGCGCACAGCCGTGCCTCGGTGTCGGCGAGCAGCCAACCCTCGACGAGCCGCACCCGGCCGACCTCGTACTCGTGCGCGACCTCCGCCGCCAGGGCGTCCAGCAGCACCTCGTCGGGCACGCGGTCCGCGGCGGCCACGCTCCCGACGCCGGGTACCAGCTGACGGGCGAGGCTCGACGAGGTGGTGCCTGGCGGCAGCTCGCCCAGCACGGCCCGGCCGAGCGGTCGCAGGGCGTTCCGGTCGAACAGCGTGAGCAGTCGGTTGGCGAGTGGGTCGGGGCCGCCCGCCGGTGCGTCGAGCACGACCCGTCCGACGGCGGGAAGGGTCGCCGCCGTCAACACCAGGGCGCCGCCGAGCAGTTGGCGGCGGGACAGGGTCGGGCCGGTGGCCATCAGCGCAGCTCCCGCAGGTGGTCGGCCAGCCGCAGGCTCAGCGCGACGATCGTGAAGGTCGGATTGGCGTACCCGCCGGTCGGGAACACCGACGAGCCCGCGACGTACAGGCCCTCGCTGCCGTGCACGCGACCGTCCGGATCGACGACCCCCGCGGCGGGGTCCTCGCTCATCCGGGTCGTGCCCATGTGGTGGTTTCCGCCCTTGACGTAGAGCTCCTGCCGGTCGTGCACGAGACTGTGCACCCGGCCGACACCGACGTCGGCCAGGCCGGCCGCCAGCAGCTCCATCGCGGAGCGCAGGGTGTCGTGGTCGCGCGGGAGCAGCTGCCAGGACTGCTGGCTGACCGGCTGTCCCAGCGCGTCCCGTCGGGCACCGGTGACCTGGATCCGGCTCTGGGCGTTGGGCAACTGTTCGGCCATCAACTCGACGTGGTAGGCCCGCAGGGTGCGCTCGGGCCCCTGCAGCCGCCCCCGCAACTGCTCGATCCCGGCGAGTCCCGGCAGTGACGAGCGCACCGAGGCCTGGTCGGTCTCGTCCACCTCGCGAAGGATCGCCGTCACGTTGTTCATGCCCCGCTGCGTCCGGCTCTCCTCGCGGAACGTGAACGTCGCGCGGACCGTTGCGTCCTGCGCGATGGGCTGCTCCCGGGTGTAGAACGACAGGTCGAGGTCCGGGTCGCACAACAGATAGCCGGCATCGGCGTGCGGGTGCTCCATGAAGCAGCATCCCACCAATCCACCACGGTCACCGCGCACGCGCCCGTCCGCGTCGGGCGAGTTGAGCAGGAGACGGGCGTTCTCGATGCCGCCCGTGGCCAGGACGACGGTGTCGGCGTGCACCTGCTGGGTGGTGCCGTCGAACTGGGCCGTGCGCACCCCGGTCACCCGGTTCCGGTCGCCGAGCAACTCGACGACGTTGGCGTGCAGGTACACCCGCACGCCGGCGTCGGCGAGGTCCTGGCCGTACGCACGGCCGAACACCGTGGGTGGGCTGCGGAACAGCACGTCGTTGCGCAGGTGACCATGCTCGAGTGCCAGCAGGGAACGGCCGGTCTGCTCGGCCCAGCGTTCGGGCTCGTAGCGGGCGTCGCCGAGTTGCAGCAGTTCGTGCGTGCGCGGGTAGTACCCCCGAAGGTCGTCCTCGTCGATGGGCCAGCCCGGCAACGAGCCCGAGGGCGCGACGGCGAAGTCCGACCGGTCGAGTGGGCGTGACACCCCCTCCCAGTGGTTGCTCGATCCGCCGAAGTAGCGCAGCCGGCTGACGTCGAGCGGTCGGTCCGCGTAGCCGACGACGTCACCGGCGTACAGCGCCTGGACCTCGGCGTCGAACCGCTCGCCGCCGCCCTCGAGCAACGCCACCTCGGCACCGGCCTCGGCCAGGTGCAGCGCGAGCGTGATGCCCGCCGGCCCGCCGCCGACGATGCACACGTCGGCGCGGAGGACCGCGCCGTCGCCGTGGTCGCGGAGGTCCTCGAAGCTCACGCCGGCTCCTGGGCGAGGGGGCGTCGCGCCGTCGGCGCGTCCGACACGTCCGACCCGGTCGCTGACGCGGCCGGGTCGCGGCCGCTGGTCGACGCGACGGCCGTGGTCAGGGCGATCAGCGCCGCGATCGCCACGGCGGTGGCGAGACTGTCGCGAATCTCGCCCGTGGGAACCGCCCGCACCAGGTCGGCGCCGAGCCCCGGGCCACCGAGCATGCCGGCGAGCAGGACGACCGCCAGCGAGACGAGCAGGGTGGGCAGCATCCGCGGGAACCGGTCGTGTGGCGCGGCTGCCCCGACCGCGGCCGCCAGCGCCGTGGCCGCCACGGCGGCCAGCACCCAGGTCCGTCCGAGCAGGATCGCCCAGCCGGTCAGGCCGACCGGCACGAGGGCCGACACGAGCGGCACCAGGACCTGCCGGCGGCGCAGCGCAGCGGGCAGTCGGGGCGCCGATCGGGCCGTCCAGCGGGCCACGGCGGCCAACGGCCATGCCAACAGGGCGACGAGTGTCGCGTGCAGCGCGGTGGCGGCGGTGGCCGACCACAGCCCGGTCGCGGCGGCGAGGTGGATCGACCCGGCGGCGACGGCCCCGGCGAACGGGAACCGCAGGCGCCAGACGCCGAGACCCACCACGACCGCCACCAGGGTCACGGGCAGCGCCCCCAGCAACTCACCGACGGTCCTGGCCAGCTCCTGCAGGGCGCCGTCGAGGTCGGTGGCGGCCGGTACCAGGCGGCGCTGCAGCGCCTCGGCCGCGACGAAGGGGACGGGGACGTTCACACGGGCACCTCCGCGGACGGTCGGCGACCACGGATCGTCGTCGACAGACCCGGCCAGCGCTGCTCCAGCCGGCGCAGGCCGACCTCCGTGTCGAAGAAGACCAGGTAGCACACCACGAAGCCGAAGAACTCGGTGCCGATCAGCACGAAGGAGACGACGTGGAAGCTGCCCAGCACCGCGAGCACGACGTTGCGCGACCGACCCTTGGTGAACGCGAGGAACGCCAGCGCCTCGGCCAGGAGGGTGACCGACTGCAGCACGACGAGCAGTTCCCGCTGACGCGAGAGGAGCGTCGCCAGCGTGCCGCCGGCGTCGCGCAGGTGCATGGCCAGGACCGGCTGGAGCGGCCAGGAGGGTCCGGTGTTGTCCAGCTTGGCGTAGACCGACAGCAGGTAGGACGCGACCACCACGACGCCCACGACACGAAGGGCCCAACCGGCGAGCGGGTCGGCGTCCGCCTCGGTCGCGACGACGCGGCGACGTCGGCGGAGCGCGTCACGGCCGAGCCTGGCGCCGGCCGGCGCCACGGCCAGGACGAACAGGGCGAAGACGACCGGGATCTTGCCGTGGTTGATCTTGCCCCAGGAGTTGAAGACCGCCCAGAAGTAGAGGTACAGCGGCGCGGCCACGGCCAGTGCGATCCGGGTGCGCCACCCGATCGCGGCAGCGGCCAGGCTGGTCAGCAGCAGCCCGAACAACGCCGAGAACGCCCCGGTCGGCAGGACCGGGTGCACGTCGAGGCCCATGAGCGAGAACCCGGCGAGCAGGTAGACCGGGTCGAAGAAGACCGGGGCGACCGACGGGTAGCCGAGCAGGTAGCGACTGGCGACCACGACGTCGAGGAACGCGAAGACGCTCACGGCGACACGGAAGATCGCGAGCCGCTCGAGCGGGACGGCCGGGAACCAGAACGCCTGCCAGCGTCGGGTCAACGTTGCCACGCGCTGACCTCCCGGACGCGCGGGCGGTCGTCGGTGGATCCCGTGCGGAGTTCGACCAGCCGCAGACCCGATACCCGGGTGTCGTGTCGATCGGCGAGGACGTCGGCCAGCACGCGCAGTTCGTCGTCGATCGGTTCCCCCTCCTCGACCTGTCGGGCGAGCCCGCCGAGGTGGGACTTGAGCTGCAGCCGGGTCAGACCGTAGTCGCCCGGGGCGACGACACGCTCGGGAGCGCTTCCGGTCAGCAACCGCCACTCGACCTGCTCGCCGTCGGTCGGGCGCGAGAACATCGCGTAGGCGGTGACCGGATAGGCCCGGTCGTTGTTGCGGATCGCCGCCGTCGCCTGCACGAGCAGCCACAGCACGGTGAGGGCCGACAGGGCGACGAAGACCCACGGTCGGTGACGCGCGACCCGCGGGACGGACGTCGGCGAGCCCTCCCGCGCCGGGTCGTTCGAGGTGCCCACGGATCTCCACTCCACGCCTGCGGCAAGCTCCGGTGGAGCGTCGACCCACGTCCGCCGTGGCAGTCGCGCTCCGACCGCGCCCGGCGCCCGCCACACCTGGCCCGGAACGCTCCCACGTCCACGGTCGTCGCGCCCGCCTCGCGCGAGCAACGCGCGTCGACGACCGTGATCGTCGTCGGGTCGTTGCGCCCGGCGGCCTCGACGGGAACAGTCGGCGTGCGTGCAAGGGGGGCGACGTGCGGGGTTCGTGGATCGGTCGGGCGCTGTTGCTGGTTCCGGTGTTGTTGGCCGGTGTCGGGGCGGGCATGGTGGTCGCCGTGGTCTCCGGGGATCCGGCCGCAGGGGGCGGGCTCGCGGGGGTGGTGAGCCTGCTCGGGGCGTTGCGGGCGTTGCGGACCGGGGCGCGCATCGAACCGACACGCGACCGGGTCTGCGTGCGGACCTTCTGGCGCACGCACCGGGTGCCGCTCGACGCCCTCGAACGGGTCGACGCCGACGGACGCACCGAGTCCGGAACGCCGGCCGTGCGGTTCCTCCTCCGCGACGGACGCGAGTACGGCTCGCTGGCGCTGGCCTACCTCGCCGAGCAGGCTGCGAAGGGATTGGCCGCCGACCTGCGGCAGGCGCTCGACGGGCGTCCCGTCGAGGTCGTCCTGCCTGCCACGGCCCTCCGTCGGGCCGGTTGAGGGCCGCCTGGCGCTGCGGCTGTTCTAGGCTCGCGCGCGTCGGGGCGGACGGGCGAGCGAGGCACGGTTGACGGGTCCGGTGCGGGAGCAGGACCGGGTGCCGTCGTGGCTGGCCACGGCCGCGGCGTGGGCCTGGCGTCTGCTGCTGCTGGTGCTGGCCGCGGCGGTCGTCGTCCAGGTCGCGACGAGACTGTCGCTGGTCACCGTGCCGCTGCTGGTCGCCCTGATCCTGGCCACGCTGGCCGGACCACCGACCCGGCGCCTGGTTCGGGCCGGGTGGCGTCCCGCCTTCGCCGCCTTCGTGGTCGTGTTCGGCGGGGTCGCGCTCGTGCTCGGTGCGTTGCTCGCGCTCGTGCCGCTGCTCGTGGCGCAGACCCGCGAGCTCGTACCGACCGTGCTGGTGGCCGTGCAGGACCTGCTCGACTGGCTCGAGGGCGGTCCGCTCGGGTTCGATCCGGTACAGCTGCAGCAGTTCGGGGAACAGGCCCTGCAGCAGTTCGAGCAGCAGACCGGTGCCCTGGCGATGGGAGCGCTGCTCGCCCTGGTCACCGCGGTCGAGTTCGCGGTCGCGCTGATCCTCGCGCTGGTGCTGCTGTTCTTCCTGGTCAAGGACGCCGACCGGTTGTCGGGCTGGTGCCTGGCGCGGGCGCCCGAAGCGCACCGGGACACCCTGCGTGGCGTCGGGCAGCGCGCCTGGGACGCCCTGGCCGGCTACGTGCGGGGGACGGCCCTGGTGGCCGCGATCGACGCGATCGGCATCGCGATCGGCCTGGCCGTCGTCGGCGTGCCCCTCGTGCTGCCGTTGGCGGCGCTGGTGTTCATCGGCGGTTTCGTGCCGATCATCGGGGCGTTCGTGTCCGGGTTGCTGGCCGTGTTGGTGGCGCTCGCCGACGGCGGCCCCACCACGGCGCTGATCGTGCTGGCGATCGTGATCGCCGTGCAACAGGTCGAGTCCGACGTCCTGCAGCCGCTGATCATGCGCCGCCTGGTCGCCGTGCCGCTGCATCCGATCATGGTGCTGGCCGTGCTGGTGGCCGGCACCGTGCTGGTCGGCGTGGTCGGGGCCTTCCTGGCGGTCCCACTGGCTGCGGTGGCGTCCGCGGTCGCCAACGAGCTGCGGCTGCGTCACCAGACCGACGTCGGTGGACCACGTCCGCTGGGCGGGCGCCGTGGAGAGCTCGACGAGGACCCCTCGCCGGTCCTGCCTTCGTGGCGGAGCCGGCGACGACGACGGAACTGACGTCAGCGACGAGCGGTCAGGTGCCCGAACTCGCCACCGAGGCGGTCGTAGAGGGGGAAGGCCTCGAGCCATCCCTCCGGCGCCCGGCGGCCGCCCTCGAGCGCCGCGTGCAGTCGGTGGCGCTGCTGGCGCAGCCATGCCAGCGCCGCGGCCCGCTGGTCGGACGTCAGCGAATCGGTGCGCACGACGACCGACTCGTCACCCTGCAGCAGGAAGCGCTCCCAGCGGTTGCGCCGCACCCAGTGGTCCGGGTCCTCGAGCAGCCAGCGCAGACGGGCGCACTGGGCCGCGTCGAGGTGGTCGGGAACGGCACGGCGGGAGCCGGGCATGGCCGGTGGCATCGTGCTGGTCACGGGCGCGGTCCTGACGTGAGCGGACGACGCGGCATCGTAGGCCGGGCTCGCTGCGGCCGCGACGGTGTCCGCACGAGGGTGCGGTCCGGCCGCGTCACGGGTCAGCGGCCGGACACCTCGACGTCGGCGACGCTGGCCCGGTACCGGCCGCCGTCGGGGCCGAGGTTGGTGAACCACAACAGCACGGTGTCGCCCTGCGCGTCCTGCAGCGGGATCTCGGCGACCTCGCCCGCCGAGGAGACCTCGCCGGCCGCACGACCCCACTCGTCCGGTCCGGTGCCGGGCGTCGGCGGCCCGTTCCCGACGTACACCGTCAGGTCGTAGCCGGGATGGTCGGTGGTGATCGTCACCTGCTCGAGCGCGGCGGGCTCGTCGAGTCCGAGCCACAGACCGACGCCGTCCTTGAGGTTGCCGAGGGCGGCGCTGTTGTAGCCGACGGTCGTCCACGCGGTGTCGGGATCCCCGTCGATGGCCCGGTCGAGCAGGTCGGGATTCTCCGAGCCGCCACCGAACGGGTCGTGGTCGCCGGTCGCCGTGATCGGCCGGGTGACGAGCTCACCCGTCGGCGCGTCGCCCTCGCTGTCGAGCGGTTGTTGCTCCTCGTCCGGCGCGTCCGCCCCGTCGGTACCGAGGTGGTCGGCGAACAGCAGCCAGGCGACGGCGAGCAGGGCGAGCAGCGTCACCAGCCACGGCAGCCAGTTGCGACGGCGCCCGGCCGGCGCGGCGGTGTCGGGCTCGTCGGCGTGGGACCCGGCGGGCGCGACGTGTGCGGCGGTCCGCGGGCCGGACGCCGGTTCGCCGGCACGCGACGTGCGGCTCGCGCCGACGGCGGCGGTCGCGGGCACGGAGGTCCGGCGGCGCGGGTCGGTCACGTCCGGGTCGTCGCCGGGCGACCAGGTGGCGCCACGCCAGGCCGGGAGTGCGGCCGTGCCGCCGGTGTCCGGCGCCGGCGGGGCGGTCGGAGGACGGCCGGCGGTGGCACGGGGGGACGGTGCGGTCCGGTCGAGCGGTTCCTGTGCGGCCCGGGCGACGCGGGCGGCGAGCTCGGCGGCGGCGTCGGGCGCGGCGAGCGGGCCGAGCGCCGTCGCGAGGGCCGTGCCGTCGGGATAGCGCGTGCCCGGCTCCATCGACGTGGCCCGGGCGATGACCTCGTCGAGGCCGGCTGGCAGGTGGACGCCCGTCGCGCTGGGTCGCGGCAACCCGTCGGCCACGAGCCGCCGCGAGGCGACCTCCACCGCGGTGCCCTCGCCGAAGGGCAGGCGACCGGTCACCGCCTGGTGCAGCAGCAGTCCCACGGCGTAGACGTCGGCGCGCGCGTCGATGGGCTGGTCGCGCAGTTGTTCGGGAGCGAGGTAGCGCGCCGTTCCCACCACCTGACCCGGGGTGGTCAGACGGGAGGTCGCCTCGCCCAGGGCGCGCGCGATGCCGAAGTCGGCCACCTTCGCGGTGCCCTCCGCGGTCACCAGCACGTTGGCCGGTTTGACGTCGCGGTGCACGAGGCCGCGCGCGTGTGCCGTGCCCAGCGCGCGCGCCACCTGGGCACCGACGGCGGCCGCCACACCCGGCGTCAGCGGTCCCTGGTCGAGCACGTCGTCGAGGGTGCCGCCCTCGACGAGCTCCATCACCAGGTAGTCGCTGCCGGCGACCGAGCCGATGTCGTAGATCACCACCGCGTTGGGGTGGGTCAGCTTCGCCGCGGCCGACGCCTCGGCGCGGAATCGCGCGGCCGTGGCCGGGTCGCGGGCGAGGTCCCGGTGCAGCAACTTGACCGCGACGGTCCGGTCGAGGACCTCGTCGTGCGCACGCCACACCGCGCCCGCGCCACCAGAGCCGAGCTGGTCGAGCAGCACGTAGCGGCCCGCGAGGAATCTGGTCGTCTCGTCCACGTCCACGTCGTCGTCGCCGTCTCGTCCGGTCAGCGGCGTCCACCGACCGGTCGCCGGGGACGATACGCCCTGTCGGTCCTCGCAGCCGGGAACCCGCCGGGGCCGCCCGTACACGCCGGTGGCGCGCTCGACGCCCCGGGGAAGGTCCTCGGAGGGAGGGCGCTCAGACCCAGTCGGTGCGGATCTCGGCCATCGCGGCCTCGAAGCTGCGGGTGGGGTGGAGGCCCAGCACCCGGGGCAGCCGGTCGTCGGCGTAGCGCCCCTGCCAGGGTACGTCGTCGTTGACCGCCGCCGTTGCGGGGGCGGTGGGCAGGAACGCGCGCAACGCGGCGAGATAGCCCCCGAACGTGGTGTGACCGCCGACCACGTTGAGGGTGGCCTCGACCTCGGTGTCGAGCGCTGCGAGCACGGCATCGGTGAGGTCGTCGACGTGGACCCAGCCGAACGTCGACGCGGGGGCGACCGCGTGCAGTTCACCGTCGCGGTAGCGCTGGGGGATGCGTCGCCCCCAGGTCGAGGTCGGGCCGGCTCCCAGCACCGCCGGTGGGCGCAGGATCGCGACCGACAGGCCCTGGGCGCCGCCGCGGGCCACCTCCGCCTCGGCCTCCGCCTTGGTGACGGCGTAGGGGCTCGCGCCGCCCTCGGCGGAGACCAAGGGCGCGTCCTCGGCCACCTCGGCGTCCCCGACCGCGGGGAGGTCGTACACCGCCGTGGTCGAGACGTGCACGAAGCGGGGCACCCCGGCGGTGCGTGCGGCGGTGACCAGGGTGCGGGTGCCGAGCGTGTTGACGACCCGCGCGGCGGCGAGGTCGGGGCCGGCGGCCGCGGCCGCGTGCACGAGTGCGTCGGCACCACTCGCCACCCGGGCGAGTGCGTCGGCGTCGTCGAGCGGCACCGTGTGTTGGACGACACCGAGCCGGTCGAGTGCCTCCGACGGCGTCCGCACGGCGGCCACGACCTCGTTGCGCCGCTCGCGCAGGGCGGCGACGATCCGTCCGCCGACGAACCCGGTCGCCCCGGTCACCATCACCCGTGTCATCGCGCCTCCTGGTCCAGGTGCGTTCCGGCCACCGACCCTACCGGCAGGCCACCATCGGCTGGCGGGCCGGCCTCCTAGGCTGCCGACGCAGGCGACCCGCGGCCATCCGACGTCGCGTGCGTGCGCGAACGCGCTCGCGTGGGGCCCGTGACGACGTCCGACCCGTCGCGGTCCGCTCCCCGCCCCACCAATCCTGGAGGACCACATGCAGATGCAGTACCGCCGTCTCGGCCACGCCGGCATCAAGGTCAGCGTGCTGTCGTTCGGCTCCTGGGTGACGTTCAAGAACCAGGTCGACGTGCAGCGCGCCATCGAGTGCCTCGACGCCGCCAAGCAGGCCGGGGTCAACTTCTTCGACAACGCCGAGGCCTACGCGGGCGGCGAGTCGGAACGGATCATGGGCCAGGCCATCCGGGAGCTCGGCTGGAAGCGGCACGAGTTCCTGGTGTCCTCGAAGTACTTCTGGGGCCTGCACGACGGCCCGAACACGAGCAACACCCTCAACCGCAAGTACCTGCTCGAGGCGATCGAGGACTCGCTGGACCGCTTCGACCTCGACTACCTCGACCTCGTGTACTGCCACCGTCCCGACCCGGAGACGCCCATCGAGGAGACCGTCCGCGCGATGTCGGACGCGATCGAGCGTGGCTGGGCGCTGTACTGGGGCACCTCGGAGTGGTCGGCCGACGAGATCCGCGCCGCCTGGGACGTCGCCGACCGGCACGGTTGGCACAAGCCGGTCGTCGAACAGCCGCAGTACAACCTGTTCCACCGGCGACGCGTCGAGAAGGAGTACGCGCGGCTCTACGACGACATCGGGCTGGGAACCACGATCTGGTCGCCGCTCGCGTCGGGCCTGCTCACCGGCAAGTACCTCGACGGCGTACCCGAGGGCAGCCGCGGTGCGCTCGAGGGGTTCGGCTGGCTCGCCGAGCAGCTGACCAACGAGCAGCAGAACGCGATCGTGCGCCAGCTCAAGGAGGTCGCCGACGAGCTCGAGTGCAGCCTCGCGCAGTTGGCCCTGGCCTGGTGCGCGAAGAACCCGCACGTCTCGACCGTCATCACCGGCGCGTCCCGGGTCGAGCAGGTGCACGAGAACATGCGGGCCCTCGAGGTGCTGCCCAAGCTGACCGACGACGTGCTCGACCGCATCGACGAGATCACGCAGGCCTGAGCCACCACCGCTCGCGCGCGGCTCACCAGCCGCGCGCGAGCGGGCGTCCCTCGGCGTAGCCCGACCGGGTCTGGACGCCGACCACGGCCTGCTCGGCGAACTCGGGCAGGGTGCGTGCGCCCACGTAGGTGCAGGCGCTGCGCACACCGGCGACGATGGTGTCCACGAGGTCCTCGACGCCCGGCCGCTGCGGGTCGAGATACATGTGGCCCGAACTGATGCCCTCTTCGAACAGGCCCTTGCGCGCGCGGTCGAAGGCGCTCTCGCCCTCCGTGCGCTGCTTGACCGCCCGGGCCGAGGCCATCCCGAAGGAGATCTTGAACGCCCGCCCGTCGGCGTCGTGCTCGAGGTCACCCGGCGACTCGTGCGTGCCGGCGAACCACGAGCCGACCATGACGTTGGTGGCACCGGCCGCCAGTGCGAGGGCCACGTCACGTGGGTGGCGCACGCCGCCGTCGGCCCACACGGAGGCGCCCAGGCGCGTCGCCTCCCGGGCGCAGGCGAGCACCGCCGAGAACTGCGGACGGCCGACGCCGGTCATCATCCGGGTGGTGCACATCGCGCCCGGACCGACGCCGACCTTGCAGATGTCGGCCCCGGCCTCCACGAGGTCGGTCACCCCCTGCTCGGTGACGACGTTGCCGGCCACGACCGGTACCTGCGGGTCGAGGTCGCGTACGGCCTGCAGCGCGTCGAGCATCCGACCCTGGTGACCGTGGGCGGTGTCGAGCACCAGGGTGTCGACGCCGAGCTTCAACAGCCGGGCGGCCTTGTCGCCGGCGTCCCCGCTGACCCCGACGGCCGCGGCGATGCGCAGGTGTCCGTCGGCGTCGAGGTTGGGCCGGTGGATCGTCGAGCGCAGCGCGCCGGTGCGGGTCAGCAGACCCACCAGCGCGCCGTCGGCGTCGACGACCGGCGCGAGCCGGTGACGTGCCTCGGTGAGCGCGTCGAACGCCGCGCGTGCATCGACGTCGGCCGGCAACGTGACGGGGGAGTCGGTCATGACCTGCCCGACCTGCGTGAACCGATCGACGTCCTGGAGGTCGACCGGCGTGACCACACCGACCGGCGCTCCGCCGTCCACCACCACGATCGCGCCGTGTGCCCGCTTGTTGATCAGTTGCAGCGCGTCGCCGACGGTGTCGGTGGGGGCGAGCGTGATGGGCGTCTCGAACACCGGATGCCGCGACTTCACCCACGCGACGACGTCCTCGACGATGTCGAGCGGGATGTCCTGCGGGAGCACGGCCAGTCCGCCTCGGCGGGCCAGCGTCTCGGCCATCCGCCGTCCGGAGACGGCGGTCATGTTGGCCGCCACCAACGGGACCGTGGTCCCGGTGCCGTCGACCGACGCGAGGTCGACGTCGAGGCGCGAGGTCACCTCCGAGCGTCCCGGCACGAGGAACACGTCCTCGTAGGTCAGATCGGTCGTCGGCCGCAGCTCGTCCAGGAATCGCACCTCGTACCTCCTGTGGCGGTGCGCGACGACGATACCGGCGGGGCCGCTCGGCCAGAGCCGCCGCGGTGCACGCCACCGTCGGACGGGCTTGGCTCACGCCACCACGCCACGTCCGCTGACGCCGCGAGTCGAACCACGTGCTGATCGCCCTGGGTGCCACCCTCGCACTGTTCGTGCTGCGCGACGCCATCCGCACCACCATCAACCTGAGCGAGAAGACCGGCCCGATCGCCTCCAGCGTGCTCCGGCTCGGCCGCCGCGTGGCTCGGATCCTGCCGCGCCGGCTGACGCGGACGGCGGGGCTGGCCATGACCATCGCGGTCGTCGTCTCGTGGACGCTCGGACTGTGGGCGGCCTGGACGATCGCGTTGCTCGATCCGGCCGTCGGCGTCGTCGTCACCGGTCAGGACACGCCGCTCGGGCTGCTCGACACGCTCTACGTGGCCGGGTTCTCCATCTTCACGCTGGGCACGGGGGACCTCTCGACGACCAACACCCTGGGTCGTCTCGTCACCGTGGTCGCCTCGGGAACGGGTCTGTTCACCGTGACGCTGGAGGTGACCTACCTGCTGTCGCTGACCTCGGCAGCGGCCCACGAGCGCAGTACGGCCCGGCAGACCTACGCGCTCGGCCACGACGCCGCGCAGATCGTGTCGCGGGCCTACGACGGGACGACGTTCCGACAGGCCGAGCCGCTGCTGCAACAGCTCGCGAGGGACCTGTCGACGCTCGCCGAGCAGCACCGCACGTTCCCGGTCCTGCACGACGTGCTGCCCAGCAGGCGCGAGCTCGCCCTCGGCCCGTCGCTGCTCGCCCTCTCCGACGCCCTCGACGTGATGCACCTCGCCGCGCCGGTCGAGTGCGCGGTCAACCGGCTGACCTACCAGCAGGTCACCGAGGCCATCGACGGTGTGCTGGCCGGGTTGCCCCCGGGCCCGCAGCTGTCCGACCCGCCGCCGGCCCCCGACGCCGACACGTTGCTGCGCCAGGCCGGTTGTGAGCAGCGGCGGGAGCTGCTCGTCGACGAGGCGATCGCCACGCGGCGACGGGGCGTCTACGGGCTGGCGGCCGAGGAGGGCTGGCGCTCCGCGGCCGACGAGGCGCTGCGCGTCTGACCGCGCGGGATCGGGCGCCTGGTGCGCAGGGGCGCCTCCCTTCGGCCCTGGTCCGAACGGACCGGGTCTACGGTACTAGTTCGACCGGGTGAGAACCGCCCGGCGGATCCGGAGGGACGACCTCGATGAGTATCCGACACGCGGGGCGCGCACGGCGCGTTGCCGTGGCCGTCGCAACCAGCGCGCTGGTGGTGGGGCTCGCCCCCACCGCCTCGGCGACCGACGAACCGACGCGGCGCGGACTGGCCCCGGGCATCTTCGACGCCGAATCGGCGATGACGCCCAACGTGGAGCACCGCTCGACGACGCCACGCACGGAGCAGGCGGCCGACCGCACGAACTCCGACATGGCGTTCACCGACGGCCACGTGATCGTCGGCAACTACGGCGGCTTCAACATCTACGACGTCGCCGACGCCGACAGCCCGCGACTGGTCTCCACCGTCGCCTGTCCCGGCAACCAGCACGACGTGTCCGTCGAGGGCGATCTGCTGTTCGTGTCGGTACAGACCTACAACACCAGCTACACCGACTGCACGACGTCGGCGAACGCGACCAACGAGCGCTTCGCCGGCATCCGGGTGTTCGACATCAGCAACAAGGCCCGTCCGCAGCAGGTGGCCGCGGTCCAGACCTGCCGCGGCTCGCACACGCACACCTACGTGCCCGACCCGGCCGGCGAGAGCGCGTTCCTGTACATCTCGGGGACCTCGTCGGTCCGTC
Organism: Egicoccus halophilus; assembly: GCF_004300825.1. Taxonomy (NCBI): domain Bacteria; kingdom Bacillati; phylum Actinomycetota; class Nitriliruptoria; order Egicoccales; family Egicoccaceae; genus Egicoccus; species Egicoccus halophilus. The sequence goes on from NZ_CP036250.1 coordinate 1,575,112, forward strand.
GTGACGCGCCCGGTGCGGCGCTCGGCTGCCGCACCGCCTCGTCGGGGCAGACGCCGTACGAGGACGACGCCCGCTGGCGCATCGACATCGTCGAGGTCCCGCTGGCCCGGCCGCAGGACGCCGTGCTGCTCGCCGACGGTCCGCGCCTGATGGCCGAGGACGGCCGGATCGACGGCCTGCAGCAGTCCCCGCCGACGCCGCTGCACCCGTCCGGTCCCGACCACCGGCGCCGGGGCATCTGGTCGCCGAGCCCGGTCTCGGACGCCTGCCACGACATCACCGCCTATCCCGAGCTCGGGCTCGCGGCCGGCGCGTGTGAGGGCAACGGCCTCCTGATCGACATCACCGACCCCCGCAACCCGCAGCGGGTGGCCGCCGTGGCCGACGGCAACTTCGCCTACTGGCACTCGGCGACGTTCAACAACGACGGCACGAAGGTGGTCTTCACCGACGAGTGGGGTGGCGGCGGCCAGGGCTACTGCACCGAGGCCGAGCGGCCCGAGTGGGGTGCCAACGGCATCTACGACGTCGTGCGTGGTGACGACGGCTCGATCGACCTCGAGTTCAAGAGCTACTACAAGATCCCGCCGGACCAGGAGTGGAACGAGATCTGCGTCGCCCACAACGGCAACCTGATCCCGATCCCGGGTCGTGATGTCATGGTGCAGGCCTGGTACCAGGGCGGCATGACGGTGTTCGACTTCACCGACTCGTCGAACCCGGTCGAGCTGGCCTGGTTCGACCGCGGGCCGATCCAGACCGACCCGGACGGCGCGCAGCAGCGCGGAGGCTTCTGGTCGGCCTACTGGTACGACGGCATGGTCTACGGCACCGACATCACCCGCGGCTTCGACGTGCTGGAGCTGTCGGGCAGCGACGAGCTCACGCAGAACGAGATCGACGCGGCGCTCACCGTCCGTGAGGACCAGACCAACCCGCAGACGCAGGCGCGCTACGAGCACCCGGCGTCGTTCGCGCTGGTGCGCGCCTCCCTCGACCAGCTCGTGCGGGTCGACGGCATCGGCGACAAGGCACTGACCAAGATCGAGCGCTCCCTGGACCAGGCGCAGGGTGCCGCCGACCGCGGCCGGTCCAAGCAGGCCGTGACGTTCCTCGGCTTCGTCGAGCGCGACCTCGGCGCCGTCGAGGCGACCGACGTCCGTGCGGCCGTCGCGGCCCTCAAGGCGGAGCTCTCGTAGCACCCACCGACGTACCACCGCCGCCGGTCCGGTCGCTCAGGCGCCCGGCCGGCGGCGGTCGCCGTTCGCGGCCGTCCGCGTGACCACGTCACCGTCGGGTCGGCGGCGCCGCCGGCGCCACTGCCGCCAGCTGCGGCGCGCGGCGCGCCAGACGAACGCGACCAGCACCGCGCCGGCGACGAGCAGGACCACGACCGCGACGATCGCCGCCACGGGATTGGTGACCGCGAGCCAGACCACGGCCGCCACCAGCCCGTCCTCGGTCAGGCTGACGATGCTGTTGGAGATCGGCTCGGGCGAGGCGTTCACCGCGACGCGGGTCGTCGCCTTGATGGCATGGCTGACGGTTGCCAACCCGCCGGCAGCCAGCGACGACCCCGCCTGTTCCCAGGCCCCGGCGTCACCGGTCAGCAGCCAGGCGACCCCGACCGCGCCGAGTGGCCGGATCGCGGTGTGCACGAGGTCCCACAGGTCATCGAGGTACGGGATCTTGTCGACGACGAACTCGACCAGGAACAGCAGTCCCGCGAGCACGAGCACGTCGGTGCGCACGAACACGGCGGGCACGTCCGCGCCGCCGTACCGGCCGAACAGGCCCAGCAGGGCGACGACGGCGTAGAGGTTGAGCCCGGACGCGTAGCCGACGCCGGCGATCAGCCCCGCCAGGCCCTCCATCGCGTCACCCGCCGCGTCGCGCCCGGCGGCCGAGTCGGCGCGCCGCACCGTCGGGCAGCAGGGCGGTCAGTTCCTCGGGGCCGAGGCGGCCCACCTCGAGCAGCCGGGCCGCGACCCGGACGCGGTCCCCGTCGCGGCCGAAACGGCCCAGCAGCGCCTCGGGAGCGATGCCGTCCAGCACGCCGGCGTCGAGCAGACGATCGACGGCGCGCCGGCGCTGCCAGCCGTCCGGCAGCGCGTCGAGCTCGACGAGCGCGTCGCGGGTCGGGGCCTCGGCCAGCTGCCGGGTGAGCGTCTGGATCCGCGCCGACGCGTGGTCGCGACCGCGCGCCGGCGTCGCCTCCCCGGCCGGCCCGCCAGCGCGCGCCGGCAGCGGGGGAGTGCCCGGACGCCTGCTGGTGCCCGGTGCGCCGGCCACGTCCGCCTCGACGGGGACCGCGGACGGCGCCGTTGCCTCGAGCGGTGTCTCGGGCGGTGCCTCGAGCGGTGTCGTGGCCGCGGGTTGCACCGTCGTCCGCGGGCGCGCGATGGAACCGTCCGCGGCAGCTGTAGTGGGTCGCGCCGCGTCCGGGGGCTGCGGGGGCTGCGGGGAACCGGCGGAGTCCGAGGGGGAGGAAACCGGCTCCGCAGGAGCCTCGGTTCGCGAGGCCGGGGCGGGTTGCGCGGTGGCGACGGGTTGCGGGGAGGCCGCCGGCGCCGGCGCGGGCCGGTCGAGTGGCGTCGGCACGGCCGTCTCCCAGACGGGTGCGGACCGCGGGAGATCGGGCACCGGTTCGCGAGGTGGTGGCGGAGGTTGGGCGGCGGACCCGACGTCGGTCTCGAGGCGGGTGAGCACCTCCAGCGTCGTGTCGGTGTCGAGATCGAGCAGTCCGTCGACCGTTGCCGGGTCGGGCGTCTCGGCGGCGTCGTCGTGGAGTCGGCCGGCAACGCCGGCGAACCCGGTGTCGGCCAGCGCCCGGCCGAGGGCCCGACGCTCGTCGCCGGACAACCCGCGGACGAAGCTCGTCGCGTCGGCCGCCACCCGTCCGCGTTCGGCCGGGCGGCCGGCGAGCTGCCAGCGCTGCAGCAGTGCCGCCAACTCGTCGAGTGACGACCGGCCGGGAGGGGGAGCGGACGGGGACATGCGCGACCTCAGGCGTCGTCGTCCTGACCACCGAGGCGCCCGAGGAGCGCCTTGAGGTCGAGTCCGGTGAGGTCGGAGCCGATCTGGATGCCCTGTTCGACGTTGCTGGCGACGCTCCTGGTCAGGTCCGACGCGCCGTCGGTCGAGATCACGGTGATCTTGTCCACCGCGCTGATCGGCTCGGACGCCGCGCTGACGAGGTCGGGCAGGATCTGGGTGAGCAGGTCGATGATCGCGGCGTCGCCGTACTGCTTGAACGCCTGTGCGTTGTTGTTGCGGGCCTCGGCCTCGGCCTCACCCTTGGCCCGGATCGCCTCCGCCTCGGCGCGTCCCTCGAGCTCGACCGCCTCCGCCATGCGGGCACGGCGGGCCTTCTCGGCCTCCGCGTCGAGGATGGCGGCGTTCTTGCGTGCCTCGGCCTCCTGCTCGATGCGGTAGCGCTCGGCGTCGGCGGGCTTGCGGATCTCGGCGTCGAGCTGTCGGTCGCGCAGCGTTGCCTCCTGTTCGGCGACCAGCTGCTGTTCCTGGATGACCTCGCGGTTCCGGGCCGCCTCACGCAGCGGTCCGGCCGCGGCCGCCTGCGCCTGCGCCTGGTCGATCTCGGCCTTGATCTCGGCCTTGCGCAGCTCGAGCTGACGCTGCTGGACGGCGATGGCCTCGTCGGCCCGCAGTCGCTCCTCCTCGGCGGCCTGGTTGGCGCGCGCCTCGGCGATCTTGGCGTCCTGCTCGACGCGGGCCGCCTCCGGGCGACCGAGGTCCTGCAGGTAGTCGCCTTCGGACTGGATGTCCTGCAACTGGAAGGTGTCGAGCGTCAGCCCCTGGTTGGTGAGCGACACCTCGGCCTCCTCGGCGACGGCCGAGGCGAACCGGGCCCGGTCCTTGATGATCTCGTCGATGGTCAAGCGGCCCACGATCGCGCGCAACGAACCTGCGAGCACCTCCGTGGTGAAGGTCTCGACCTCCTTCTGCTGGGTGAGGAAGCGCTGGGAGGCGGCGCGGATGGCGTCCTCGTTGCCGCCGACCTTGACCACGGCGACGCCGTCGAGGTCGGCCTTGATGCCCTGTGCCGACACGGCCCCGCGGATGGACACCGAGATCCGGCGGCTGGAGAGGTCCATCACGTGCAGGCGCTGCACGAAGGGCAGCACGAACACGCTCGCCCCCATGATGACCTTCTGGCCGCTCATGTCGTGCGAGACCTGCCCGGTCTCGGGGTTCTTCACCGGCGAGCCCTTGCGGCCGGTGATGATGTAGGCCTCGTTGGGGCCGGCGACCTTGATCCGGCTGACGATCAGGTACGCGACCAGGATCAGCAGGACCACGGCGCCGATGATGGCGGCGACCAACGGCGATTCGAGGACGAAGTCGAGCATGGCACGGCCTTGTGCGGCGGGGGGAGCGGGAGGTCGGTCGTCAGGCGGGCTCGACCTGCACGGCCGAGGCGGAGAGCACGGCGGTCACGCGGACGGGGGCACCGGCAGGGATCGGCCCGTCGGTGGCCCGCGCGTTGTACTTGTGCTGGCTGCCGTGGTGGCGGATGGTCACCTCGCCGAACCCGTCGGCGGGGATGGCCGTGATGACCACCCCGGCAGCGCCCGTCAGGCTGCTGGTCGTGACGGTCTCGTCGGTGGGCATGTTGACCAGCGATCGCATCATGCCCAGCGCGACACCCCCCACGACGAGGCCGCTGGCGAGTCCGCCGACGGCGCCCACGGCGGCACCCGCCCCCGTCGTGTAGATGATCAGGGCCGCACCGAAGCCGAAACTGGCCAGGAACGAGCCCAGCACCGGGGCGGAGAACAGCCCGCCGCCCACGTCGAGGTCGAGCCCTCCGAGCAGACCCTCGAAGACCTCACCGAGCACGAGCGAGAGCACGACGAGGGCCAACCCGACGACGCCGATGACGATGAACGGCGTCACCGACTGCCCCCTGAGGAAGAACTCCAGCATGGGCCGGACCATAGCCCGTACGTCCGACCGGTGCCGGACGCAGTCAACAGCTGGTCAGGCGAGCAGGTCCTCGGCGACGTCGAGCCACAGCTGGGTCGACAGACCGAGCGAGTCGACGTCGATGCGTTCGTCGTGCCCGTGGAACCGCGACTGGAACTCCTGGAGCGAGGCCTTGGCGCTGAACAGCCCGGCGCCGTAGCTCGGCACGCCGCGGCGACGGAAGAACGCCGCGTCGGTGCCCCCGACGAGCATCCACGGCAGCACCTCGGCGTCGGGGTGCGCCGCCCGTGCGCGTCGCGCGAGCGTGTCCCACATCGGGGTGCCGACCGCCGAGGCCGAGGCCGGGCGTTCCTTGACGACCGGCGACAGTTCGACCCGCTCGGCGAGGTCGCCGAGCGCTTCGGCGAGCATCGCGTCCACGTCCTCGCTGGTGACGCCCGGCAGCGTGCGGATGTCGACCTCGAGTTCGACCCGGTCGGGGATGATGTTGGTCTTGTCCCCGCCGCGGATCACGTTGGGGCTGAAGGTGGTGTGCGTCATGGCGTGGCAGTAGCGCGCCAGCTTCGGGTCCATCGTGGTCAGCGCGTCGCGCAACCGGCCCGGGTCGAGCAGCGCGTCGCGTTGCTGGTCGGGCAGGGCCATCGCGTCGACCAGGCCGCGCCAGAGCTCACCGACGACGGCGCGTGGCGAGTAGGCCTGCAGGCGCCGCACGACCTCGGCCGCGAGCACCAGCGCGTTGTCGGCGCCGTAGGGCATCGAGCCGTGTCCCGGCGTGCCACGCACGGTGATCCGCCGCCAGCCGATGCCCTTCTCGGCCACGGTCATCACGAGCTTGGGACCCGACGCCATCGGCGCGGGGATGCCGCCGTTCTCGGTGAGCACGTAGTCGCAGGCGACGTCGTCCCACGCGTTGGCGGTGATCCAGTCGGCGCCCCAGGTCCCGCCGGCCTCCTCGTCGGCGACGGCGAGGAACTTCAGCGTCCCGCGCAGCGGCCGGCCCCGACGGTGCAGTTCCCGCACGGCGACCGCCATCGAGGCGGTCAGGTTGAGCATGTCGACCGCGCCGCGGCCCCACACCTCGCCGTCGATCAACTCGCCACCGAAGGGGTCCTCGCGCCAGTCGTCGGGGGACACCGGTACGACGTCGGTGTGCCCCATCAGCAGCACGGTCGGCGCGTCGGGGTCGGTGCCGGGCAGGGACACCAGCAGGCTGCGGCGGCCGGGCAGCGGCTCGTAGCTGGTCAGCTCGAGGCCGTCGAGGTGGCCGGTGAGCAGCTCCGCGTTGCGTGACTCCTCCCCGGAGCCCGGCGCCCCGTCGTTGACGCAGGCGTTGCGGATCAGCTGCTGGAGCAGCTCGACGGTCTGGCCGGTCAGCCCGGGGTCGACGGACGTCACGTGCGGCCTCTCGTTCGACGGGCCGTCGAGCGTAGGCAGTCCCGACCGGGCCGGCGAGCGACCTCCCGGTGCCCCGGGCCGTCCCTTCAGCGGGTGCCGGTCACGCTCTCGAGACCCCAGCTGACGATCGACACCACCACCGCGCCGAGGAAGGTCCAGCCGAAGCCGTCGGAGGTGAGCCCGAGGTCGAAGGCGTTCGACAGGGCGATCACGATCGCGAGCACGATGGCGTTGACCACCAGCAGGAACAACCCGAGGGTGAGCACGACCAGCGGCAGCGACAGCACGCTCAGGACCGGTTTGACGATCACGTTGATCACGCCCAGCAGCAGTGCGACGCCCAGCAGTGCGAGCCACGTGCCCGTGAACTCGAGTCCGGGCAGGACCGCGACGGCGACCCACAGTGCTGCCGCGTTGATCAGGATCCGTACCACGATGCCCACGGGGCTTCCCTTCGTCGCGTCCCCGGCGCGGGAACGCTAATGGGTGTCGACCGTCCGGTGTTACTGCAGGATGGTCGAGAGCCGCCGGTCGGTCAGCACTGTATGACGCAGGACCTCGAGTTCTACGGCTAGATCGTGCGCCGGCTGGTCGGTGAGGTCGACCTTGATGGCTGGTGGGATGACGTGCTTCGAGCACTGAACCATTAGGGCGCTGCTGGTCGCCTCGGCTCACACGACGATCGGGAGGACGATGGATGCGTTGTTCGTAGGACACGATTGGGCAGAGGATCATCACGACGTTCACCTGCAGGACCGCGAGGGTCGGCAGCTCGCGCAGGTGCGACTAGCTGACGGGGTCGAAGGGATCGCCAGGTTCCATGCCCTGATCGCCGAGCACGCCCAGGACCCGGCCAGCGTGGTGATCGCGACAGAGACCGACCGGGGCCTGTTCGTCGCCGCGCTGGTGGCTGCCGGCTACCGGGTGTTCGCGGTGAACCCGGTCTCGACCGCCGCCTACCGGACACGGCACTCGACCTCGGGTGCGAAGTCCGACCCCGGGGACGCCAAGGTGCTAGCCGACCTGGCCCGCACCGATGTGCACAACCACCGGCCCGTGGCCGGCGACAGCGAGCTCGCCGTCGCGGTCAAGGTGCTCGCACGGGCCCATCAGGGGCTGGTGTGGACCCGTCAGCGGCAGGCCAACCAGCTGCGCTCGACGTTGCGGGAGTTCTACCCCGCTGCACTCGAAGCGTTCGACGATCTGGCGTCGGGTGACGCGCTGGCGCTCTTGGCGGTTGCGTCGACGCCTGAGCAGGGCCGGCGGCTGTCACGATCCAAGATCGCCGCGGCACTCCGGCGTGGGGGCCGGCAACGCAACATCGACCGGCGCACCATCGAGATCCAGACCGCCCTGCGCGCCGAGCATCTCCACGCCCCCGCCATCGTCGCCGACACGATGGGCGAGGTGGTGTCCTCGCTGGTCGCGGTCATCGCCACGATCCAGACCCAGATCAGCCAGCTCGAACAGCAGTTGAACGAACGTTTTGAGGCGCACCCGGACGCCAAGATCATCCGTTCCCTGCCAGGACTGGGGATGATCCTCGGCGCCCGGGTGCTCGCAGAGTTCGGCGATGACCCGAACCGCTACGACACCGCGAAGTCTCGCAAGAACTACGCCGGCACGTCACCGATCACCAAAGCCTCCGGCAAACACCACGTCGTGCTCGCCCGCTACGCCCGCAACAAACGCCTGGCTGACGCCTGCTACCAGTGGGCCTTCTCCGCCATCACCGCCAGCCCCGGCGCACGCGCCTTCTACGACCAACGCCGCGCCGCGGGCGACACCCACCACCGCGCCCTGCGCGCCCTCGGCAACCGGCTCGTGGGCATCCTCCACGGCTGCCTACGCCACCACACCCTCTACGACGAACACATCGCCTGGGCACACCGGCTCACCCTGGCTGCTTGACACCTACGACCGTGGGATATCTAGCCGGCGACCTGGCCCACGCGGCGGTGGACGGCCGGTCGGCGTCGCGGCAACTGGTCGGCGAGCAGCTGTGTGGCCGTCGGCGCGTCGACGGGCTCCGAGAACAGGTAGCCCTGGCCGAGGGTGCAGTCGAGCGCGCGGAACTGCGCCAGTTCGACCTCGTGCTCGATGCCCTCGGCGACCGTGAGCAGGTCGAGCGACCGGCCGAGTTCGACGATGGCGCGGGCCAGGGCCGGGTTCTGGCGTCCGGCGGCGACCGACGTCACGAACGAGCGGTCGATCTTCAGCACGTCGACGGGGAACCGGTGCAGGTACGCCAGCGACGAGTAGCCGGTCCCGAAGTCGTCCACGGCGATGCGGACCCCGAGCCGCTTGAGGCGCTCGAGCGTGGCGATGGTCGTCGCGGTGTCGGGCACCAGGGCGGACTCGGTCAGCTCGAGGGTCAGGGCGTGGGCGGCAGTCCGGCCTCGTGCAGGACGGCGGCGACGTCGGCGGCCAGATCGCCGCGGGTGAGCTGGTGCACGGACACGTTCACGCTGACGACGAGCGCCTGCGCCCCGGGCAGCTCCTCGCGCCAGCGGGCGAGCTGACGCCCGGCCTCGCCGAGCACCAGGCGGCCGAGTGGCGCGATCAGGTCGCTCTGCTCGGCCAGGGGGACGAACCGGCTGGGCTGCACGCTGCCGCGGGTCGGGTGAGGCCAGCGCACGAGTGCCTCGAAGCCGACGATGCGACGGTCGGCCAGCCGCACGATGGGCTGGTAGTGGACCTCGAGCTCGCCGTGCTCGACGGCACGGGCGAGGTCGGACTCGAGTTCCAGCCGCTCGACGACCCGGACGTGCATGGAGGTCTCGAACACCTCGAAGCGGTCGCCGCCGCCCTGCCTGGCCAGGTGCATCGCGATGGCGGCGTTGCGCAGGACCTCCGCAGCGTCGGTGTCGGGCTCGGCGTGGGCGATGCCGATGCTGGCGGACAGCTGCAGGCGACGGCCGCCGACGGGGATCGGGAGCCGCACCGCCGCCAGCATCCGTTGCGCGACCTTGGCCGCGTCGACCGGCGTGCTGCCGTGGTCGAGCAGGACGGCGAACTCGTCGGCACTGGTCCGCGCCACCGTGTCGGCGCCGCGGACGGCGTCCAGCAGTCGGTCGGCGACGGTCTGCAGCACGAGGTCACCGATCCGGTGGCCGTGGGCGTCGTTGACGGTCTGGAACCCGTCGAGATCGAGGTGGAGCACCGCGTAGGGGCCACCGGAGCGCCCGGCCCGCGCGGCGGTGTGCTCGAGCCGGTCGAGCAGCAGGGCGCGGCTGGCCAGGCGGGTGAGCGGGTCGTGCAGCGCCGGGAGCTCGCGCGTGCGTGCCGGGGCCGGGCCGTCGGCGACGTCGTCCGCGTCGCCTCCGCCGGCGGACGTGCGGGCGGCCGTCGCCGGTCGTGCCCGCGCGCCGGCGAGCTGCCGGGCGGCAGCGCCGAGGGTCTCGGCGAGCAGGAGCATCCGGACTCCCGCGAGCAGCAGCGTCGTCAGTCCGAGTCCGGCCAGGGCCGTCCCGGCGAGGTGATCGAGGCGCGACGGGGCGAGCCCGACGACCGTGGCGAGTTGTCCCGCCAGCACGGTCGCAGCGGCCCAACCCAACCCGTACCGGGCACTGCGGACGCCGGCGGTGCGGATGGCGGCGGTCGCGGGCAGCAGCAGCACCACGACGAGCGCGGGGCCGAAGCCGGTCGCGTACAGCAGCACCGCCAAGGCCACCACCGGCAGCGCGACGCGGACGTGCAACACGTGGCGGGGGAGCGCGCCCACCGTCGTCGCGGACATGGCGGGCCTCCGGAGTGCTTCGGGTGGACACGTCGGTGACGCGGGTGCCTGGCACGTGCCCGGCCCGCAACCGGGACGCGACGGGACGCGGTCGTCGGCGCCCGACTCATCGTCGGCAGCCACCGGCGGGCGCTGAAGGACCGACGTGCGGTTTCGGTCCGACCGCCCGGCTGGTTAGCGTCGTGGTCGATGTCCGCCCGCCCGCAACCGTCGACCGACCTCCCCGTCGAGGCCGTCCTGCCTGCCGTCACGGACGGTCTCGCCGGAGCCGGTCGGGTCGTGCTCGAGGCTCCGCCGGGCGCCGGCAAGACCACCCGGGTGCCGCTCGCCCTGCTCGCGTCCGGGCTCGACGGGCGGTTGGTCCTGCTCGAACCCCGCCGGGTCGCGGCACGCGCCGCGGCGCGCCGGTTGGCCGAGGCGCTCGGCGAATCGGTGGGGGGCACCGTCGGACTCACGACCCGCGACGATCGGCGCACCTCGCGACGGACCCGCATCGAGGTCGTGACCGAGGGGGTGCTGCTGCGGCGGCTCCAGCGCGATCCCGCACTGGACGGCGTCGGCACGCTGTTCTTCGACGAGTTCCACGAACGCAACCTGGAATCGGACCTGGCGCTCGCCTTCGCGCTGGAGAGCCGCTCGGCGTTGCGCGACGACCTGCGGGTGCTGGTGGCGTCCGCGACGCTCGACGGCGGGCGCGTCGCCGCGCTGCTGGCCGGTCCGTCCGCCCCGGCGGGTGCCGTTCCGGTCGTGCGGGCATCGGGACGTCGCCACGCGGTCACGGTCGAGCACCGCGACCGGCCGGCGCCCGGCCGGTTGGCCGACGCGGTCGCCGACGCCGTGGCACGGGTGCTGGTCGAGGTGCCCGGTGACGTGCTGGTGTTCCTGCCCGGCGTGGCCGAGATCTCCCGCAGCGCCCGGGAACTCGGCCGTCGGGCGCTGCCGGCCACCGTCGACGTGCGCGCGCTGCACGGGCGTCTGCCCGCCGAGGAACAGGACCGTGCCCTGTCGCCCGCGGTCGCCGGCCGGCGCAAGGTCGTGCTCGCCACCGACGTGGCCGAGTCGAGCCTGACCATCGAGGGGGTGCGTGTCGTGGTCGACGCCGGTCTCGCACGGGAGCCCCGCTTCGATCCCCGGACCGGCATGACCGGCCTGGTGACGGTGCCCGCGTCGCGGGCGGCGGCCGAGCAACGTTCCGGACGTGCGGGTCGCACGGCCCCCGGGCACTGCGTCCGGCTGTGGCCGGCGACCGAGCACCCGAGCCGCGACGCGTTCCCGCGGCCGGCGATCCGCACCGACGACCTCACGGGCGCCGTCCTGGAGGTGGCCGCCTGGGGCGCGGCGGTGGAGGAGCTCGCCCTGCTCGACCAACCCGACCCGGCCGGCTGGTACCGGGCCCGCGAGACGCTGACCGAACTCGGTGCGCTGGACGGCGAGGGGCGCATCACCCGTCACGGTCGTCGTCTCGCGGGCCTCCCGGTGCATCCGCGGATCGGGCAGCTCCTGGTCCGTGGGCGGGACCTCGGGCTCGGGTCCCTGGCCGTGGAGATCGCCGCCGTGCTCGGGGACCGCGACCCGGTGCGCGTCCGGCACCCGGCCTCGGTCGCCGACCTCGGGGTCCGTCTCGCGGCGCTGCGCGGGACGCCCCTGCCGGGGGACGCCGCCGTACGGCCCGGCGCCCGGGCACGTCTCCGGCGCGAGGTCGGCCGGCTCGAACGTGCCTGTGAGGCACTGCCGGCGCCACGTGCGCCAGCGCCCGAGCTCGACGAGGACCGCTCGGTCGGGGTGCTGGTGGCGCTCGGCTGGCCTGACCGGGTCGGGCAGGCCCGTGGCGGACGAGGGTCGTTCCTGCTCGCCAACGGTCGTGGGGCCCGTCTGCCGGACGCGGACGTACTGGCCGACGAGCCACTGCTCGCCGTCGCCGCCGTGGACCGGGGCGAGCGCGAGGCCCGCATCCACCTGGCCGCGCCGCTGGATCCCGAGGTGGCACGCGAGCTGCTCGAGGACGAGGTCACGGTCGTCGAGGAGGTCGCCTGGCGCGCCGGGGACGTGGTGACCGAGCGACGTGAGCAGTTCGGCGCGCTCGTGCTGCGCCGCTCGCCGCTGGCCGACCCGGCACCGGACGCGGTGCTCGACGCGTTGCTCGACGGGCTGCGCGAGCAGGGACTCGGACTGCTCGGCTGGTCGGCGGCGGACCGGCAGCTGCAGGCACGTGCCCAGCTGGTGCACCGGGAGCTCGGTGCTCCCTGGCCGGACGTCTCGGACGCCGCACTGACCGCGACCCTGGACACGAGCCTCGCCCCGTTCCTGCTCCGTGCCCGTCGCCGCGCCGACCTGCGGCGTGTGTCGGTCGCCGACGTCGTGCGCGCCCGACTGCCGGGCGGCGGCCGCGAACTCGATCGCCTGGCGCCGGAAGCGGTGGTGGTGCCCTCCGGGTCGCGCGTCCGGTTGGACTACACCGGTCTGCGACCGGTGCTGGCCGTGCGGCTCCAGGAGTTGTTCGGGGCGACGACGACCCCGGCGGTCGTCGACGGTCGGGTGCCGGTGGTCCTGCACCTGCTGTCCCCGGCCCGTCGGCCCGTGCAGATCACCGACGACCTGGCCGGGTTCTGGGAGCGGGCCTATCCGCAGGTGCGTGCGGAGCTGCGCGGCCGCTACCCCAAGCACGCCTGGCCACAGGATCCCCGCACGGCCCGACCGCTGCGGGGAACGCGTCGCTGACCGGCGCCGTCAGCCGGCCGTCGCCGCGTCCCGCCCCAGTACCAGCGTGATGTGCTCGACCTCACCGGACTCCTCGGTGCGCGCGCCGCCGGGTACCTCGTTGGCGACCAGCGCCGCGCCGGACCCCTGGCCGGGTGGGTAGCGCACCACCGAGGTGTCGGTCACCTCGGCGTTGCCCACGCCGACCACCTCGTAGCCACGTGACTCGAGCAGTTGCCCGACCTGGCCGGCCAACCCGGTCACGCCCGCGCCGTTGAGGACGCGGACCGCGACCTCGCCGGGGACGATGCCCGCCTCGCCTGCGCTGCCGTCGAACACGCTGCCGTCGCGGAAGCTGGCGAACAGGGTCTCGGCTTCGGCGCGACGCACGTAGAGCACGTCCGCGCCGCCCGACGTACGGCCGGGGTCGGCCGGCACGACCGAGGTCGTGGCGCTGCCGTCGGCCAGTGCCCGCCCGCCCCAGGCCAGGCGGGCGAGCGGCAGCAGGCCCAGCCGCCGGTCCGCGGCGACCGCGTCACCGGCCTCGTTGGACAGCGCGATCACCCGACCGGGGTGCAGCAGGGTGGCCGGGTCGGCGATACGTCCCGCCAGCGCCCGCAGGAACGTCTGCTGGCGCCCGATGCGGCCGAAGTCGTCGTCGATCTTGCGCACCCGGACGTAGCCGAGCGCGTCGCGACCGTCGAGGGTCTGACAGCCCGCCGGCAGGTCGATGCCGGCGTCGCGGTCGTCGATCGGCTCCTCGAGGCACAACTCCACCCCGCCGACGGCGTCCACGACGTCGCGGAACCCACCGAAGGTGACCTCGAGGTAGTGGTGGACGGGGATGCCCGACAGCTCGCGCACGGTCTGGACCAGGCAGCTCGGTCCGTCGATCTGCACGGCGGCGTTGATCCGACCTTCCGAGCCGTCGCAGCGGCGCACCAGCAGGTCCCGGGGGAAGGCGAGCAGCGCGGCGTCCCGTCCGCGGACGCTCAACAGGAAGATCGTGTCGGTGCGCTCGCCCTCGGCGCTGCCGGTGGACAGTTCGCGGCGTTCCTCGGGGCTCAACGACTCGCGGCTGTCGGAACCGACCACGAGCACGTGCATCGGGGAGCCACTGCGCGCCAGGCCGTCGACGTCGAGCTTGGGGATGCGGGTGGTGACCCAGGCGGCGAGCAGTGCCACCGCCAGCAGCACGAGCAGCAGCAGGCCCGCCAGCACGCGCACGGCCGTCGGCCGTCGTCGGCGTCCGCCGCCGCGCACACGAGGCCCCCAGTCCTGGTCGACGTCGGTGCTCACGGATGCTCCTGGAGGGTGCCGCTGGGCGGGCGGAGTGTGGCACGTCGGGCACCGGTCCCTGTACACGCGCGGGGAAAGCGGCCCCCCGGCGGCCCGGCCGGTCTAGCCCGTGACGAGCGTGTCCGGCAGGTGGCCGACGTCGCTGAAGCGTTGCAGGCTGAAGACGTGTCCGCTGGCGATCCGGGTCGTGCGCAGCAGCGTCACCGAGGCGTGGTCGGAGGCGAAGCGTTCCCACTCCCAGGGCTCGGGTGCCAGCCCCAACAGGTGGCCGAGGACGACACTGTTGGTGCCGGCGTGGGCGACGACGACCACCCGTGGGCGGTGCTCGGGCAGCTGCCAGAACCCATGGTCGTCGCGCTGCAGGCCGAGCCCGGCCAGCTCCTGCTCGAGGCCGGCGGTCACCCGTGCGTGGAAGTCCCGGAAGCTCTCACCGTCGGGGATGCCGTTCCACCAGTCCTCGCGGCCACGCACGCGTGCCTCACGGAAGACCCGCTCGACCTCCTCCTGCGGGGTGCCCTCCCAGGCCGCCGGCATCCGGATCTCGTGCAGCCACTCCCGTTCCTCGGCCGCGACGTCGGGCACCAGCGCGCGCAACGGCGCGGCCGTCTCGCGCGCGCGGGTGGCGGTGGAGACCAGCAACCGGTCGAAGGTGCCGGCGGCGAGCCGCTCGGCGACACGGCGCGCCTGCTCGTGCCCGCGGGGTGTCAGACCCGGGTCGACCCGGGCGGTGCGGTCGCGGGACCACTCGGGCTGCGCGTGTCGGACGAGGAGGAGTTCCATGCCGCAACGCTATCCGACCCGGGCGACGCGCCGACCGGGTGCACGGGCCGCTGCGTGCGTCCCCGGCCCGGCCGGGCATACTGCTCCGCGACCCGGAAAGGTCGACCCTGCATCCGCCGCGTATCCCCGAGGACGAGGCCGCGAGGCTCGCGGCCCTCGACGCGTTGGCCCTGGTCGGCACGGATGCGGAGGAGCGGTTCGACCGCATCACCCGCACGGTCGGCCGGTTGCTCGGCATGCCGATCGCGATGGTGAACCTGGTCACCGCCGAGGCCCAGTGGGCCAAGTCGGCCGTCGGCATGGACCAGGGCGCCACGGTGGAACGCGAGCGATCCTTCTGCGCGCACGTGGTCGGTGACGGCCGCCCGGTACTGGTCGAGGAGGCACTCGACGACCCGCGGTTCGTGGACAACCCGATGGTCACCACGGACCCACGACTGCGCGCCTACTTCGGCATGCCGGTGCGCGGGCCCGGGGGGCACGTGCTGGGGTCGCTGTGCGTCGCCGACGTCGCGCCGCGTGCGTTGGAGGCGGACCAGCTCAGCCTGCTCGCCGACCTCGCCGGTTGGGTCGAGGCCGAGCTCGACCGCACGCAGTTGGCCGCCGTGACGCTGCAGGAACGCCGCCTGCGGCAACGGTTGGAGGCCATCACGGGGGCCATGGGCGACGGCATTCTGGTGTTCGACCGCGCGGGCCGGATCGAGGCCTCCAACGCGGCCGCGAGCCGACTGCTCGGACGTCCGTCGGAGGTGCTGCACGGCGCGGCCGTTCCCGATCTGCTGCCCCCCACGGGCACCTCGCGGGCGGCGCTGGAGGAGCTGCTGGGTGCCGGCAGGCTGCGGACACCGCTGCGCGCGGAGATCGAGGTGGCGCGGCCCGACGGCGCCGCCGTCCCCCTCGAGGTGACCGTCGCGAGCGCCAACGGCACCGACACCTACGTCGTGGTCGGCCGTGACGTCACCGACCGACGTCGCCACGACGCGGCCCTGCAGAACCTGCGGCAGCTGTACGCGTCCATCCTCGACGCCGCCGCGGACGCGATCGTCGGCCTCGACCGCGACGGTCGTATCCAGTACGCCAACCCGGCGGCGCACCGGCTGTTCGTCGTGCCCGAGGGGGAGCTGCTGGGCGAGGACCTGCACACCCGGTTCCATCACCACCGCGACGACGGGTCGCCGTATCCCTGGCAGGAGTGTCCGAGCCGACAGACCCTGGTGACGGGGCGTCCCTGCGAGAGTCTCGAGGAGCGCTACCACCGCGCCGACGGCACCACGTTCTCCGCCGAGTACGTCTCGACCCCGTTGGTCGCCGACGGCGTCGTCAGCGGAGCGGTGCTGATGATCCGGGACGTGGAGGAACGTCGGACCGTCGAGCGGCTCAAGGACGAGTTCGTCGCCACGGTCAGCCACGAGCTGCGCACCCCGTTGACCTCGATCAAGGGCACGCTGGCGCTGGTGCTGGGCGGCGTCACCGGCGTGCTGCCCGCCGACGTCCGCAGCCTGCTCGAGGTCACCCACAGCAGCACGGAACGGCTGATCCGTCTCGTCAACGACATCCTCGACCTCGAGCGGATGGTCGGCGGCCACCTCGACCTGCGACGCGAGCCCTCCGACGCGCGCGAGCTCACGGTCGCGGCGCTCGACAACGTCGGTGGGCTCGCCGACGAGGCCGGGGTGACCATCGCGACCGCCGTGGAGCCGGTTCCGGTGTTCGTGGACGTCGACCGGATGGTGCAGGTACTGACGAACCTGCTCGGGAACGCGATCAAGTTCTCGCCGACGGGCGGCACCGTGCGGGTCTCGTGTCGGACGGCACCCGAGGGGCTGGTCCTCACCGTGGCGGACGAGGGACCGGGGATCGCGCTCGACGCCCAGCAGCGCATCTTCGAGCGGTTCGGTCAGGCCGACGGCTCCGACCGTCGGGAGAAGGAAGGCACCGGTCTCGGGCTCCCGATCGCGCGTGGGCTGGTCGAACAGCACGGCGGCCGGCTCGAGGTGGAGTCCGAGGGCGGCTCCGGCAGCCGCTTCCACCTGACACTGCCGGCCCTGCCCACCGGCAGCGAGGCCGCGGACAGCGAGGTCCACAGGTGACACCACACGTCCTGATCGTCGACGACGAGGACGCCATCCGGATGGTGGCGCGTCTGGGACTCGAACGGGTCGCCGGCTGGTCGGTCACCGAGGCGGGCAGTGCGGTCGAGGCGGCCGCCGCCGTCGGGACCGTGCGGCCCGACGTCGTGCTGCTCGACGTGATGATGCCGGTCGAGGATGGCCCGCAGACCCTCGAGCGGCTGCGGGCGCTGCCCGGCGGCGCGGACCTGCGCGTGCTGTTCCTCACGGCGAAGGCCCAGCGCAGCGAGATCGAGCGGCTCCGGGCGTTGGGGGTCGACGGCGTCATCAGCAAGCCGTTCGACCCCATGACGCTGGCCGGTGACATCGCCGGGCTCCTGGGCTGGGACCGGCCGTGAGCGGGGACCCGATGACCGCGGCGATCGCGGCCCTGTGGCAGCAGGTGGCGCCGGAGCAGATCGCCACGGCCCGAGCGCTCGAGTCGGCAGCCGTCCGCGTCCTCGACGCGCCCGCCGATGCCGAGGCCTGGGCCGAGGTGCGCGCACGCTCGCACCGGCTGGCGGGCACGCTGGGCACCTTCGGGCAGGTCGAGGCGGGGGACCTGGCCATCCGGCTCGAGCAGCGGGTGGAGGGGACCACCGACCCGGACGCGGCCCTGCGTGCGCAGGTCGCGTCGCTGGCCCGCGACCTGCGCCGGGTCCTGGAGGCATCCGTGGCCACGTGAGCTCGCCGCGCGGCGCGAGCGTCGCTCCGGTGCCCGCCGTCCTGCCTCGTGCTCGGCGGCGCCGTTCGTGCCGCGGCGGGAGTCAGGCCCCCGGGCGGTCGGCGCCGGGACGCGGTCGGGATGCGGCCTGGGCGACCGTCGGCCTGGCCTCCTGGCCGGGCGTGAAGCAGCAGTCGACCGGGCACACGTCCCAGTTCGGTCCGCGGGTGCCCAGCGCCGCCACCGGCCCTCCGGCGACCCGTTCCAGGACCAGGTCGCGGATGCCGCGCACGAACCGGTCGTCGGTGCCCACGGTCGCGGCGCGCGCGAACGCCAGCCCCAGCCGCCCGGCGGTGGCTGCGGCCTCGACGTCGAGGTCGTAGATGACCTCCATGTGGTCCGAGATGAACCCGATGGGTACGACCACGACCGCCCGCGTGCCCTGTCCGGCGAGCTGCTCGAGGTGGTCGTTGACGTCGGGTTCGAGCCATGGCACGAACGCGGGACCCGAGCGCGAGTTGTAGACCAGCTGCCACGGACGGCCCGGGAACGCCTCCGCGACCAGCCGACAGGTCTCGTAGTGCTGCACCTCGTAGTCGCTGTGGCGCGACATGGTGGTGGGGATGGAGTGCGTGGTGAACACCAACGCGGCGTCGTCGCGGACGTCCTCGGGCAGCTGCCCCAGGGCGTCCCGGATGATCGAGACCTGCGGCTCGACGAATCCCGGGTGGTTGTAGTAGACGCGGATCTTGTCCAGTTCGGGGGCGCCGTCGCCGACCTCGGCACGCGCGGCGGCGAGGTTCTCGCGGTACTGCCGGCAGCCCGAGTACGACGAGTAGGCGCTCGTGACGAAGCACAACGCCCGGCGCACGCCGTCGTCACGCATCTCGCGCAGGGTGTCGGCGAGCAGCGGATGCCAGTTCCGGTTGCCCCAGTAGACCGGCAGGTCCGGGCCCTCGGTGGCGATCAACGTCTCCAGCGCCGCCTTCAGGGCCCGGTTCTGGTCGTTGATGGGGGAGCGGCCGCCGAACTGGAAGTAGTGCTGGCTGACCTCCTCGAGCCGTTCGCGGGGGATGCCGCGACCGGCGGTGACCCGTTCCATGAACGGGATCACGTCGGCCTCCTGCTCGGGGCCTCCGAAGGACACCAGCAGGATCGCGTCGTAGTCGGTCGTCGTCATCGGTTCGAGTCCCTGTCGTCGCGGCGAACGTGGTGGGCGTCGGTCTGGACGTCGTCGGCGGCGGGGTCGTCGCCGACGGCGCTGCCGGTCGCGGGCCGGCCGTCCGCGATGGTGCCGGGCTCGACGCCCCAGGCGCCTTCGATGCGGCCGACCCGGTCGGCTGTCGGACGGCTCACGGCCAGGCCGGCGAGTGCGGCCACCGCGCCAGGGGCCACCACCCAGGCGGGTCCGAGCACGTACGCCGCGGCGACCGAGAGCAGCAGCGGGAACAGCAGGACGGCGAACTGGAGCCAGGCCTGCATGCGCAGCAGGGCCGCCGCCGCGCCGGGTTCCGGCCGCTGCGCCAGCAGCGAGCGCTCGGCGCCGACGACCCCGCCGACGGCCGCGATCCCCGTCAGCCCGACCAGCAGCACCGGCAGCGCCGGCGGGAGCGTCGATTCCGGCGCCGCGGTGACGTACACGACGGCGGCGAGCAGGACGACGCCGACGGCCGTGATGGTCCAGGTCCTGCGGAGCGGGGAGAGCACGTCGACGGGCACGGGCACCTCGCGGACTGGCGGACTGGCGGACTGGCGGGACGACGATGCTAGGTCTTGAGCCGCTCGAGCTGTTCCACGGGGCCGGGTGCGCGCCGCTGGGCCAGCCAGATCCCGAGGACGATGGCGACGCCGCCGGCCAGCGCCGGTGCGCCGAGCCGCTCGCCGAGGAACAGCGCGCCGGCGACCACCGCCACCAGCGGGATCAGGTAGGTGGTCAGCGTGGTGTTGGTCGCGCCGACCCGCGCGATCAGCAGGTAGAAGACGAGGTAGGCCAGGCCCGTTCCGAACACGCCGAGGGCGGCCACGGCGCCCAGGACGTCCGCCCGCAACGCCGCACGGGTGGGGACGCCCTCGATCACCAGCGCCATCGGCAGGGCGGCCAGGAAGGCGGTCAGGACCTGGCCCGTGGCGATCATCAGGGGGGCGGCGGTCCCGGAGACGTAGCGCTTGGCGTACACCGCGCCGCCCGCGTAGAGCACCGTCGCCGCCACGACGGTGACCACGGCGAGGACCCGGCCACGGTCGCCGAGGTCCGGCGCCACGATGATGCCGACACCGGCGAGGGCCATCGCGAGCCCGGCGATCCGCGCGGCGGTGACCCGCTCCATGCGCAGCGACGCGGCCACGAGGAAGGTGCTGCTCGGTACCAGCGCCATCAGCAGCGCGGCCAGGCCGGAGGGGATGGCGCGTTGGGCCGCGGCGACCGCCGTCCATGGGACCGCGTTGGAGAGCACCCCGAGCACGGCCACGTGCCCCCACCACCGCCACGACCGCGGCGTGCGCTGCCGGCGGAACGCGACGGCGACGAGCAGCACGGTCGCACCGATGAACGTGCGTCCGGCGACGATCGACACCGGACCCAGACCGCGCAGGCCGAGCTCGATGAACAGGAACGACAGACCCCACATGCTGCCCAGGGTGAGCAGCAGGGCGGTGTCCGCAGGGGTGAAGGTGGCGCTACCGCGGGCGGGAGCATGCAACGGGCAGGGCCTGGGACTCGGCGACGCGGACCGGCCGACGCTACCGCACTCGGAGGACCACCCGGGTCCGCATAGGCTCGTGGCGTCGTCGAGCGTCGAGGAGTTGCATGACCGCGGACCCGACCGTCGCGCCGGCCTGGTTCGCGGCTTCGCTGGCGGCGACGCCGGAGTCGCACGTGCTGACGGTGGACCGGGTGGACATCGCCTACCTGGCCTGGGGGCGGCCCGGGGACCCCGTGCTCGTACTCGTGCACGGCGGCGCCGCGCACGCCCACTGGTGGAGTTCCCTCGCGCCCCTGCTCGCCGAGGAACACCGGGTCGTCGCGGTCGACCTGTCCGGGCACGGCGACAGCGCCCACCGGGAGCGGTACCGGGCGGAGTGGTGGGCACAGGAGGTGGTGGCGGTCGCCGAGCACGAGCGCGTCGGCCCACGGCGACCGGTCGTCGTCGGCCACTCGATGGGCGGCTTCGTGACGGTCGTCGCGGCGGCGCGGCACGGTGCCGCGCTCGACGGCGCGATCGTCCTCGACGCCCCGATCCGTCGGCCCGACCCGGAGACCGAGGAGGCCGGTCGGCGCGGCCGCAGCATGTTCCGCCAGCCCAAGGCGTACCCGGACCTGGCCACCGGCATGGAGCACTTCCACCTCGTGCCTCCGCAGCCCGAGGCCGAGCCGTGGTTGCTGCGCGAGGTGGCTCGGCACAGTCTGCGACGCTTCGACGACGGGAGATGGCGCTGGAAGTTCGACCCACGCGTGTTCGTGGAGCGGACCGGTCCGAGCCGGCCGAGCGACTACGCCGAGGACCTCACCCGGGCGGCGTGCCGGCTGGCGATCGTCAACGGGGCACGCTCGGCGATCGTGGACGACGAGGTCATCGCGCACATGCGCGAGCTGGTGGCCGGTTCACCGGCCGCTGCCGCCGGGGTGCCGTTCGTGAAGGTGCCCGAGGCGCACCACCACCTGCTGCTCGACCAACCGCTGGCCACGGTGACGGCCCTGCGGGCGGTGCTCGCGACCTGGCACCCGGTCGGTGCCCCGCCCCCCAGCGTGCTCACCACCGGCGGCTGACCGCCGAGGCGCCGGACACCTCCGCCCCACCAGCCCCCTCAGGAGCCGGCGCGCTCGGAGGTCCGCCTGCGGGCCACCGCCCGACGCGCGCCGCCGCCGGTGACCGTTCGCCACCACCGTCGTCCGGAGTCCCCACCAGCCCCGTCAGGAACCGGCGCGCTCGGAGGTCCGCCTGCGGGCCACCGCCCGACGCGCGCCGCCGCCGGTGACCGTTCGCCACCACCGTCGTCCGGAGTCCCCACCAGCCCCGTCAGGAACCGGCGCGCTCGGAGGTCCGCCTGCGGGCCACCGCCCGACGCGCGCCGCCGCCGGTGACCGTTCGCCACCACCGTCGTCCGGAGTCCCCACCAGCCCCGTCAGGAACCGGCGGCAACAGATCAGAGCTTGCGCAGGTGGACGGTGTGCACGGCGTGGTCGGCGGCCTTCTGCAGCACGAGGTCGGCTCGCGACCGGGTCGGCAGCACGTTGTCGCGCAGGTTGACCCCGTTGATCCGGGCCCAGATGTCGCGCGCGGTGGCGTCGGCCTGGTCGTCGGTGAGGCCGGCGTAGCGCCGGAAGTACGAACGCGGGTCGCGGAAGGCGGTGCCACGCAGGGTGCGGAAGCGCTCGACGTACCAGCGCTCGACGTCCTGCTCGGCGGCGTCGACGTAGATCGAGAAGTCGAAGAAGTCGGACACGAACACCCGCCGCTCGTCGGCGGCGGTGCCGGTCTGCAGGACGTTGAGGCCTTCGAGGATGAGGATGTCCGGCTGACGCACCAGGACCCGCTCGTCGGGGACGATGTCGTAGGTGAGGTGGCTGTAGACGGGTGCCGCGACCTCGGGCTCCCCGGCCTTCACCCGCGCGACGAAGCGGACCAGGCTGGCCACGTCGTAGGACTCGGGGAAACCTTTGCGCTCCATCAGTCCCCGGCGTTCGAGTTCGGCGTTGGGCCACAGGAACCCGTCCGTGGTGACCAGCGCGACCTCGGGGTGGTCCGGCCAGCGGGAGAGCAACGCCTGCAGGATGCGGGAGGTGGTCGACTTGCCGACCGCCACCGACCCGGCGATCCCGATCACGAACGGGACCTTGGCCGCCAGTGATCCGAGGAACGTGTCGGTGGCCCGGTGCAGGTCCTGGGTCGCGGCGACGTAGAGGTTGAGCAGCCGGGACAGCGGGAGGTAGACGTCGGCGACCTCGTCGAGCGACACGCGGGTGTTGATGCCGCGCAGCTGGGCGAGGTCCGCCTCGGACAGCGTCAACGGGGTCGCGGAGCGCAGTGCCGCCCAGTCCTCGCGGGCGAGTGCGACCCAGGGGGAGGGGTCGCCGTCCGCGCCGTCGTCCATGGCGCGTGGACCGGTGCCACGGCGGGACCGCGCGGGCAGCGGGGACTCGGACACGGCAGGCCTTGCTCACGGACGACGACCGGCCAGCGTAGTGGGCCCGGTCCACCGGTATCGAGTCGCGGCCGAGCAGGACGGCTCCCGATGCGCGACACTGGAGGCGGTGCGGATCCGTCAGCACGCCGTCGGGCGTGTCACGGCGCCGCTCGGGACGTCGAGGACTCGAGGACGAGTGAGCACGAACGGGGCGGTCCGCTCCCTGGTGTGGCACCGCATCGCCGCGGTGCTGCTCGTCGTGGTCGTGGTGCCGTTGGTGGTGGCGATCGGCGCCGTCGCCGACGAACAACCGATCCGCGAGGGTGAGCCGGCGCCACGGACGGTGTTCGCCGACGAGGCGATCCGTGAGGTCGACGAGGAGGCCACCGAACAGGCACGCCAGACGGCGGCGCAGTCGGTGGATCCGGTCGAGGTGTTCAACCCGGGGGCGCAGGCCGAGATCGTCAGCGAGACGCGCCAGATCTTCGCGGCGGTGCGCGGGGTCCGGGAGCCACCCGACGCCGGTGGTGACGTCCCGCCGATGACGCCGAGTCGGGCCCAGCAGCTCGAGGCGCTCGAACAGGAGCAGCTCGGCCTCGAACCCGAGGTCCTCGACGCGCTGCTGTCGGTGCCGCTGACCCAGCTGGCGACCGTGGAACAGGTGACGGTCGCCATCGCGCAGGGCTTCGCGCGCCAGCCGGTGCCCGAGGACGAGGTCCAGCAACTGCTGGCCGACCAGTTGCCGGTGGAGCTGGCCGTGCAGTCGTTGCCGGGGGACACGGCGGAGACGATCGTGGATCCGGTGCTCCGGACCGTGATGCGTCCGACCGTGGTGGTGGACCCGGATGCGACCACGGCGCGTCGCGAGCGGGCCGCGGAGGAGACCGAGGAGCTCGCCTCGACCTGGCGGCCGGGGCAGGCGATCGTGCGCGAGGGCGAGATCGTCGGGCCCATGCAGGCGCGGGCGATCGAGAGCCTCGGCCTGAGCGGCTCCTCGCCGGCCCGCGCGTTGCTGCGGGCGTTGGCCGCGATGGCCATGGTGGCGGTCATCGGCGGGGTCTACCTGCACCGGATGCAGCCGCGCGTGTGGGTGACCGGCAAGAAGCTGCTGCTGCTGGGGCTGCTGGTCACCGCCTACGCCGGGCTCGTCGTGGGGGCGACCGCGGTGACGGGTGCGACCTCGAACGGTTGGGCCTACGTGGTGCCGGCCGGGGCGCTGGCGATGCTCGCCGCGCTGTTGATCCATCCGGTGGTCGGCATCTCGACCATGCTGCCGGCCGCCGTGCTCGTGCTGCTCGTGGAGCCCTCGGCGGCGCCGGTCGCGTTGTTCGCCGCGGCGGCCGTCCTGGTCAGCGTCCCGTTGACGACCCGGATCAGCTCGCGGTCGGACCTGCGTTCGGCGACGTTGCGGGCCGGCCTGAGCTACCCGGTGCTCGCGGCGGTGCTGGTGCTCGTGTTCGGGCCGCGCGACGAGCTGGTCACGGCGGTGCTCGCCGGCGCGCTCAACGGCCTCGTGACGGCGATCGCGGTCCAGGGCGCGATGCCGTTCCTGGAGAACCTGTTCCGGCTGCCGACGGTCACCGCGCTGCTGGACCTCGCCGACCGCAACCATCCGTTGTTGCGCGAGCTCGAGGCGAAGGCGCTCGGCTCGTACAACCACTCGGTGATGGTGGCCTCGCTGTGCGAGCGCGCCTGCCGGGCGATCGGGGCCCAGCCGCTGCTGGGCAGTGTCGCGGCGCTCTACCACGACATCGGCAAGGTCCGGCAGCCGCACTTCTTCATCGAGAACCAGCAGGGCATCGCCAACCCGCACGACGACCTCGAACCGGAGGTGTCGGCGGTCATCATCCAGAACCACGTCGTCGACGGTGTGGAGATGGCGACCGAGTACCGGCTGCCGCCGGAGGTCGTGGCCTGCATCGGCTCGCACCACGGCACGATGCTGGTGAGCTACTTCTTCGACCGGGCGGTCGAGGCCGCCGGTGGGGACCACGACGCGGTCGACGAGGAGCACTTCCGTTACAAGGGGCACAAGCCGCGCAGCAAGGAGGCGGCCGTGCTGCTGCTGGCCGACTGCTGCGAGGCGGCGACCCGGGCCATGGCGATGTCGCGCGGCACCCTGCCGCGCGACGACATCGAGTCGACCGTCGACCGGCTGCTGCAGGAGCGGGTCGACGACGGGCAGTTCGAGGAGTGCGACCTGACGTTCCGCGAGCTGATGACCGCTCGTGACACCATCGTGGAGTCGTTGGTCGGCATCTATCACCCCCGGATCGCCTACCCGGGCAAGCCGCAGCCGGCCACCTCCGTGTCGTCGGACGGCGCCGGTCCGGTCGGGGACACGGAGGCGTCCGACGGGGACGCACCCGGCGCGAACGGGGACGGCGCCCCGCCCGCGGCGGGATCAGACGGGGTCCTGCCCGAGCGCGAATCCCGCGTCGAGCACACGCGGTGAGTAGCTGCGGAAGGCGATGACCGTCTCCGAGCCGGCCACGCCCGGGATCTTGCCGACCCGGCCGGTCACGACGTCGGCGAGGTCCTCGTTGCGGGCCACCTTGACCTTGCAGATCAGGTCGTAGCGGCCGGTGACGGAGTAGACCTCCACCACGCCCTCGACGTCGCACAGCGCTTCGGCCACCTCGGGCACCTGGTCGGTCTGGACGTCGAGCAGCACGAAGGCGGTGATCACACGGACTCCTGGCGACGGGTGCGCCGGCACGCTAGCTGTTGTCGCGGCGCGCGGTAGCGTCCGGGCATGGCAGCAGGCACGAGCTTCGGGGAGGCGATCGAGACGGTCGTCGCGCGTCTGCCGGTGGGCACGGTGGCCACCTACGGCGAGGTCGCCGCGGAGGCGGGTCGACCGGGCGCGGCGCGGGCGGTCGGACGGGTGCTGCGCACGACGTCGCGCCCCCTGCCGTGGTGGCGGGTGGTGACCTCCGCCGGTCGACTGGTGCCCGGCCTGGAGGTGGAGCACGCCCGTCGTCTCACGGCCGAGGGTGTCGTGGTGGTCGGGGACCACGTCGCCGGTCTGCGCACGCGCCGGGTGGCCCGGGAGCGATAGCGTCCCCGGCGACAACGTCGCCGCACAGGACCGCCCTCGTGCCCACCTCCGATCCGACGCCGTCGACGCTCGCCGTCCAGCCGTTCCCGGGGATGCTGCATCACCTCGAGTTGTACGTCGCCGACCTCGAGCGCAGCGTCGCGTTCTGGGGGTGGCTGCTGCCCGAGCTCGGCTACGAGGTCTACCAGGAGTGGGACGAGGGGATCTCGTTCCGCTTGGGCACGGCCTACCTGGTGTTCGTCCAGGCGCCGCGGCCGGAACGAGGTGCCGACCGGCGGGGCGTCGGGTTGAACCACCTCGCCTTCCGTGTGCGCGACCGGGCGGACGTGGACCGCCTCACCGACGCGGTGCGTGCGCGTGGGTGCCGGGTGCTGTACGAGGACCGTCACCCGCTGGCCGGTGGGCCCGAGCACTACGCGTTGTTCTGCGAGGACCCGGACGGCCTGAAGGTGGAGCTCGTGTCGGCTGACTGACCGGGGACGGCATCCGCCCGAGGGGCGTGTGCACTAGTCGCGCAGCTTCGGGCGGAAAGCGACCGGACTGGGTCGTTTCGTGCGCTCGTTGCGCACCCTGACTGGCGGTGGACGGAAACGACCGATAGTGGCGTTGTACCACCTGACGGTGTTCCGGCCACGTGACGCGGCCGGAGGGACACCATCGCCCCGCCCCTCCTCGCATCCCCCGTCCCAGCGTCGGCACCGCGACCTCCGCGGCTCCGAACCAGACGTGCGAGGGTGGAACCCACACCTCGCCGCAGGTGGGTCACCCGGCCGAAACGCGCCCTCGGCCCGCCCCCCACCCGCGCACGCGTCCCGCTCCCGGACGCGCTCTCGCCCTCCGATCCGTCGAGGAGGACCACGGTGAACCCGACCGAACTCCCCACCGCAGAAGTGGCCGTCGAGGAACTTCTCGAACGCTCGTCCGAGCGTGGCTACGTACTGCTCTCCGAACTCCAGGACCTGCACGCGCCGGAACTCCACGGCGACACGTGGCTCGATGACGTGGTCGCCGAGATCCGTACCCAGGGCACCCAGGTCGTCGACGACGTCGCCGACGACGCGCCCGAGGAGGTCGCGGAGTACACCGGGGCCATGACCACCGACCTGGTGCGGCAGTACCTCAACGACGCCGGCCGCCACGCCCTGCTCACCAAGGAGGACGAGGCGGACCTGGCCAAGCGCTACCAGGCTGGCATGGCCGCCGACGAGATCCTGAGCTCCGGCCGCAAGCTGACGCGGACGCAGAAGGCCCGCATGCGCCAGGTCAGCCGCGACGGCGAGCGCGCCAAGGAACGCATGGTGCAGGCCAACCTGCGGCTCGTGGTCCCGCAGGCCCGCAAGTTCTCTGGACGCGACCTCGACTTCATCGAGCTGATCCAGGAGGGCAACCTCGGCCTGCTGCGCGCGGTCGAGAAGTTCGACCACACCAAGGGCTACAAGTTCTCGACCTACGCCGTCTGGTGGATCCGTCAGGCCCTGCAGCGCGGCGTGGCCTCCAAGGGCCGCACGATCCGTGTCCCCGCGCACGTCTGGGAGCTGTACGGCAAGCTCCGCTCCGCCGAACTGCGTCTGCGCCAGCAGAAGGGTGCCGACCCGACCGAGGACGAGATCGCCGAGGAGGTCGGCCTGACCGCCCAGCGGGTCCGTGAGGTCCGCGAGGCGATGCAGGAACTGGTCAGCCTCGACCGGCCGATCGGTGAGGACGGCGACGCCACGATGGGCGACCTGATCCCCGACGCCGGCGTGGTCGACCCGGCCGAGACCGCGCTCGAGGGGGACGCCTTCGCGCAGATCGAGGCCGCGCTCGGCGCACTCGACGAGCGCGAGCGGATCATCCTGGTGCTCCGGTTCGGTCTCCACGGCGAAGAGCCCCAGACCCTCGAGGAGATCGGTGCGCACTTCAGCCTGACCCGCGAGCGGATCCGCCAGATGCAGAACCGCGCCCTGGCCAAGCTTCGCCACCCGTCGCGCGCCCACAACCTCTCCGGACTGCTCGACGTGCTCGACCGGGCCGCCTGAGGTCCGCCCCGACGGCAGCGCCGTCGCGACCTCCCCACGCCCGCCGGTCTCCCCACCGGCGGGCGTCGTCGTGTTCCGCGCCCGGTCGCCGCGGCCGGTCGAGGTGCGCTCCGACCCCGACCACGGCGACCGCGCCAGGGCCGTCGTAGCATCCGGCCCGTCCCTCGTCCTCGTCCCGGAACCGGACCCGACATGCTCCAGGACCGCACCCACCGCTGGTTGCTCGGCGTCGTCGGTGTCCTGCTCGTGGCCACGATCGTCGGCATGGTCGCGCTGTGGCCGGCGCCGCGCGAGCTGTCCGACGAGCCCCCGCTCGACGACCGCTACACGGCCGTGCTGCGCGAGGTCGAGGTCATCGCCGGGGAGGACGACCCCGTCGCCGGCGGCTTCGGGGACGAGGTCGTCCTGGAGGCGGAACTGCTCGAGGGGCCCGACGCCGGGACGACCACGACGATCCGGGCCGCCGCCGAGGGGTATCCCGACTTCCGCGTCGGTGATCGGGTCGAACTCCAGGCTGCCAACGTGGGGGACGGGACCCAGAACTACTTCGTGGCCGACTTCCAACGGTTGCCCGCGCTGGGGTTGCTGATCGGGGTGTTCGTGCTGGCGGTGCTCGCCATCGGGCGCTTCCACGGCCTGCGTTCGCTGCTCGGGCTCGCGCTGAGCCTGCTCATCGTGGTGCAGTTCGTCGTGCCCGCGATCCTCGCCGGTGCGAGCCCGTTCCTCGTCGCCCTGGTCGGG
Organism: Egicoccus halophilus; assembly: GCF_004300825.1. Lineage (NCBI taxonomy): Bacteria > Bacillati > Actinomycetota > Nitriliruptoria > Egicoccales > Egicoccaceae > Egicoccus > Egicoccus halophilus. The sequence continues at coordinate 1,603,685 of NZ_CP036250.1, forward strand.
TCGATCGCCGTGATGATCGTCACGCTGTACCTGGCCCACGGGGTCAACCCGATGACGACGGCGGCCATCGTGGGGACCAGCGTCGCCCTGCTGCTGACGATCCTGCTCGGCGTGGCGTTCATCGAGCACGCGCGCATCACCGGTTTCGCCTCCGAGGAGGCTGGCCTGGTCCGGTTCGCCGTCGAGGGCATCGACCTGCGCGGCCTGGTGCTCGCCGGTCTGATCATCGCGGCGCTCGGCGTCCTCGACGACGTCACGGTCAGCCAGGCGTCGACCGTGTTCGCGCTGCACGACACCGACCGCACCCTGCCGTGGCGGACACTGTTCGCCCGCGCCATGAAGGTCGGGCGCGACCACATCGCCTCCGTGGTCAACACGCTGTTCCTGGCCTACGCCGGAGCGTCGCTGACCCTGCTCGTGCTGTTCTCGACCGGGCCGGTCCCGGTGCTCGAACTCGTCAACTCCGAGATCCTCGCCGTCGAGATCGTCAAGACGGTGGTCGGTTCCCTGGGGTTGATCGCTGCCGTGCCGTTGACGACGGCACTGGCGGCGACCGTCGCCGTGCGTCGTCCTCCCGATGCCCCCTCCCTCGCTCACGGGCATGACCACGGCCACGGTCGTCGCCACGACCCGCAGGGCGCGACCGTGGTGACCGCGGCCGACGATGCCGGGCCCCACCCCTCGCGTGCCGACCGGCGCACGGAGGAGGAGCGGGTCGACGACGCCTGGATGCGTTACCTGCGCGAAGGGCCCGGTGCCGGCGAGGGTTCCGGTGCCGGCGGGCCGGACGAGTCCCGCTGACCCACGCCGTCGGACGGTCGGCGGGCCCTGGACCCGGGCGCGTACGGGTGGGACGTGCCACCGGCCGCCGTCGAGCGCTGACCCGGTCGATCGCGTTCCGGTCGTGGGGGTACCCCCGGCAGATCCAGGGGCCAGCCCCCACGTTCGAGGGCCGTCGGTGGGCGGATGCTCACGTCGACGACGCACTGGTGCGTCGCACGACCGGGAGCGACGACCGTGGCGACGGAACTGGCGACATCCGAGACGGCGGTGGCCGTCGCCGACGGACGTGACCGGGTGGTCGATCTCGTCCGAGCGGCAAGCCTGCTGGTGGTCGCGCTCGGCCACTGGCTGCTGGCCGGGGTGCAGCTCCACCCCGACGGTGGCATCGCCGTCGAGCACCTGCTCGCCGCGGCCCCGTGGACGCAGTGGTTGACCTGGGGGGCGCAGGTCATCGGGTTGTTCATGCTGGCGGGTGCGTTCGCCAACGCCACCAGTTGGCGCTCCCACCGCGTCGCTGGCGGCGGGTACGGCGCCTGGCTCGCCGGACGGTGGCTACGACTGGTCGTGCCGACGCTGCCGCTGGTCGCCTTCTGGGTGCCGGTCGCCGCCCTCGCCGTCCGTCAGGCACGGCTCGCCCCGGAGACCCTGCACGAGGCCACGCAGGTCGTCGCGGTGCCGGTGTGGTTCCTCGCCGTCTACGTGCTGCTCGTCGCCGCCACGCCGGCGCTGCTCGCCTGGCACGACCGGTCCGGCGTCCGCGCGCTCGCGGCGCTGCTCGCCGCCGCCCTGGTCGTCGAGGTCCTCGGCCGGGGCCTCGGGGTGCCGGTCGTCGGCTGGCTGCAGTTCCCGCTCGTGTGGGGCAGCGTCCACCAGCTCGGGTTCTTCTGGCAGGACGGTCGACTCCGGGCCGCCGGCCGGCGTGTCTGGACGCTGCTGGCCGGCGTCGGGATCGGCGGGCTGTACCTGATCACCCGGGGTCTCGACCTGTACCCGCTGTCCATGGTGGGGGTGCCCGGCGAGGTCCGCAGCAACAACACGCCGCCGAGTCTGGCGATCGTCGTGCTCTCGGTCGGCCACCTCGGCGTGCTGATGCTGGCCCACCGACGCCTGTCGACCTGGCTCGGGCGTCCCCGGGTGCAACGGGCGACGGCTCGGCTCGGCATGGTGTCGATGACCGTCTACCTGTGGCACCTGACGGCCATGGTCGCCGTGCTCGGCGTGGCGCTGGCGGTGCCGCCCGGTCGCGAACTGCTGCGCATGCCGGTCGCCTCCGCCGGCTGGTGGGCCACCCGACCCCTCTGGTTCGTCGCCCATGCCGCCGTCACGATCGTCCTGGCCCGAGCCGTGCTGCCCGTGGAACGGCGCACCGTCGCGGGCGTGCAACGGCTGCGGACGCGTCGACTGGCCCCGGTGCCGGTCGTCGCGTCCACGCTCGCCGCGTGCGCTGCCCTGGCCACCTTCGCCGGCCGGGGGTTCGTGGTACCGGACGCGCCCGGGCAGCTACCGGTCACCGGTCTGGCGCTCCTCGTCGTCGCCTGCCTGCTGCTGTGGGGGGCGACGCGATCGGCATCCCGACGCGTCGACTGAACCGGTCGGGTTCCGCGCGTGCGCCAGACGGGCCCCGGCACCGGCGACCCCGTCGCAGCGGCGGGGGCGCGAGCCGACTGGCCGAAAGGGGGGTACCGTCCGCGGCCCCGGGAAGCGCAACCGGAGACGGGTCGGGAGATCGCCCGTACTCTGCCGGGCCGCGACCTGTCGCGGCGCGTCGAGGCCACGCCGTCCGGGTCCGCCAGCGAGCCAGCACGAGACGGAACAACCTCTTGAGCGACGTCACTCCCACCTCCGAGTTGTTCGAGCGCGGCGCCTCCCGTGGCTACGTGCTGCTGTCGGAACTCAACGACCTGTTCGACCCGTTGACGATGCCCGACAACTGGGTCGAGGACACCGCCCAGCGGGCGCGCGACCTCAACATGCAGGTCCTCGACGACCTGGTGGAGGACGCCGACCGTCCCGAGGCGACGCCGCTGTCGGCCTCCTCGGACTCGGTGCGCCAGTACCTCAACGAGATCGGTCGCACCGATCTGCTCACCCCGGAGCAGGAGGTCGACCTCGCCAAGCGCTACCAGGCCGGTCTGGCCGCGGCCGCGCTGCTCGGGTCGGGACAGAAGCTGACGCCGCGCCGCAAGGCACAGCTGCGGATGGTCACCCGCGGCGGCGAGCGCGCCAAGGACCACATGATCCGGGCGAACCTGCGCCTGGTCGTGTCGGTCGCGCGCAAGTTCCGCGGACGCGGTGTGGACCTGCTGTCGTTGATACAGGAGGGCAACCTCGGGCTCATCCGAGGGGTCGAGAAGTTCGACCACACCAAGGGCTACAAGTTCTCCACGTACGCGACGTGGTGGATCCGCCAGGCACTGCAGCGCGGTCTGGCGAACACCGGCCGCACGGTCCGGCTGCCGGTCCACGTCCACGAGCTGATGGGCAAGGTCCGCTACGCCGAGTTCGCGTTGTTGCAGCAGCTCGGACGGGAGCCCACCGAGCACGAGATCGCTGCGGAGCTCGGACTGCCGGTCGAGCGTCTGCGTGAGGTCAAGCTCGCTGCCCAGGACGTCGCCTCGCTCGACAAGCCGATCGGTGAGGACGGCGACGCCACCATGGGTGAGCTCGTCGCTGACGAGGACGCGGTCGACCCGGAGTCGTCGGCCACCGCGGTCCTCGCCAAGCGCGAAGTGGAGCGGGCGCTGTCGGCGCTGACCGACCGCGAGCGGACCGTGTTGATGCTGCGCTACGGGCTGATGGACGGCGAGGAACACACGCTCGAGGACATCGGGGCCCAGTTCGGGCTGACCCGCGAACGTATAAGGCAGATCGAGAAGAAGACGCTGACCAAGCTCCGTCACCCGTCGCGTGGGTTCCAGCTGCGCGGTCTGCTCGACTCCGTCGATGCCCCGAGCTGACGCTCGGGGGCGGCGGGCGTGCTCGCTCCGCTCCGCGCCGCCGCCGACGTCGATGCCCCGAGCTGACGCTCGGGGGCGGCGGGCGTGCTCGCTCCGCTCCGCGCCGCCGCCGACGTCGATGCCCCGAGCTGACGCTCGGGGGCCACGGCGGTGGGTTTCCCCGCGCGGTCGGGCGTCGGGCCCGGTGACCGCGCTCGTGCTCGTCGGGGCGCTGCTGCTCGGTGCCTGCTCACCTGACGGCGACGCACCCGCGCCGGCCTCGCCGCCGGAGGCGCCGGCATCGCCGGAGGCGGCTCGCCCGGCCGAGCCGGAGGTGGCCCCGGTCCCGGCCGAGCCCGAGTCGGTGCCGGATCCACCGCCACCGCCACCACCGGAGTCCCGCGACCGGTTGGTCGCGCAGCTCGAGCTGCTGATCGCCGGCGCCGTCGAAACGCTGGACGGTGCGGACCTGGCGGTGCTGGTCACCGACGCCCACGGCCGCGAGGTCGCGGCGCACGAGGCGGACCGGGACGTGCTGCCGGCCAGCACGCTCAAGATCGTCACCGCCGCCGCGGCGCTCACCACGCTCGGCGCCGACCACCGCCTGCGCACACGGGTCGACGCGACCGCCCCGATCGGACCGGACGGGACGTTGGACGGCGATCTCGTGCTGGTCGGGTCGGGTGACCCGACGCTCGCGACGCCCGAGTACGGGCGCTGGATCTACCCGGCGCGGCCGCGCACCCCGCTCGAGTCGCTCGCCGACCAGCTCGTCGAGGCCGGACTGCGACGGGTGACCGGGAACGTGCGCGGCATCGCTCCGGGGTACGCCGACCCCGTCGGTGCCGAGGGCTGGCGGCCCAGCTACTTCGCCGACTTCGACGCCCGCTACATCAGCGGACTCACCGTCGACGGCGGCCTGGCCACCTCGATCCGCTGGCCGCACCTCGACGCCGAGCGGGCCGAGCAGGTGGCGGTGTCGGACGGGGACACGGACACGGACACGGAACTCGACCGCGTGAGCATCCCGCTGATCGGCACCCGCGAGCAGATCGAGGAGCGCCTCGCCGGCCTGGACCCGCCGCTGGCGCGCGTCGAGCTCGCCCCCGACCCGCGGTTGCAGGCGGCCAGGGAGTTGCGTCGCCTGCTCGTCGAACGTGAGGTGGTGGTCGACGGCGAGGCGCACGCCGCTCGCCGGCTCGCGGCCCACGAACGCGGACTGGCGGAGGTCGCCAGTCCACCGCTGGTCGACATCCTGCGCTTCGCGGTCCAGCGCAGCGACAACCACCTCACCGACCACCTGTTCCACGTCGTCGGCCGCGAGCGCACCGGAGGCGCCGGCTGGGAGCGTTCGGAACGCGCGGTCAAGGCCGCGCTCGACGAGCTCGGCGTGGACCACTCCGGCGCGGCCTTCGCCGACGGTTCCGGGCTCTCGCGCGACGACCGCGTCACGGCCCGGCTGCTGGTCGACCTCGACCGCACCATGTGGAGCGGCGAGCAGACCGTCACCTGGGCCTCCCTGCAGGCCGTGATGGGGGAGAGCGGGACGCTGCAGCGTCGGTTGCGGGGCACGCCGGCGGCCGGACGCTTCTTCGGCAAGACCGGGACGTTGAGCGACGTGCTCAGCCTCTCCGGTGCCGTGGTCGGCGACGACGGCAGCCGCTACCACCTCGCCGTCATCGGCAACGACGCCGAGCGCGGCCGGTGGCTCGTACGCACGCTGATGGACGAGGTGGTCCTGCTGCTGGCCGCCGACGTGCAGCAGTGCGAGGTGCGGCAACCGGCCGTCGGTGACGACGTCCGGATGGCACCGCAGGACGCCGAGAGCGATGCGCGCGCCGACGGGGACGAGGGCGGGGCGGGCGACGAGGGCGACGAGGGCGAAGCGGGCCACGAGGGTGGGGCCAGCGCGGAGGACGAGGCTCCGGTCGACGACGCCGCCGACGCCGACCCCGACGCCGACGTCGACGCCGACGTCGACGTCGACGCCGACGCCGACCCCGACGGCGATGTGGACGCCGGACCGCCGGCCGGCCCGCTCGGCGTGCCGCCCGTCGTCGTGCGCTGCTGAGTTCCTCCACCGGAACGCCGTTCAGCCCATCGAGCGTTTGGCGCGCGAGCGGGTACGCACCGCGCGCCACCCGATACGGGCCCGTGGTGGTCGAGCGTTTACGGTGATCCGGCGCGGTGGGTCGGAGCGACGAAACGAGAACGAGCGTGGCGACACAGTCCGTGGACCTGACCATCATCGGCGCCGGACCGGCCGGCCTCTACGCGGCGTACTACGCCGGGTTCCGGGGCATGCGCACGGCGGTGGTCGACTCGCTGCCCGAACCGGGTGGGCAGGTCGCCGCGCTGTATCCGGAGAAGCTGATCTACGACGTCGCCGGCTTCCCCGCCATCAAGGGCCAGGAGCTCATCGAGCGTTGCGTCGAGCAGGCCGCCGCCTACGACCCCGCCTACGTGCTGGGTCACCGGGCCGAGACGTTGACCCGGCACGACGACGGCTCGTTCACGATCGGCACGCACAAGGGCGAGCAGGTGTCGACCAGGTCGGTGCTGATCACCGGGGGCATCGGCACCTTCACGCCCCGACCGCTGCCGGACGCGGCCGAGTTCGAGGGACGCGGGCTGGTGTACTTCGTCCGCGAACTCGAGACGATGCGGGACCTCGACGTGCTGATCGTCGGCGGTGGTGACAGCGCGGTGGACTGGGCGCTCAACCTCGAGGGCATCGCCCGTTCGATCACGCTGATCCACCGGCGCGACCGCTTCCGCGCCCACGAGGACTCGGTCCAGAAGCTGTACGCCTCGTCGGTACGCGTGCTCACGTTCACCGAGGTCGCGCAGCTGCGTGGCGCCGACCGGCTCGAGGAGGCGACGGTCTTCTCCAACAAGACCGACGAGCGGGAGACGATCAAGGTGCAGGCGGTCGTCGCCGCGCTCGGTTTCACCTCCGACCTCGGTCCGCTCAAGTCGTGGGACATCGAGATCGACGGTCGGCACGTGCTCGTCGACACGCGGATGCAGACCTCGATCGAGGGGGTCTTCGCCGCCGGGGACATCACCGAGTACGAGGGCAAGGTGCGCCTGATCGCGGTCGGTTTCGGTGAGGCGGCGACCGCCGTCAACAACGCGGCGGTCTACATCGACCCCGCCGCGCGGGTCTTCCCGGGGCACAGCTCCGGCTGAGCGCCGGTCGTCGTCCGCCTCCCGCGCACGAACGACATCTCAGAGGCGTTCGATCGCCACGATCCGCTGCCTGGCGCCGTAGGTCGGCGCGCGCACCCCGGTCGCCAGCAGCAGGCGCACGACCCGCCCGCGGTGCCCGGCGAAGGGAGCCAGCAGTTCGAGCATGCGCTCGTCGGTCGCGCGCGGTTCACCGGCCAGGGCCCACGCGACCTGGTTCTTGACGTGGAAGTCGCCGACCTCGACCTGGTCCGGGTCGCCCGTGGCGATGCGCAGCACGAGTGCCGCCGTCCAGGGACCCAGGCCCCGGATCCCGCAGATCGTCTCGCCCGCGGCATGTCCGGGACGCGTCAACGCCGCCTGGATGCGCTCGGCGGACCGCGCGGCCGCGACGATCGCCTCGGCACGGTGGCGTTCGACGCCGAAGCGGTGATAGGCCCAGTAGGGCAGTGCGGCGAGCACGTCGGGGGCCGGGTGCAGCCGCAGGTCGTAGGGACCGGGCGCCGCCTCCCCGTGGGCCCGTACCAGTCGCGTCCAACTGCGGGCCGCCTCGATCGAGGTCACGCGCTGGGCGAGGATGGTGGGCACGAGCCCGTCCCACGCGACGCCCGTGCGGCCCAGTCGGAGGCCGGGACGGCGGTGCGCCGCACGCGCCACGTGCGGGTGCAGTTCGGGCCGGAAGCCCGTGCGGTCGTCGTCCGCACCGATCAGTGCCGGGGCGCGATCGAGCAGCCACGCGGCTCCGGGGCCCCAGGCGCGGGCGACGAACCCGTCATCGCCCGCGCGCGTGACCTCGATCGTTCCGGGTCCGTCGGGGGTCCGGGTGCAACGGGCGACCCCGGTCGCCCGCAGGCGGATGGTCGGATCCTGCGCCGAGTGCACCAGCGGACGCAGGGACGTCAGCAGGTCGAGGGGGCCGGGGACCGAGAAGCGCCGCATCCGTCGGACGGTACCTCGACCATGCGCCGCGCCCGACGCCTTCGGGCGTCGGGCGAGGTGGTGTCCCGAGAGCCGGTCAGGCGGTCGGGTCGTCGACGTAGCGCAGGTACGGGCGCTTGGCCTCGAAGTTCTCGAACCGCTCCTTGGCGTCCTCGTCGGAGACGGCCGGGGTGACGATGACGCGGTCACCCTTGGTCCAGTTCGCCGGCGTCGCCAGGCCCTGGGTCGAGGTGAGCTGCAGCGAGTCGAGGACGCGGATCAGCTCGTCGAAGTTCCGGCCCGTGGCGGCCGGGTAGGTCAGCGTGAGCTTGATCTTGTTGTCGGGTCCGACGACGAACACCGAGCGCACCGTGGCGGTGTCGTCGGCGTTGGGGTGCACCATGTCGTACAGGTCGGCGACCTTGCGCTCCGGGTCGGCGATGAGCGGGAAGTTCAGGGCCGTGCCCTGGGTCTCCTCGATGTCCTTGTCCCAGCCCTCGTGGTCCTCGAGCGGACTCACGGACAGGCCGATGACCTTCACGCCGCGCTTGTCGAACTCGTCCTTGAGGTTGGCGACGGCACCGAGCTCGGTGGTGCAGACCGGGGTGTAGTCCTTCGGGTGGCTGAACAGCACCGCCCAGTCGTCGCCCTTCCAGTCGTGGAAGTTGAGCTCACCCTCGGTGGTGGGAGCGGTGAAGTTCGGGGCCTCGTCTCCGAGTCGGATGGCCACAGCTGGTCCTTCCTGGTAGGGAACCCGTTGTCGAAGGCGACGTCGGGGGCCGGACACCTCTGGTCCGGGGCACCGACCGCAGTGGTCGGGCGCGTCGCCGACGACCGTACGGAGCGGTGCCCGGCGATCGCGCGACGTCGAAGTGCCAACCGTGCAAACCGCCCCGGGTCACCGGTCAGCGGGAGGGCCGCCCTCAGAACAGGCTGACCTGCTCACCGGACACCGGCGAGGTGGTCACCGGGGTGGGCGCGGCCGCGGCGAAGGCACCGACCAGGTCGTCGGGATCCGACGGGATCGGCGGGAGTGGCGGTGGCGGCGGCGTGGTGACGGCACGGACGAAGCGACGGGCGGCCGCGTACAGACCGAGACCGTCCATCGTGGCCTCGACCCGGCGGTGGTCGACGCCGGCGGCCACGGCGCCCTCGACGTCGACGGACAGGTGGGGGATCGGCGCCATCAGCTCGAGGTTGCGCAGCACGCGGTCGCGACTGGAACGCAGCGCCGCCTCGACCCGCGGGGCCAGATGTTGCAGCGCGTCGTACATGGCCAGGACGCTGCCGTAGTCGCGCACCAGACGGGCCGCCATCTTCGGGCCGATGCCGGTGGCGCCCGCCAGACCGTCGGACGGGTCACCGCGCAGCGCGGCGAGGTCGGTGTAACCGGCGGGCGGCACGCCGTACTCGTCCTGCACGGCGGCCTCGTCGTAGACCTTGAGGTCGGCGAAGGTCGCGCGTGGACGCAGCAGCCGGGTGTTCGGCCCCACCAGCGCGGTCAGGTCCCGGTCGGAGCTGAGCACGTCACAGGGCCACCCGCGTTCGGCGCAGGTGTCCACCGTGGCGGCGAGCAGGTCGTCGGCCTCGGCACCGTGGATCTCGGCGACGGTGAACCCGCAGTCGCGCAGATGGCCACGCAACGCCTGGAGGTGACCGGGCAGGTCGGGGTGCGTGGCGGCGCGATTGGCCTTGTACTCGGGATGGTCGAGCTTGCGCTGGTTGGTCGGGTGGTCGAAGCCGACCACGACCGCGTCGTAGGGACCCTCGATCCAGGCGGAGGCGAGCATCCCGACCACCGCACCGGTCACGAACGGGATCGACCATCCCTCGCGTTCGGCCTCCGCGCGAGCGCTGTGGAAGCCCCGGTGCCCGAGGGAGTTGCCGTCCACGGCGAGGACGCGGGGCGACGCGGGAGGAGGGGGCACGGCGGGTCCTGGCGGTCGTGACGTCGGAGCCGACGGTAGCGAACCAGTAGCCTCGTTCCGTCCAGGATCGCCGCGAGCCAGAAGGAGAACGGGTGCAGGGTCGCGTCCGACGCGCGCTGGTCACCGGTGCCTCCTCCGGCATCGGCGAAGCCTTCGCCCGGCACCTCGCGGACCGGGGCGTCGAGGTGGTGCTGGTCGCCCGCCGTGCGCAGCACCTGCACGCCCTGGCGGACACGCTGCCCACGGTGACGGAGGTGCTGGGCGCCGACCTCACCCGGCCGGCCGAGACCCGCCGGGTGGAGGAGCGGCTCGCCGCCACCACGGCTCCGGTCGACCTGCTGGTCAACGCGGCCGGCGTGGGTGCCTACGGCGCGTTCGGTGAGCTGGACGTGGACGAGCAGACGCGGCTGACCACGCTCAACGCCGTCGCCCTGCTGCGCTGCAGCCGGGCGGTGCTGCCGCAGCTGCTGGCCCGCGACACCGGCGGCATCGTGCAGGTCGGGTCGCTGGCGGGCTGGCAACCGGATCCGTTCGCGGCCGTCTACGGGGCCTCGAAGGCGTTCGTGCACGCCCTCGGGCAGGCCCTGCACGAGGAGACCCGGGGAACCCGCGTCACCGTGAGCGTCGTGGCCCCCGGGCTGACGGCCACGGGCTTCGCGGCGGCGTCGGGCCAGCGGTTGCCGACGTCCTCCCCGGTCCTGGTCCGGTCACCCGACGAGGTCGTGACGCACGCGTTGCGCGGCTTCGCGCGGGGCCGGGCGGTCGTCACCCCGAGCCGCGCCGACCGCGTGGTGGCGGCTGCGGCCCGCCGGGCTCCCGACGCGGTGACCCGTCGGGTCTCGGCGCTGACCCACCGTCGCCTGGTGGCGTCGTGAGTGCGCAGGCGGCCGTCGACGACCCGGTGCACCTGCGCTTCCTGCAGGTCCGCGGCCTGCCGCTGCTGGTGGCGGCGGTCGGGCCCCACGGCCGGGGACCGCGGTTGTTGGCGGCACTGGACGAGCGCGGTCTGCCGGCGATCGCCGGCTTCCTCGGGGTCGACCTGCCGCGTGGTGCCCGGATCGGTTTCTCCGTGGACGCCGACGACCTGCGCCTGGTCGACGAGCAGGACGCCACGCTGCTGCGCGCGCCTCGGGCCGCCGTCGATGCCGGCTGGCTGGCGGCCGCCCGCCGCGTGCGCGGGACGATGCTCGTCGTCGTGCGCGACACGGTGCTCTCGGCCGACGAGGATCCCGTGGCGCTGGCGGCGCGGATCGACACCCTGGCCCGGGCGGGTGCCGTGAGCGGCGCGATCGTCGGGGTGGTCGAGGAGCGCCCGACCCTGCCGCTGCTGTTCTGAGCGCTGGCGGTCGCGTGGCGTCGCGGCTCAGGTCTCGCGGGCGGTGACCTCGGCGGCCTCGCGTGCCCGCCGGCGTCGCGCGGTCGCGATCGCCACGCCGATCAGTACCAGTGGTGCGCCGAACGCGAACGGCCCGGCCGGCAGTTCGTCGAGCAGCAGCCAGGCGAGCAGTCCGGCGCCGACCGGTTCGGAGAGCACCACGATCGACACCACGGTGGCCGGCACGCTGGCGAGCAACGTGTTGAACACGGTGTGGCCGAGCAACTGCGGACCGATCACGATCCCGGCGATGGCGAGCCAGGTGGTCGGGGCGTAGCCCACCAGCGGTACGCGCAGCAGCAGGCACACGACGAGCAGGACCAGGGCGGCCCAGGCGTACACGACGCACGAGTACACCGTCGCGGGGACGTCACGTCGGGCGACCCGCCCGACGAGCAGGTAGCCGGTGATGGCGATCGCCCCACCGAAGGCCATCGCGTCCCCCAGCAGCGCCTGCCGGCCGAAGTCCAGTGCCGTGGCGTCACCGACCCCGATCACGACCGCCCCCACGATCGTCAGCGCCATGCCGACCACCGTGCGGCGCTCGGTCCGCTCGTGCAGCCACCACCAGCCGCCCAGCGCGACGAACACCGGCGACATGGTGACCAGGGTCACCGCGCTGGCCACGGTGGTCAACGCCAGTGCCCCCTGGAACAGCGCGAAGTGCAGCGCCAGGGAACACCCGGAGCCGAACAGCTGTCGGTGGCGGACGGTCGTCAGTGGCCGACCCGCTCGGCGCTGGCGGCGCACGGCCGACGGGGCCAGCGCCAGTGCCCCCAGGGCCGTGCGCCAGAAGGCCACGGCGAGGGCCGGTGCGCTGCCCTGGGCGGCGGTGGCGACCCCGGGGTCCTCGCCCATGGCGACGCGGGCCAGGATCGCCGACGTCGACACCGCGACGGCGCCGATCAGCAGGCCGAGCAGGACGGCAGGGCGGGGAAGGGGGCGCACACGGCGATCCTAGTGCCGCTACACCTGGGTCCATGGACGCCATGGATCTGCTGCGCACCCTGCTCGAGCCCTCGCGTCTCGCCGTGGTCGGCGCCGTCGCGCTGCGCTGGGCGAGTGCCGACGACCTCGCGACGTCGACCGGTGTCCGCCGTCGGGACGTCGTACGCACGCTCGCGCCGCTGGTGCAGGCCGGGTTGGTCACGCGCGAGGGGGAGCGCTACCGCCTCGACGAGGCCGCCTGGCGGTCGGTGTCGCAACAGCTGCCACAGGCCGCACCACCGCACCCGCGGATCGCCTTCGGCATGACATCCGACGAGGCGGACGTCCTCGGTCGGTTCTTCACCGGCCAGCGGCTGACCGAGATCCCCGCCTCGTGGAGCAAGCGCCTGGTCGTGCTCGAACGGTTGGCGCTCGAGTTCGAGCCCGGGCGCCGTTACACCGAGGCGGAGGTCAACGCACTGCTCGCACCGTTCCACGACGACTACGCGAGCCTGCGACGCCACCTCGTCGACGAAGGGCTGCTCGACCGCGACCGGGGGGTCTTCTGGCGCTCGGGCGGGCGCGTGGTCTGACCCGTGTGGGTGGTCCGACCCGGGCGGGTGGTCCGACCCGGACGCGACGGGACGGCCCGCACCTGCACGACGAGCCCCTCGGCCCAGGCGACGGCGCGCGCGAGGCCGACGAACAGCGTCGGGACCAGCGCCACGACGACGAGCAGGCCCAGCAGCGCCAACAGTTCGAACGAGGCCACCGTCTGCCTTCCACCGGGACTCGGCGGACGAGGGTACGGCGGCGGGGCGCCGGGTGCGCTGCGTCAGTCGCTGCGGGTGATCCGACCTTCGGCATCGATGTCCGCGGTCAGCGCCTCGTCGCCGGCGACGACCTCGAGCCGGTGTCCGTCGCCATCGGCGTGCAGGGAGGTGCGGACCTCGGCCCGCGGATCCACGGCCGCCAGGACCGTCACCAGCGCGAGGTCGTCGGTGGTGTGGCGGAACTCGACCGTCGGTGCCGCGACGCGCTCGTGCACCCGCGGTGAGCGCCAGCCCTGGTAGGGATCCTCCCGGCCGACGACGACCTCGGTGCCGTCCGACGGTACGGAGGTCCCGGGCCACGGGACCTGCTCGACGACCAGCGTCGTGTCGTCGGCCTCGGCCTCGACCCGTCCCGGAGCGGTCACGTGCGCCGTCAGCTCGGCGGGCAGGTGCCAGTGCTGGGTCATGGTCCGCGGCTCCGGCCCGGCTGCGCGGTCGAGCACGACGACCACGTCGGGGGAGGAGGCGATCATCACGGTCCGCTCCCGAGGGAAGCGCGGGTACGACGGGTCGCGGACCGCGAGGACGTCCGCACCGTCGCGGAAGTCGGTCACGAGCAGCTCGGTCGGCGCGCTGTCGAACGGCTCGTCCTCGATCGTGAGCACGTTGTGCGCCCGCAGGCCACGCAGGAACGCCCGGTAGGACGTGTCCTGGTACCCCACGTGGCCGGAGTCGACGAGCAGGTCGCGGCCGCGGGCGTACCAGAGCAGCGAGGTGCGGTCCTCGTGGCCGTGCACGAGGCGTTCGGGGCCGAAGCGCAGTGCCCACCAGGACGCGTCGGTGAAGTCCTGACCGCCCGTGCCCCACGAGGAGCGGCCGAAGGCGTACCCGACCTCGAACACCGCGGTGCGCGCGTCGGGCGGCGTCCCCTGCGCACCGAGGTGGTGCGCGTGGGCCATCGGGGTGCCCTCGACGTCGTCGGGACGGTCCGTGGCGTACGAGTCACCGATGTTGGGCAGGTGGCCGTCGGGCTTGGTGGCGTGGGCGAGGAAGGCCGGCATGGCCTCGACGCGCTCGCGCAGGTCGTCGGACACCTCGTCACCGCAGTGCTCGACGTGGTCGAGCAGCAGCGCGAACCGGCGGTGGACGTAGAGGTCGTAGCCCGGTGCCTGCTCGTTGCTGCCGCCGTCGGGATGCAGGGCGGCCGCGGCGAGCACCTCGGTGCGCTCGCGGGCGTGGTCGCGCAGGTCGTCGTCCTCGAGCGCGCAGCCGACCGCGTACAGGGCGAGGTTGTCGTCGAGCCCGTGATTCCAGTCCCCGCTGTAGTGCTCGATCAGGAACTCGGCGTGGTCGGCCAGGAGTTCGTCGAGTCCGTCGGCCGGTCCCGTCCGCTCGCGCAGGCAGATGAGCACGTTGGCGCGGTGGCGGACCGCCTCGGCGGCCTGCCCGGTCAGCTCGGCGACCTCGTGTCGCTCGGCCCAGTCGGCCACCACGTCCTGGGCGAAGCGCAGGCCCGCGGGGTCCTCGGCACGGATCGCCGACCCGAGCCAGCGCAACGAGGAGAACCACAGCCGCCAGGTCGCGTCGCCGTAGGGGTCCAGACCCCAGTCGATCCCCCCGGCGCCGTCGCGGACGTCCACGGGCGCGCGGTCGTTGAGGACCACCTGGCCGGCGAGCACGTCGTCGAGCGGGTTCGCGCGACCCAGTCCCGAGAACCCGGGACACAGCGGCGCGTCGGCCGCGGGACCGGGTCCGGGGTCGCCACCGGCGACGTCCGTCGCCGGCCCGTCCGGAGCGGACGGGTCGGGCGGGGGCGGGGGCGCGGCCTCGTCGACGGTCGGGGTCTCGGCCGGTCGCGTCCGTGTCGGGTCGAGGACGGCGTCCGACGCGGTGTCCGGGCCGGCGAGGTCACCGGCCGGGGACGACCAGGGAGGCGAGGGCGAGGCGCCGACGAGAACGCTCGTCAGCAGTGCGAGCGCGGCCACCGCGGCGATCCCGATGCCGCCACGTGCCGCTGCCCGCGTTCGCATGCACCCCGTCCTGGTCGAACCGGCAGCACGCTAACCAGCGCGGCCGACGGGCGGTCGTGCCCGCCACCGCGGATCGGACGGCGGCCGGCCACCAGCCGGCCTACAGGTCGGTGGCGAAGGCCCGGAGACGGTGGGCGTGGGAGGGGTGCCGGAGCTTGGCCAGCGTCTTCTTCTCGATCTGCCGGATCCGCTCGCGGGTGACGCCGTAGAGCTCGCCGATCTCCTCGAGCGTGCGGGGCTCGTCGCCCGACAGCCCGTAGCGCAGCTCGAGCACGCCCCGTTCGCGTTCGTGGAGGCTCTCGAGTGCCAGCACCACCTCGCGGCGCGCCATGCCCGCCGTGGCGAGCAGCTCCGGGTCCTCGGCGTCCTCGTCGGCGACGAGGTCGCCGAGCGTGGCGTCGCTGTCCTCGCCGACGCTGCGGTCCAGCGAGGTGATCTCGCGGCCGGCCAGGCGCAGCTCACGCAGTCGTGGCAGGCTCAACCCGAGGTCCTCGGCGACCTCCTCGTCGGTGGCCTCGCGCCCGAGCGTCTGCAACAGCTCGAACTCGGTGCGCCGCACCTTGGCGACCAGTTCGTGCACGTGCACCGGGAGGCGGACCGAGCGGGCCTTGTTCGCGGTGCCGCGCGTGAGGGCCTGACGGATCCACCAGGTCGCGTAGGTCGAGAACTTGTAGCCCTTGGTGTGGTCGAACTTCTCCACGCCGCGCATCAGCCCGAGGTTGCCCTCCTGCACCAGTTCCAGCAGGGACAGGCCGCGGCCGAGGTAGCGCCGGGCGACCGACACGACCAGCCGCAGGTTCGCGGTGACCAGCCGTTCCTGTGCGCGTGCGCCGTCCTCGACCAGACGCCGCAGCTGTGCGCGGCGCGGGCTCGGGAGGGCGTCGCGCTGGAGCGCGGTCGCCGCGGCCACGCCCGCGTGGTAGCGCTTGGCGAGGTCGACCTCCTCCTCGGCCGTGAGCAGCGCGACGCGGCCGATGGCGTTGAGGTAGTGGCGGACACCGTCGGTGGTGGACGTGAGCAGTGACGACGGCGGTGGAGGCACGTCGCTGGTCAGGTCGTCGACCACCTCCAGCCCGGCGTCACGGGCGATGGTGGCGATCTCGTCCGGCCAGCCGGCGGGATCCTCGAGCGGGTCGTGCAGCTCGTGGATCTCGCTCAGCAGGACGTACCCACGCCCCGCCGCCCGCGACCACAGCTCCTGCAGTCCGGTCCGGTCCGCGATGATGCCCGTCTCGGCCACGCTCACCCCCCGGCATGCCCCCGGATCGCCCCGGTGGCGCCTGCTCGTCCACGCTCGCTCGCACCCTACCGGCCGGCTGCCCCAACCGGACCTGCGGATTCGTGGCGGCGACGACCCCGGCACGGACTCTCAGCTGTTCTTCAGTTCGGTCCACGGTGGGTCCCCCACCCGGCGTGCGTGGCTCAGTCGACGGTGAGCTCGAGCCAGCGGTCCTCGGCGGCGGTCAACTCCCCCTCGACCTGGTGGAGCTCGGCCTGCAGTCGGCCCAGCCGGGCGACATCGGTGGCGGCCGCGGCCATGTCGGCGTGCAGACGGTCCCGACGCGCCCCGAGGCGCTCGACCTGCTGCTCGAGCCGGCGTGCCTCCTTGCGGGCCGCCTGCCGGGCCTTGTTGTCCTGGGCGCTGGCCGTGGGGGCCGCGGCCTCGGCGGCCGCGCGGTCGGCGGCGGCGCGGGTCCGCAGCCGGTGCTCGTTGCGGTAGGACTCCCAGTCGAGGTGCTCGGTGAGCCGGCCGTGTTCCACGGCGACGATGCGGTCGGTGAGCCGGTCGAGTACGTAGCGGTCGTGCGAGGCGACCACCAGGGTGCCCCGGAAACCGTCGAGGTGGTCCTCGAGGACCGTGAGCGTGTCGAGGTCGAGGTCGTTGGTGGGCTCGTCGAGCACCAGCACGTTGGGCGCGGCGACCAGCAGGTGCAGCAGCGCGACCCGCCGACGCTCGCCGCCCGAGAGCCGTTCCAGCGGGGTGCGCTGCAGTTGTCCGTCGAAGCCGAAGCGCTCCGCCAACCGGTGCGCGGGCAGCGTCTCGCCGTTGGCGAGCGGGACGAACGGGGCGATGTCGAGCACCGTGTCGAGCACGGTGCGGTTCTCGTCACCGGCGCTGCTGCCGGCTGAGGTGGGTCCCGCCGGTCCCGGGGCTCGCAGTTCCTGCTCGTAGAGCGCCAACTCGACCGTGGTACCGACACGGACCTCACCCGCGTCCGGCGCGAGCCGACCGGTGAGCACGTGCAGCAGGGTGGTCTTGCCGGCCCCGTTGGGACCCACGATCCCGACCCGCTCGCCCGGGCCGATGCCGAGGTCGACACGGTCGAGCACCGTGTGCTCGCCACGGCGGACGGTGACCTCGCGCAGGTCGAGCACGTCGTTGCCGAGCCGGGTGCGTCCGGTGCCGAGGTCCAGCGGCTTCGCCTCGAGGTCCCCGGCGGCCGCATCGCGCAGGACCTCGACCTGCTCGACCCGGAACCGGGGCTTGGAGGAGCGGGCCTTGGGGCCGCGACGCAGCCAGGCGACCTCCTTGCGCAGCAGGTTGCGGGCGCGGGCGGTGGAGCGCTCGCGCGAGGCGGCCCGTTCGGCGCGGGCCTCGAGCAGCGACGAGTACGACCCCTCGTGCCAGTGGACCTGGCGGGGTCGCTCCGTCCCGGACGTGCCGGCGTCGGCGAGGTCGAGCATCCGGTTGGCGAGCCGCTCGAGCACGTAGCGGTCGTGGGTGACCAACACCAGCCCGCTCGCCCGCCGCCGCAGTTCGTCCTCGAGCCAGTCGATGGTGTCGACGTCGAGATGGTTGGTCGGCTCGTCGAGGATCAGCAGGTCCGAGGGCGCGAGCAGGGTCTGCGCGACCGCGACGCGCCGTCGCTGGCCGCCCGACATCCGCGCGGTGGACTGCTCGGGGTCGATGCCGACCACGTCGAGCAGCCGTTCGGCCTCGTGCGGTGCCGCGGTGGGATCCCCGGCGAGCACGACGTCGAGCGCGCGTTCGTCGGTGAGGCGGGGCTGCTGCGAGAGCATCCCGATGCGCAGGCCGCTGCGCGGGACGACGCTGCCGGCGTCGGGCGGGCGCTCGCCCGCGATGATCCGCAGCAGCGTGGTCTTCCCCGAGCCGTTGGGGCCGACCAGGCCGACGCGATCGTCCGAGGTCAGGCCGAAGGAGGCGCCCGTGAAGAGGGTCCGGCCCTCCACGGACGCCGCGACGTTGTCGAGCGACATCAGGTGCATGGCGGCGGAGGGTAGGCTCATCGGCTCGCCACCGCCGTTTCCGCGAGGCCCGTCGTGATCTCCCTGTCCGGTGTCGGTGTCTCGTTCGGGGCCCGCACGCTGTTCTCCGACGTCTCGTTGCGGTTCCCGCCGGGGCGGCGCGTCGCGCTCGTCGGTGGCAACGGTGCCGGCAAGACCACCCTGCTCAACGTGGTCGTCGGCAACCGGGAGCCGGACCAGGGCACCGTGAGCCGGCCCAAGGACCTGCGCATCGGCTGGCTGCCGCAGGACGTCGTCGACGCGGTCGGGGAATCGGGCACGGTGCTCGGGCACGTCCTCGAGGGCGCCGGTCACATCCTGCAGTTCGAGACCGAGCTGCGTGAGCTCGAACGGCGCATCGAGCACACCACCGACGAGGCCGAGCAGGAGCGGTTCCTCGGCCGCTACGCGCACGTGCAGGACCGCTTCACCCAGCTCGGCGGCTACGAGGTCGAGGCCGAGGCGCACCGGGTGCTGGCCGGTCTCGGGTTCGCGCCCCAGGACGCCGACCGGTCCACGGGCGAGCTCTCCGGCGGCTGGCGGGTGCGGGTCGCCCTGGCCCGGCTGCTGCTGAGCAAGCCGGACCTGCTGGTGCTCGACGAGCCGACCAACCACCTCGACCTCGACACCATCGCGTGGCTGGAGCAGACCCTGGCGGACCTGCCGGGCGGCCTGTTGTTCGTCAGCCACGACCGTGACTTCATCGACGCGGTCGCCGACCGGATCGTCGAGGTCGCGGCCGGCACCGCCACCGAGTACACGGTGCGGGGTGGCACGACCGCTGCCGAGCAGGGTGGGTTCGCCTCGTTCGTCGCCCAGCGCGAGGAGCGCCTGGCCCAGTTGCGGGCCGCCAAGTCGCAGCAGGACCGCCAGCTGGCCCAGGCGGAGCGGTTCATCGAGCGCTTCCGCTACAAGGCGTCCAAGGCGCGCCAGGTCCAGTCCCGCATCAAGGCGGTCGACCGCGTCGAACGCATCGACATCCCCGACCACCGCCAGCTCGTGGCCCGGTTCGCCTTCCCCGAACCCCAGCGCTCGGGGCGGGTCGTCGCCGAGTTGTCGGGCGTACGGATGTCCTACGGCGACACGGCCGTGCTCGACGGCGTCGACCTGGTCATCGAACGGGGCCGCAAGGTCGCCATGACCGGACCGAACGGCGCGGGAAAGACCACGCTGCTGCGCCTGCTGGCCGGATCGCTGTCCGCCGACGCGGGCGAGATCACGTTGGGGCACAACGTCGACGTGGCGGTGGTCGACCAGCACCAGGCCGAGGTGCTCGACCTCGACCGCACCGTCGTGGAGGAGTTCCGCACCGCGTTGGGGGAGCGCCACCGGCAGGTCAACGCCCGCACGATGCTGGGGGCGTTCGGGTTCCCGGGTGACCTCGCCGACCGGCGGGTGGGGGAGCTCTCCGGCGGCGAGCGCACCCGGCTGGGACTGGCCAAGGTGATGGCGTCGCCGGTGAACCTGCTGCTGCTCGACGAACCGACCAACCATCTCGACCTCGCCAGCCGCGACGTCCTCGAGGACGCGCTGCTGGCCTATCCGGGCACGGTGCTGCTGATCACCCACGACCGCCACGTCATCCGTGGTGTCGCCGACGCCATCGTCGAGGTCGGTGGCGGCCGCGCCCGGTGGTTCGACGGCACCTTCGAGGAGCTGCAGTCCCGCCGCGCCGCGAACCCCGGTGCACGCGGTGGCGCGCCCACGAGCCGGCGGCCCGCCGACGGACGCCCTGCTGGCACGAGCCCGGCGGCCGGTTCCGGGAACGGACGCGGCGGGAACGGACGCGGCGGCGAGGGACGCGGTGGCGAGGGACGCGGTGGCGAGGGACGCGGACCGGTCGACAAACGCCGGGCGGCCGAGCGGCGCAACGCCCGCCACCAGGCGACCAAGGACCTCAAGCGCGAGGTCGCGCGCGTCGAGAAGGAACTGGCGCGTGTCGAGGCGCGCGTCGCCGAGCTCACTCGCGAGCTCGCCGACCCGGACGTGTACGCCGACGGGAACCGGGTCAAGGGGCTGGTGGCCGAGCACGGTCAGGCCAAGGACCGCGCGAGCGACCTGATGACCGCCTGGGAGGACGCCCAGACCCGTCTCGAGCAGGCCGAGGCCGAGATCGAGGACCGCTTCGCCTGAACGCCCCAGGGTCCTGGGGTGCCGTACGGGGCCGGGGTGGCATGACGCCGGTGTCACCTTGCGCGCCGCGGAACGGATGCGCGAACATCGTTCCGTGACGGGAGGCACCGGTGGTCGTCCCGTCGGTCCGACGCCGCGTTGCCCGACCGAACGGAACCGAACGTGCCCGAGCTCTCCGACGCCTACTACGTCGACGGCGTCCGTCTGCCCATCGGGCGGGCCAAGGACACCGGCTACTACGCCGGCACCCGCGCCGACGACCTGTCCGTACGTGCCATCCGTGCGCTGCTGGACCGCAACCCGTCCGTGCCGGCCGACCGGATCGACGACGTGGTCTGGGCCGCGACCGCCCAGGTCGGTGACCAGGGACTGACCCTGGGCCGGTCGCTGGCGATCCTCGCCGGACTCGGCAAGCAGGTCCCCGGCTACGCACTCGACCGCATGTGCGCCGGCGCCCTGACCGCCATCGTCAACGGGGCCAACGCCATCCGCGTCGGCGCGCAGGACCTCGTGCTCGCCGGTGGCGTGGAGCACATGGGCCACCACCCGATGGGGGCCGAGGTCGACCCGAATCCGCGGTTCCTGTCGGACCGCCTCGTCGACGGCTCCGCCCTCGTGATGGGCAACACGGCCGAGAACCTGCACGACGAGTTCCCCGCGGTCACGCGCGAGCGCTGTGACGAGTACGCGCTGGGGTCGCAGGAGCGGGTCGGCAAGGCGCAGGCCGACGGTGCCTTCGACACCCACGTCGTGCCGGCCACGGTGTGGTCGGCCGAGGACGGCTGGCGGGTCGTGCGGGTCGACGAACACCCCCGGCCGGGCACCACGATGCAGGACCTGACCAAGCTGCGCTCGCCGTTCCGCCCCGGCGGGTACGTCACCGCCGGCAATGCGGCCGGCCTCAACGACGGCGCCGGCGGCGTGCTGCTCGCGTCGGGGACGGCCGTCGACGAGTACGGGCTGACGCCGACCATGCGCATCCGCGACTACGTGTTCGTCGGCGTCGAGCCCGAGACGATGGGGTCGGGTCCGATCCCGGCCACCGAGAAGCTGCTCGCACGCCGGGGCCTGTCGATCGACGACCTCGACGTCATCGACATGAACGAGGCCTTCGCGGTCCAGTGCGTCGCCTTCCTCGACCACTTCGGCCTGCCGCTCGACGCGCCGCACGTCAACCCTACGGCGGGGCGATCGCCATGGGCCACCCGCTGGCGTTCTCCGGCGCGCGGCTCGCGATGGAGGTCGCCACCTACTTCCAGCGCACCCCCGACGCCCGGCTCGGGCTGACCACCATGTGTGTCGGGCTGGGCATGGGCGCCGCCGTGCTGTGGGAGCGGGTGTGACCCCCTCCGGACCCGCGGCACGCACCACCTCGACCTCTCTGGGAGTGACCGATGTCTGACGACGCCAACTCGACGGCCACCCGCGACCGGGTGTACACGCGCTTCAAGCTCACCTACGACGACTCGCCGACGGCCGGCCGGCTCGCGATCCTGACCATGGACAACGGTCGGGACCACACCAAGCCCAACACCTTCGGGGCGCAGGCCCTCGCGTCGCTCGACGAGGCCCTCGACGAGTTCGAGACACAGACCGACGTCAAGGGACTGCTGCTCACCGGCAAGCAGTTCATCTTCGCCGTCGGCGCCGACCTGACCCAGTTCACCGGCATGGACGCCGAGGCTGCCCGTGCGGGCGGCGAGGGCGGTCATGCCGTCTTCGCCCGCCTGATGGCGCTGCCGTTCCCGACCCTGGCCGCCATCAACGGCGCCTGCATGGGTGGTGGACTCGAGATCGCCCTGCACTGCGACTACCGCACCGTGTCGACCGGCGCGGCCGCGATCGCGTTCCCGGAGGTGTTCCTGTCGATCGTTCCCGGTTGGGGCGGCACGCAGCTCGCCCCCCGGGTCGTCGGTGCCCGCAACGCCCTCGACGCCATCGTGGTCAACGCGCTCAACAACAACAAGGTGATGAAGCCCCGGGAGGCCTTCGAACGCGGGTTCGCCGACCGGCTGATCGACTCGGCCGTGTTCCTCGACGAGTCGCTCGCCCTGCTCGAGCGATTGGTGACCGGGCAGGAGACCATCGAGCGTCCGGGGGCCGACGGGGTCGACCCGACCGAGGGCCTCGACGAGGCGCTGACCGACGTCCGCGCGTTCGTCGACGCGAAGGTGCACGGCGCCACCCGCGCGCCGTACCTGGCGCTGGAGCTGATCGAGTTCGCCGCCCGTGGTGGTGACCTCGACGAGGGCCGCCGCAAGGAGTCCGAGGCGCTCGCGCAGCTGCTGCCGGCCGACCAGGCCCAGGCGTCGGTCTACGCGTTCGACCTGGTGCAGAACCGGGCGAAGAAGCAGCCCTGGCGACCCGACGCACCGCCACGCCGGCTGTCGAAGGTGGCCGTGGTCGGTGCCGGCCTGATGGGTGCCCAGCTCGGTGCCCTGCACCTGCAGCGACTCGAACTGCCGCTGGTGCTGAAGGACATCGACGAGGGCGTTCTCGACCGCTGCCGCGAGCACGTCGAGGGCGAACTCGACAAGCAGGTGGCCAAGGGCCGCCTCAAGCCCGGCAAGGCCGCGTTCCTCAAGGGGCTGGTCACCTACACCACCTCGTACGACGACGTCCGGGGCGCCGACTGGGTGATCGAGGCCGTCCTCGAGCGCATGGACCTCAAGCAGGCCATCTTCGCCGACCTCGAGGAGGTGCTCGACGAGGGCGCCGTCCTGGCCACCAACACCTCGTCGCTGTCGGTGGGGGAGATGGCGGCGAAGCTTGCGCACCCGGAACGGGTCGTCGGGTTCCACTTCTTCAACCCGGTGGCGGTCCTGCCGCTGGTCGAGGTGATCCGCCCCGAGGGCGTGTCCGACGCGGCGATGGCGACCGCCTTCGACGTGGCGAAGAAGCTGCGCAAGACCGGCGTGCAGTGCGCCGACCGGCCGGCGTTCATCGTCAACCGGTTGCTCAGCCGCTTCAACGGCACCGCCGTGCAGGCGTTGCGGCGCGGCAACGACTTCCGCGAGATCGACGAGGCGGTCAAGGGCCTCGGGCTGCCGATGGGGCCGTTCGAGCTGTTCGGCCTGGTCGGGCTCCAGGTCGCGTTCCACACCGCCGAGACGCTCGCCGAGGCCTTCCCCGACCGGTTCGTGATCGACGACAACTTCCGCGCCATCGCCCACGCCGACGTGCCGGGGATCTACGACTGGTCCGCCGGCGGTGAGGTCTTCGCGGCGGTGCGTGCGGCCGTCGAGGTGGACGCGGACGCGACGCCGATGAGCGCCGACGAGATCCGCCGGGTGGCGCTCGAGGCAGCCGCCGACGAGTGTGCGCGGATGCTCGACGACGGCACGGTCGCCGACGCCCGCGACATCGACACCGGCATGATCCTCGGTGCGGGCTTCCCGTTCTTCCTCGGTGGGCTGTGCCGACACCTCGACCAGACCGGAATCAGCCAGGCCGTCGCCGGCCGTCCCCTGGTCACCGCCGAGGACCACGCCCAGACCCCCTGACCCGCGAATCGCCACGCCGGGCCGCGTGCGGGCGGTCCGGTCGGCGTCCGCCCGCGGCCGCCCCCGCGCGACGGCACACGTGCGTCCTGGTCCGAACCACCGGTCCAGGACGCACGTGCGTCGGGGGCGCCTCCGTGCGTGCGTCCTGGTCCGGATCTCGCCGGCCGGGGACGCACGTGCGTCGGGCCTGGCGCCTTCGGGGGCCTGGCGCCTTCGGGGGCCCTGGCGCCTTCGGGGGCCTGGCGCCTTCGGGGGCCCTGGCGCCTTCGGTGGGGCCTCGTTGCGCTTTCCGGGTCAGCGCCCGTTGCGCTTTCCGGGTCAGCGCCCGCCGGCGCGACGCGTGGCACGCAGCTCGAGGCACGTGCGGAGCACCGCGACGAACTCCGGCCACTCGCGGTGGAACATCTCCCACGTCAGCCCGAGCACGAGCCACTGGTCGCCGGCCGCGGCGATGGCGTTCTGCCGCTCCACGTCACGCTTCAGTTGTGCCGCGCTGGCGTGGAAGCTGAACCCGAGGCACTCGACGGCCACACCCTGTGCGAGCCACACGAGATCGAAGAACCGGGGCCCGAGGTGCGTCTTTACCGCCTCCTGCTGACGGTCGGGCGCCAGTCCCTCCTCGCGCAGTCGTCCGACGGCGTGGAACTCGAAGCCCGAGTCCGAGCCGTCGTCCTGCAACTCCGAGACGAGTGCAGACAGTCGGCGACGCCCGGGGAACCGTTGGTCGCGCTCGAGCAGCGCGGCGACCTCGGCGAGGATCGCCCGGTCCCGGACCCGCGCGTCGATGACGAGGTTGCGCAAGCGCGCCGCGTCGGCACGCCGGGCCAGCTCGCGCAGCATCCGAGCGGCCGTGACCACCGCGACGCCATCGATCGTCGTGCGGTCCACGGCCGGCAGCGACCGCGTCCGACGTGCGACCAGCTGTTGGGTGGTGATGTCGCCGACACCGACCGGACGCAGCAGTTCGACGCGGGCGGGGGCGGCTCGGAGCAGGCCGTGGAGGTTCGCTGCCGTCCAGCCCGTGGCGACGCTGCCCGCCACGCCCCGCGTCGCACCGTAGGCACGGGCCACCCCGGAGGCCGGAGCTCCGGGCAGCAACCAGACGCCGGGGGCCACCATCCGCCATCGCTCACGCTGCGCCTTCGACTGCAGCGTCTGCCGCGGGATCCCGGCCATCGGCGCGTCCGCGAGACACACGACCCCGTGCCGCGCGATCCGGTGCAGTTCGTACCATCCCATGCCTGGCAGTCTTGCGGACGCACCGCCGCAGCGACCGCCCGGCAGGCATCTCACGGTGGACAACCGCACCGCGGCCGGCCGGCCCGCGGCCTGGACGCACGTGCGTCGAAGCACGGGTCCGTGCGGATGAGGACGCACGTGCGGATCGTCGGTCCACGCACGTGCGTCGAAGGACGGGTCCGTGCGGATGAGGACGCACGTGCGTCGGCCAAGGGCCGGCCGGGAGGCGGGGGTAGGCGCGCAGGTGAGAGGAGGGCGGCCAACACGCGTGAGGGGAGCGCGGTGAACCGGCGTGAGAAGGCCGGTGGGGACGTCGACGGCCGGCGCCTGGGGCGCCGGCCGTCGCCGAGTGCGTGGGTGGAGCGCTTCCGGTCAGCGGTCGGTGACCTGGACGTAGTCGCGCTCGCCCTCGCCGACGTAGAGCTGGCGGGGCCGGACGATGGCCTGCTCGCTGTCGAGCAGGTTCTCCTGCCAGTGCGCGAGCCAGCCAGGGATGCGCCCCATGGCGAACAGCACGGGGAACATCGAGGTCGGGAAGCCCATCGCCTGGTAGATGATCCCCGAGTAGAAGTCGACGTTGGGGTAGAGCTTGCGCTGGACGAAGTACTCGTCCTCGAGCGCGATTTTCTCGAGCTCCACCGCGATGTCGAGCAGCGCGTTCTTGCCGGTGACCTCGAACACCTCGTGGGCGAGCTGGCGGATCACCTTCGCGCGCGGGTCGTAGTTCTTGTACACCCGGTGGCCGAAGCCCATCAGGCGGAACTTGCCCTCCTTGGCGGCCTTGACGTAGTCGGGGATCTGATCGACCGAGCCGATCTCCTCGAGCATCGTCAGCACGGCCTCGTTGGCGCCGCCGTGCTTGGGTCCGTACAGCGCCGAGGTGGCACCGGCCGCCGCCGAGTAGGGGTCGGCGTCCGACGATCCGATGGTGCGCATGGTGGTCGTCGAGCAGTTCTGCTCGTGGTCGGCGTGCAGGATGAGCAGCACGTCCATGGCACGCTCGAGCACCGGGTCCGGCTCGTACTTGAGCTCGGTGGTCTTCCACATCATGTTGAGGAAGTTGCCCGCGAACGACAGGTCGTTGTCGGGATAGGCGTAGCGCATCCCGACCGAGTGCCGGTAGGCGAAGGACGCCAGCGTCGGGAACTTCGCGATCAGCCGGACGATCTGCTTGTGCCGGTTGTCGGCGTCACCGATGTCCTTGGCCTCGGGGTAGAAGGTCGACAGGGCCCCGACCGTCGACACGAGCATCCCCATCGGGTGCGCGTCGTGGTGGAACCCGTCCATGAACTGCTTGATGTTCTCGTGGATGAACGTGTGGTGCGTGATCTCGTACACCCACCCGTCGAGCTGGTCCTGCGTCGGCAGCTCGCCGTTGATGAGCAGGTAGGCGACCTCGAGGAACGACGAGTTGTCCGCGAGCTGCTCGATCGGGTAGCCGCGGTAGCGCAGGATGCCGGCGTCGCCGTCGATGAAGGTGACGTCGCTGCGGACGTTGGCCGTGTTCTTGAACGCCGGGTCGTAGGCGAGCAGGCCGAAGTCGTCGTCGTCCACCTTGATCTGGCGCAGGTCCATCGCCCGGATCGCGCCGTCCTCGACCGGGACCTCGTAGGTGCGCCCGGTGCGGTTGTCGGTGATGGTGAGCGTGTCCTTGTTTTCGCTCATCGGGCAGGGGTCTCCTGGTAGGTCGAGAGCGGCGGGGATCACCCCCGAAACTAGCGGGCGCGTCGCCCGACCGCGTTCTCGGGGCTCGGCCGGGGAGGCAGACGCCGACGGTGGTCCGGGCGCGTCAGGCCGAGCCGGTGTCCCGCGCGCGCTCGGCGATGCGCTGCAGCGCGGCGGCGAGCACGCGGGCCTCGTCCTCGTCGAGCAGGGACGTGAAGTGCTCGTCGACCCCCCGCAGGTGCGTCGGAGCGGTCGCCTTGAGCGTGGCGAACCCGTGCTCGGTCAGCTCCGCGAAGGTGCCGCGACGGTCGTCGGGGCAGGCCGCCCGTCGCACGAGCCCCTCCGACTCCATGCGATCGACCAGCCGGGTCAGGCCGCTCTTGGACAGCAGCACCGCCTCGGCGAGCTCCTGCATGCGCAGGCGCTGGTCGTCCGCCTCCTGCAGGTGCACCAGCACGTCGTACCAGGCCAGCGGCAGGTCCACCTCGTCACGCAACTCGCGGGCGAGGACCTCGGTCACGCGCGCGTGCGCCTCGAGGAACGCCCGCCAGGCCGCCAGGCGTTCGGCGGGGATCCGGCCCGGGCGGTCGGTCGGGGAGGTCGCTGCGGTGCTCGTGCTCATGGCGGCGCAGCGTACCCCGCGCCGCGGGGCGCGGTCCGCGAAGGCCGACGCGACCGCGCCGATGTCCCGGCCCCCAGCATGCCGGTCAGCCGACCGTGTCGTCCGCTCCGGCGTCCTGGACCGTGACGGTGCCGGTGGCCCCGGACGGCTGACAGAGCGGGCACCAGTACACGAGGCGCTGCTGCTCACCGAGATGTCCCGACGCCACCGGGATCCCGCAGCGTCGACAGGGCTGGGCGCCGCGGCCGTACACCCACAACGTCCCCGGTGGTGCGCCGGTCACGGTCGTGCGCTCGGCGGCGTCGAGGTTGGCGCGCAGCAGCCGGCCGGCCGTGGCGAACAGGGCGTCGACCACCGTGTCGGGCACCGTCCCGAGCACGGCGTGCGGGTCGACGCCGTGGAGGAACGCGACGTCGCAGCGGTAGACGTTGCCGATCCCGCACGCGACGGTCTGGTCGAGCAGTACCTCGCCGATCGCACGCGACGGGTCCTGGCGGGCGACGCGTTGGCGCACCTCGTCGAGGTCGGGTGCGGGGTCGCACAGGTCCGGACCGAGCCGTCGCAGGGCGGGATGACGGCGCAGCCCGGACTGGTCGAGGATTTCGACGACCGGTGCGGCGAAGCACACCGCCACCGCACCGGGGACCGCCAGCACGACCCGGGCCGCCCGCGGCGACTTCCGCCACCGCTCACCCGGCCGGTAGACGTGCCACGAACCGGTCATGCGCTGATGGGTGTGCACGACCAGGCCGTCGGAGGTGGTGATGAGCAGGTGCTTGCCACGGGCCTCGACCCGTTCGACGGTCGCGCCGATCGCCGGTAGCGGCGGTCGGACACGCGGGACCTCGACGCGGGTCAGCGGCTTGCCGACCAGCACCGGGCGCAGCGCCGCGGCCGTGCGATGAATCGTGTCTCCCTCGGGCATGAACTCAGCGTACGACGCGTCGGCGACCCGCCACGGCGCGCACCACCGCCCCGGCAACGCCGACACACGCGACGAGCCCCCGCACGCGGCGGGGGCTCGTCGGTGTCCGGTGGCCGGCGGAAGGCCGGCCGACGGTGGGATGCGGCGTGAGCCGCTCCCACCGACGCTGCTCTCAGAGGTCGTACGGACGCAGGGTGCCGCGGCCGTTCTCCTTGGCACGCGCAGCGGCGTCCTGGAGCAGCGCGTTGATCTTTTCGTTGAGCGCGTCGGGAAGGCTCGAGTCCATCCGCAGCTCGAGGCCCTTGACGGCCTCCTTCACCTTGCTCTGCACGATCAGCGATTCCGCCATGACGGTCTCCTTCGGTGTGAATTTCGGGAGCGGACCGGCCGGGGACCATAGAACCCGTGCTGCACACAACGCCAGCACCCGACCCGCGCCGAAGGGGCCCGGCCACGCGACGGGCGGCTCAGGAACGACGCGTCAGACCCCGGTAGCCGACGGTGAAGCCGGCCTGCTCCAGGGCCGCGACCCACGTGGGCTGCTCGTGGACGGCGACGCCGTCCACCCGGGTGACCTCGAGCTTGCGCAGCCGGCCGCCGCTGACCAGCCACCCCAGGGCGGCGAGCCATCGCTGCGGTGGCTGCGGATGGCCGAAGGTGGCCAGGCTGCGCCCGCCGCGCTCGATGAACAGCGCCGGTCGACCGTCCACGAGGAGCACGAACGCGCCGGCCGCCCGCGCGGGTCGCCCCGGGCTGTCGGGCCAGGGCAACGCGGCGCCGTAGGGCTGGGCCGGGTCGGTGGCGGCGAGAAGCACGACCCGGCCCTCGCCACGGTCGGCGGCGTCGACGTACAGCTCCTCCTCGGGCACCTCCCGATGTCCGCGAAGGCGGTCCATCGCCCCGGAAACGGCGAATTGCGCCGCTCCGAGGCCGGAGACGACGTAGCCGCGCCGGACCTGACCGGCCTCCTCCATCGCCTTGAGCACCGGATAGACCGCACTGAACCCGCCAACGATCGACTCGACACGCAGCGCCTCCCGGGTGAGCACCCCGTGGCGCTCGAGCAGCTGCTCGGCGAGCGCATGGGTGCGCTCGGTCCGGGTCGGGGCGGGGGTGAGCAGGTCCCGGGTCAGCGACCAGCGCCCCTGGGCCGACGGCGGTCCCAGGCGGGTGAGCCGTCCCGGACGTGGGCGGCCACCCCGCCCGCCGGTACCACCGCGCCGCGGCGCCCCCAGGGCACGGACCGGCGCGTAGGTGTCGTTGGTGACCTCGCCGGCCCACACGAGGTCCCACAGGGCGGCCAACACGAGATCCTGGTCGGCGACCCCCGAGGCGGCGAACAACTCGGGCCAGAACGACGCACCCCGCTGCGCGAGGTGCGCACGCAGGGCGTCGTGCACGTCGCCCTCGGGCGGTTCGCCGACCGGTTCGGGTGCCAG
Organism: Egicoccus halophilus; assembly: GCF_004300825.1. NCBI lineage: Bacteria > Bacillati > Actinomycetota > Nitriliruptoria > Egicoccales > Egicoccaceae > Egicoccus > Egicoccus halophilus. The sequence continues at coordinate 1,633,316 of NZ_CP036250.1, forward strand.
CAGCGCCACCTGGTCACGGAAGCACAGCACCACCCGTCCGTCGCTGGCACCGAGCGGTTCGACCCCCAGCCACACCACCTCACCGGCGGCCACGAGCTGGTCGAGGTCACTGGCCCGGTAGCCATCGAGGCGGGCCGGCAGCACGTCGGCCTCGAGCACCGACGCCGGCACCGGCACCCCCTGCAGCTGCCCGACCGTCTCCACCAGCGCGTCGAGTCCGCGTCGCGAGCCGCCCGACGCCGCCCGCACCTGCTGCCACACGGGCAGGAACCGGCCCAGCGCCCCGGCGTCGACCGGCTCGACCTCGGCCCGCAGCGCCGCGAGCGAGCGTCGCTTGAGCCGGCGCAGCACCTCGCGGTCGACCCACTCACGCTGCACGCCCCCCGGTCGGAACTCGCCATGCAGGACCCGGTCCTGGCGCTCCAGCCAGCGCAGGGTCGCCTCGACCCGTTCGACCGGGAGCGTCAGCCGGGCCGCGCACTCACCGATGGGGAACGGGCCGTGGGTGCGGGCGTAGCGGGCGACGAGGTCGCCGAGCGGGTCGTCGACGGGGTCGGTGAAGGCCGCGGGCAGGCCCGGCGGCAGGGCCACGCCGATCGCGTCGCGCAGCCGGCTCGCGTCCTCGGCGGCGGCGTAGCGCACCTCGCCGCCGAGGCGGACCTCGATGGCGCGGCGCTCGGTCAGCAGCTGCTCCAGCCAGCCGGTCGGGTCCTCGACGGCCCGCTCGGCGAGCTCGGCCGCGGTCAGCTCGCCCAGTCGGCGCAGCACGTCGTGCAGTTCGTCGGCGTCCCGGGCCCGACGGTCGAGGCCCGCCTCGACCTCGCCCACCCCGGCGGGGGCGTCCAGCGGCGCGAGATGCTGGAGCTCGCGCTCGAGGGCGGCAAGCACGTCGGCGTCGAGCAGCTCGCGCAACTCGTCGCCGCCGAGCAGTTCACGCAGCAGATCGGCGTCCAACGCCAGTGCCGCCGCGCGACGCTCGGCCAGCGGTGCGTCGTACTCGTACATGTACTGCCCGACCCAGCCGAACAGCAGCGACTGGGCGAACGGGGACGCCGAGGGGGTCTCGACGGTGACCAGGCGCACCTTGCGCGCCCGCAGGTCGCGCAGCAGGTCGCGCAGTCCGGGCAGGTCGAACACGTCCTGCAGACACTCGCGCGTGGCCTCGAGCAGGATCGGGAAGCTCGGGTAGCGCGAGGCGACCTGGAGCAGGTCGGCGGCGCGCTGGCGTTGCTGCCACAGGGCCGTGCGCTGGCCCGGGCGGCGCTTGGGCAGCAGCAGCGCCCGGCCGGCGGCCTCGCGGAACACGGTCGTGAACAGGGCCGTGCCGGCGAGCTGGTCCACGACCAGCGACTCGACCTCGTCGGGGTCGATCAGCAGCTCCTCGAGAGGAAGCTCCTCCTCCGCCTCCTGCAGTCGCACGACGATCCCGTCGTCGGCCCACAGCATCTCCGGATCGAGTCCGACCGCACGCAGGCGGCGTTCGATCGCCATCGCCCACGGCGCGTGGACCTGCGCCCCGAACGGCGAGAGCAGGCACACCCGCCAGTCGCCGAGCTCGTCGCGGAAGCGCTCGACGACGATCGTCCGGTCGTCGGGCAGCGCGCCGGTGACCTGTGCCTGCTCCTCGAGGTAGGCCACGAGGTTGTCGGCCGCCCACGGGTCGAGGTCGGCCTGCTCGCGCAGCCGGGCCACCTCGGCGTCGCGGTCGTCGCCGGCGGCGGCGTGGACCTCGCGGTGGAAGGTGCCGATGGCCCGGCCGAGCTCGAGCGGCCGCCCGGGGCCGTCACCGTGCCAGAACGGCAGCTTGCCGGGCTCACCGGGCGCGGGGGTGACCACGACCCGCTCGTGGGTGATGTCCTCGATGCGCCAGGTCGAGGCGCCGAGCACGAACGTCTCGCCGGGCCGCGACTCGTGGACCATCTCCTCGTCGAGCTCGCCGACCCGCGTGCCGTCGGGCAGGAACACGCCGAACAGGCCCCGGTCGGGGATGGTCCCCGGGTTGGTGACCGCCAGGCGCTGCGCGCCGGCGCGGCCCCGCACCGTCCCCGCCACGCGGTCCCACACCAGCCGGGGTCGCAGCTCGCTGAACTCGTCGGACGGGTAGCGGCCCGCGAGCAGGTCGAGCACGGCGAACAGCACCTCGTCGGCCAACTCGGCGAACGGCGCCGCCCGGCGCACGACCTCGGCGAGGTCCTCGATCGTCCACTCCTCGAGCGCGACCATCGCCACGACCTGCTGGGCGAGCACGTCGAGCGGGTTGCGCGGGTAGCGGGTCGACTCGATCTCGCCCGCGTGCATGCGCTGCACGACGACGGCGGTCTCGACCAGGTCCCCGCGGTACTTGGGGAACAGCACCCCGCGCGAGGGCTCGCCGACCTGGTGGCCGGCACGGCCGATGCGCTGCAGGCCGCGGCTGACCGCACCGGGGGAGGCGACCTGCACGACCAGGTCGACCGCGCCCATGTCGATGCCGAGCTCCAGCGAGGAGGTCGCGACGAGTCCGCGCAGCCGCCCGGACTTGAGCTCGTCCTCGATGGCGAGGCGCCGCTCGCGTGACAGCGAGCCGTGGTGGGCCTTGACCAGCTCGGGCGGTGGGGCGTCGCGGTCCCGCCCGTAGTCGTCGAGTGCCGCCTCGAGCTCCGCTCCCTGCAGGCCCTGCGCCCGCAGACTCGCCTCGTGCTCACGCAGGGCGTGCAGCTCGTTGAGCTTGGCGGCCAGGCGTTCGGCGAGCCGGCGGGCGTTGACGAAGATCAGCGTCGATCGGTGCTCGAGCACGAAGTCGAGCAGCCGTGGGTGCACCGCCGGCCAGATCGAGCGTCGCGCCGGCCCGGCCGCGGCGGGACCGCCGGACAGCGGCAGCGCGTCCTCGCTCGGCAGCTCCGAGCCGAGGTCGCCCATGTCCTCGACCGGGACGACGACCTGCAACTCCAGTGGCTTGCGCACCCCGGCGTCGACGATCGTCACCGGCCGTGGGCGCCCCTGCTCCTGCCCGCCGAGGAACCGGGCGACCTCGTCGAGCGGTCGTTGCGTGGCCGACAGCGCCACCCGCTGCGGCGCGGGCCGCGGTGCCTGGTCGGGTTCGAGCCCGCCGTGGCGGACCTCGTGCTCGAGCCGTTCGAGGCTGAGCGCGAGGTGGCTGCCGCGCTTGGTGGGTGCGAGCGCGTGGATCTCGTCGATGATGACGGTCTCGACGGAACGCAGCGTCTCGCGTGCCCGCGACGTCAGCATCAGGTACAGCGACTCGGGCGTGGTGATCAACACGTCCGGCGGGGTGCGGCGCAGGCGTTCGCGCTCGCTCGCGGGTGTGTCCCCGGTCCGCACGCCGACCTCGGGCCGGTGCACCGCCGTCGCGGCGTCCCCGCCCCGGCCACCGTGCCCGAGCCGCTCGGCCGCGAGGCGGATGCCCTCGATCGGGGCCCGCAGGTTGCGGTCGACGTCGACGGCCAGGGCCCGCAGCGGGGAGACGTACACCACCCGCAGCCGTTGGTCCTTGGCCGGCACCGGCGCGGTCATGAGCCGGTCGATCGCCCACAGGAACGCGGTCAGCGTCTTGCCCGAGCCGGTCGGCGCGAGGATCAGGGTGTGCTCGCCCGCCGCGATCGCCGGCCAGCCCTGGACCTGCGCGCCGGTCGGCGCCGCGAAGGTGGTCGCGAACCACGTGCGCACCGGCGGGCTGAAGCGGGACAGGACCGCGTCGGCGTCGTCGACCGGGTCGTCGCGCGGGCGGTCTGCGGGCTTCGGGTCGCTCATCGCGGCGACGCTAATGGGTGTCGACCGTCCGGTGTTACTGCAGGATGGTCGAGAGCCGCCGGTCGGTCAGCACTGTATGACGCAGGACCTCGAGTTCTACGGCTAGATCGTGCGCCGGCTGGTCGGTGAGGTCGACCTTGATGGCTGGTGGGATGACGTGCTTCGAGCACTGAACCATTAGGGCGCTGCTGGTCGCCTCGGCTCACACGACGATCGGGAGGACGATGGATGCGTTGTTCGTAGGACACGATTGGGCAGAGGATCATCACGACGTTCACCTGCAGGACCGCGAGGGTCGGCAGCTCGCGCAGGTGCGACTAGCTGACGGGGTCGAAGGGATCGCCAGGTTCCATGCCCTGATCGCCGAGCACGCCCAGGACCCGGCCAGCGTGGTGATCGCGACAGAGACCGACCGGGGCCTGTTCGTCGCCGCGCTGGTGGCTGCCGGCTACCGGGTGTTCGCGGTGAACCCGGTCTCGACCGCCGCCTACCGGACACGGCACTCGACCTCGGGTGCGAAGTCCGACCCCGGGGACGCCAAGGTGCTAGCCGACCTGGCCCGCACCGATGTGCGCAACCACCGGCCCGTGGCCGGCGACAGCGAGCTCGCCGTCGCGGTCAAGGTGCTCGCACGGGCCCATCAGGGGCTGGTGTGGACCCGTCAGCGGCAGGCCAACCAGCTGCGCTCGACGTTGCGGGAGTTCTACCCCGCTGCACTCGAAGCGTTCGACGATCTGGCGTCGGGTGACGCGCTGGCGCTCTTGGCGGTTGCGTCGACGCCTGAGCAGGGCCGGCGGCTGTCACGATCCAAGATCGCCGCGGCACTCCGGCGTGGGGGCCGGCAACGCAACATCGACCGGCGCACCATCGAGATCCAGACCGCCCTGCGCGCCGAGCATCTCCACGCCCCCGCCATCGTCGCCGACACGATGGGCGAGGTGGTGTCCTCGCTGGTCGCGGTCATCGCCACGATCCAGACCCAGATCAGCCAGCTCGAACAGCAGTTGAACGAACGTTTTGAGGCGCACCCGGACGCCAAGATCATCCGTTCCCTGCCAGGACTGGGGATGATCCTCGGCGCCCGGGTGCTCGCAGAGTTCGGCGATGACCCGAACCGCTACGACACCGCGAAGTCTCGCAAGAACTACGCCGGCACGTCACCGATCACCAAAGCCTCCGGCAAACACCACGTCGTGCTCGCCCGCTACGCCCGCAACAAACGCCTGGCTGACGCCTGCTACCAGTGGGCCTTCTCCGCCATCACCGCCAGCCCCGGCGCACGCGCCTTCTACGACCAACGCCGCGCCGCGGGCGACACCCACCACCGCGCCCTGCGCGCCCTCGGCAACCGGCTCGTGGGCATCCTCCACGGCTGCCTACGCCACCACACCCTCTACGACGAACACATCGCCTGGGCACACCGGCTCACCCTGGCTGCTTGACACCTACGACCGTGGGATATCTAGCCGGCGGTCGGGACACCGCCGGTCCGGGTCTCCTCCGTCCGCCGTCCTCCCGTCCACCGCCGCGACGGCGTCGAATTCCCTCGCCTGCTCGCTGCCATCGTCGGACCCGATCGTGACCACCACCGTCGTCCTGTTCACCCGCGACCTGCGGGTGACCGACCACCCGGCGCTCGCCGCCGCCGCGGCCGAGGCCGACCGCGTCGTGCCGCTGTTCGTGCTCGACACCGGCATCCTGGCCTCGCGCTACGCCGCGCCCAACCGGATCGGCTACCTCGTCGAGGCGCTCACCGACCTGCGGGCCCGGCTGCGCGAGCGCGGTGGCGACCTCGTCGTCCGGCGCGGCGACACCCTCGCCGAGGTCGTCGAGGTCTGTCGCGTCACCGGCGCCGACCGCGTCCGCCTGTCGGCCGACCACAGCGCCCACGCCCGACGCCGGGTCGCGGGCCTGCAGGCACGTGGTGCCGAGCACGGGTTCAGCGTCTCCCAGCATCCGGGCGTCACGGTGGTGGCGCCCGAGGCGGTCCGCCCCACCGGCGGCGACCACTTCCGCGTGTTCACGCCGTACTGGCGCCGATGGGAGGCACAGCGCCGCCGGCCACTGCTCGCACCGCCCGACGAGGTGGTGCTGCCGGACGCGGTCGTGCCCGGTGACCTCCCGGCCTGGCACGCGCTGGTCGAGGGCGAGCGCTCGCCCGAGGTCCTGACCGGCGGCGAGACCGCGGCCCGCGAGCGCCTCGACGCCTGGTTCGAGGCGAACGAGGTGGCCGGCTACGCCTACACCCGGGACCGGCTGGCGGCGCACACGTCCCGGCTCTCCGCGGACCTGCACTTCGGCTGCCTGTCGCCGGCGGAGATCGACGCGCGGGTCGACCGTCGCCGCACCGGCCACGAGTCGTTCGTCCGCCAGCTGTGCTGGCGCGAGTTCAACACCCAGCTGCTGGCCGCCAACCCGGACCTGCCGTACGCCGAGCTGCGCGGCCGCGGTGACCGTTGGCGCGTCGACGAGGAGGCGTTCGCCGCCTGGCAGGCCGGGGAGACCGGCTATCCGGTGGTCGACGCCGGCATGCGGCAACTGCGCCGCGAGGGGTGGATGCACAACCGGGTGCGGCTGCTGACCGCGTCGTTCCTGACCAAGCACCTCTACGTCGACTGGCGGCTCGGTGCCTGGCACTTCATGGACTGGCTGGTCGACGGCGACCTCGCCAACAACTTCGCGCAGTGGCAGTGGGTGGCCGGGACGGGCACCGACTCGCGCCCCAACCGCATGTTCAACCCGGTCACGCAGGGGCAGCGCTTCGATCCTGACGGGGGCTACGTGCGGGCTCACGTGCCCGAGCTGGCCGACCTGCCCGGCGGCGCGGTGCACGAACCGTGGGCCGCGCGGGACACGCTGTTCGCCGGTGTGGACGACGGCTACCCCGCCCCACTGGTCGACCACGCCGAGGCCCGCGAGCGGTTCCTGAGCGCGCGCGGACGGTGACCCCGCCCGCGTGCGGACAGGTGGCATCCGGTGACCTAGCGTGCCCCGCAGACAGACGTCGAGACGGAGGAGGGACCCCATGGGCGAGCTCGAGACCCTGCCGGAGGACTGGGACCGGGCGCTGGCCATCGTGGCCCATCCCGACGACATGGAGTGGGGCGCCGCCAGCGCCGTGGCCCGCTGGACCGCGCAGGGCAAGGACGTGCGCTACCTGCTGGTCACGCGAGGCGAGGCCGGCATCGCGACCATCCCACCCGACGAGGCCGCGCCGCTGCGCGAACGCGAGCAGCGCGCCAGCTGCGACGAGATCGGGGTCGAGGTGCTCGAGTTCCTCGACCACCCCGACGGGCTCGTGGTCGCCGACCTCGTCCTGCGCCGGGACCTCGCCGCGGCGATCCGTCGCCACCGCCCCGACGTGCTGATCGGCATCAGCTACCGCGACTCGTGGGGCGGGACCAGCTGGAACCACGTCGATCACCGGGCGGTCGGCGTGGCGATGCTCGACGCCGCGCGCGACGCCGCCAACCCCTGGGTGTTCCCGGAGGAGGGCGAGCCGTGCGACCCGGTCGAGTTCGTCGCGTTCTCGGGTTCGACCGCACCGACCCACGTGGTCGACGTCAGCGACCACCTCGAGGCCGGCATCGCGTCCCTGCGCCACCACGAGGTGTACCTGCGCGAGCTCGGCGACGAGGGAGGGCAGGACACGATCCTGCAGTTGCGCTCCTGGGCACGGCAGGCCGGGAAGCAGGCCGGCGTGGACGCGGCCGTGGTCTTCGAGCTGCGCACGCCCTGAGGGCGGTCCGGCGGGACACCGTGCGGCTGCGGGCACCGGCCCCGTGCTCGCTAGCCTGACGCGCCGTCGCGTCGCTGCGACGTCCGCCGTGCCTGGAGGCCATCGTGCAGCTCACCGACCGTTCCGTCGCCCTCGTCACCGGAGGTGCCTCCGGCCTCGGCAACGCCACCGCCCGGGCCCTGCACGCCAAGGGTGCGCACGTGCTGCTGCTCGACCTGCCCAGTGCCGACGGGGACGCCGCCGCCGAGCAGGTGGGGGAGCGGGCACGGTTCGTCCCCACCGACGTGACCGACCCCGACGCGGTGTCCGAGGCGATCGCCCAGGCCAGCGAGGTCGGGGAGTTGCGGGTGGCGGTCAACTGCGCCGGTGTGGGCTGGGCGTCGCGCGTGCTGGGCAAGCAGGGCCCCCACGACCTCGAGCTGTTCCGCAAGGTCGTCGAGGTCAACCTGATCGGCACGTTCAACGTCCTGCGCCTGGCCGCCCAGGCGATGGCGTACAACGAGCCCGACGACGGCGACCGCGGCGTGATCGTCAACACCGCCTCCATCGCCGCCTTCGACGGCCAGATCGGTCAGGCCGCCTACAGCGCCTCCAAGGGCGGGGTCGCCGGGCTGACCCTGCCGGTCGCGCGGGACCTGGCCCGCCACCAGATCCGGGTCTGCACCATCGCGCCGGGCACCTTCGACACGCCGATGCTGGCCGGCCTGCCCGCGGAGGCGCGCACCGCGCTGGCCGAGGACATCCCGCACCCGCACCGCCTCGGACGCCCCGACGAGTTCGGCCTGCTGGCCAGCCAGATCGTCGAGAACTCCTATCTCAACGGCGAGGTGATCCGGCTCGACGGGTCACTGCGCATGGCGCCGCGTTGAGGACGGACGGCGAGCAGTACGCTCGCCCGGGACGCACGACAGGCGGTCGAAAGGACGCGCGTGGACGAGCGAGCCGGTGAGCTGCGGGACCGCGACGGTCGGGACCGTTCCGGTCGGGACGCCGACGGCCGGGAGCACGGCGAGCGGCTGAGTGCCCTCGACGCGGTGTTCCTGTCGATGGAGGCGCCCGACCGGCACATGCACGGTGGCAGCCTGATGGTCTTCGACCGTCCGACCGGTCCGGACGGCCCGGAGGACTTCGACCACACCCGGTTCCTGCGGCTGGTGCGTGCCCGACTGTCCCTGGTGCCCCGCTACCGGCAGAAGCTCGCCGCTCCGCCGCTGCCGGTGGGCAATCCGGTGTGGGTGGACGACGAGCACTTCGACCTCTCCTACCACGTGCGTCACGCCGCGCTGCCGCGGCCGGGCTCGATCCAGCAGTTGAGCGAGTACTGCGCCCGCATCCTGTCGCGTCCGCTGGACCGTGACCGCCCGCTGTGGGAGCTCTACGTCATCGAGGGGCTCGAGGACGGTCGGTTCGCCGTGCTCAACAAGACCCACCACGCGATGGTCGACGGGCGTTCGGGCATCGACCTGACCAGCGTGCTGCTGGACACCGAGCCCGACGTGGCGCCGCAGTTGCCGTCGCCGTCGCCGTGGTCGCCGGCGCCCACCCCCGGCGCCGGGCAGTTGCTGCGCGACGCCGCCCGCGACGCGTTGCGCAACCCGGCCGCCCTGGTGACCGCGGGTGGCCGGCTGGTCGCCGCACCGACGACCACGCTGCGGCGGGCGATGTCGCTGGGTCGCGTGGCCGCCTCGATGACGCGTGCGACGCTCGTGCACGGCGCGCCGCGCAGCCTGCTCAACCAGCCGCCCGGTCCCCACCGGCGCTTCGCCATCCAGCGCATCGCGCTCGAGGAGGCCAAGCGGGTCAAGGACACGTTCGGCACGACCGTCAACGACGTGGTGCTGGCGGCCGTCGCCGACGCCACGGGCCGCTACCTGCGTGGCCACGGGGCGGTGACCGACCGCCTGTGGTTGCGCGCCATGGTGCCGGTGAGCACCCGCGCCGGATCCGAGCAACACGCGTTGGGCAACCGGGTCGTGTCGGTGTTCGTCGACCTGCCGGTGTTCGAGCAGGACCCGATCGAGCGGTTGCGCATCTGCCACGAGGCGATGGCCGGCGTCCGCTCGACCCACCATGCCGTCGGCGCCGACTTCCTGATCGGGTTGGGGGAGTTCGCACCGCCGACGCTGCACGCGATGGCCGCCCGGGCGGCCGTGCACAGCCGGTTGTTCAACTTCCTGGTCACCAACGTCCCGGGTCCGCAGCAACCGGTGTACTGCCTCGGCGCCCGACTGATCGGGTCGTTCCCGTTCACGCCGTTGACCGCGACCCAGTCGTACGCGGTCGGACTGACCTCGACCGACGGCTGGCTCAACTTCGGCTTCACGGCCGACTACGACACGCTGCCCGACATCGAGCGGGTCACCGGGTACCTGCGCGACGCCTTCGACGACCTCTGCCGGTGCGCGGACGCCGTGACCGCCACCGCCCGCGACCGCTGACGTCCCGGCGAGGTCGAGGAGACGACGTGAGCGACGACGTGCGTGACGACGTGTTCGACGACGTGGTCCTGTCCGTGCGACGCCTGCACCCGGACGCGGTCGTGCCCACCTACGCCCATGCCGGTGACGCGGGGCTCGACCTCAGCAGCACCGAGGAGGTCGTCGTCGCCCCCGGCGCGCGGGCCGCGGTGCCGACGGGACTGGCGCTCGCGATCCCGCCGGGGTGGGTCGGTCTCGTCCATCCGCGCTCGGGACTCGCGCGTCGCCACGGGCTGACGGTGGCCAATGCGCCCGGGACGATCGACGCCGGCTACCGCGGCGAGGTACTGGTGCTGCTGGTCAACCTGGGCGCCGAGCCGGTCACCCTCGCCCGGGGCGAGCGGGTCGCGCAACTGTTGCTCCAGCGGGTCGGACGTGCGTTGGTACGGGAGGTCGATGCGTTGGACGACACGGCGCGTGGAGCGGGTGGTTTCGGGTCCTCGGGGCGGGGCGTCGGCGCCGGCTGAGCGCACCCGGCTGCGCCGTTTTGCTCCGCGCGGCCGGGCCGGTTACCTTTCCCAACCGCACGCGGATGTAGCTCAGTTGGCTAGAGCGCCACCTTGCCAAGGTGGAGGTCGCGAGTTCGAATCTCGTCATCCGCTCCACGACACGAGCGACGGCCGCCCTTCCGGGGGTGGCCGTCGCTCGTTCTCGTCGTGTCGACCGGTGTGCGTCGGCCCGCAGCGGCTGCGTCCGACCGCGGTGCACCCTTTCGTCTTCGGCCCCCGGGAGGTCGGCGGAGGGCTCGTCGGTCGGCTGGCGACCCGTGACTACGAGTGGTACGTCAACGGTGTGCACCGGCCAGCGGACAAGCCGGACAAGCGGCCGACCCGCCGAAGGGGGCGGCTCACCGTGCCGGCCGCGGTCGCCATCTCCGGGGCGGCCATCGCCCCGTCGATGGGGAAGATGACGCGTCCCTCGCTGCGGTTCCTGCTGGCCCTGGCCAACCTGCGTCTCGGCGTCTGGTTGCCCAACCCCTCGAACGTCGCGGCCGTGGTCGCGTCGGGCGTTCCGTCCGAGCCCGGGCGCGCAGACGGGGGTCCGTACCGGCCGAACCTGGTGCCACGCGGGGCGACGACGCGGCGCGGTCGTCTGAAGCGGCGGTGGCTGCACTGGCACCGCCGCCATCCGCGGATCGTCGACTGGTGCAGCGCCCCGGGGGTGCCGAGGCCCTTCGCCCTGCTGCGGGAGGTTGCCGGGTCGCACGGCAAGGACCGTCGGTTCCTGTACGTGACCGACGGTGGCCACGACGACAACCTCGGCCTGGTGGAACTGCTGCGCCGCGGGTGCACCGAGATCTACTGCCTGGACGCGTCGGGGGACCACCCGGGGCGTTCGCCGCCGCGCTGGGGGAGTCGCTGGCCGCGGCACGCGTCGACCCCGGGGTGGACGTCGACCTCGACCCCGGCGAGATGCTCGAGCCGCGGTCGGATCCCGACGCGCCGGTCCGGTTCCGCCGCCCCTACCAGCTCGGGGAGTATCGGTTCCGCGACGCACCCGGGACGACGGGACGCCTGGTGTACCTGCGCCCGGCGTTGGTCGACGACCTCCCCTGGGACGTGCGGGCCTACGCCGCCAAGGACAAGGTGTTCCCGGCCAACCCGACGACGAGCCAGCTCTACACCGGTGAGCGCTTCGAGGCGTACCGGGTGCTCGGGCGGCACGCCGCCACGAAGGCGATCGAAGCGGCGATCGAAGCGGAGGAGGAGGACCGGAAGCGTCGGGGAGCCGTGGCGAGCCCGGCGGCCGACCAGGACGCGGGACGCGCCGTCGATCAGGACGCGGGTCGCGCCGTCGACTCGTCGCGCCCGGGTCGAACGCGTCGCGTCCGGGTTCCGCGGCGCCGCGTCGGGCAGAACGTCGCAGCCTCCGGTGGTCGCTGGATCCGCCACGCGTAGCGTTCTCGCCAGCGCCTATCAGCGCTCTTGCGGGTTGTCCAGTGGCTCGGTACGGTCGTCTGGTCGGGTGTCAAGCAACGGGACCTGGCGTCTACCGACTTCGACGACAGGCGCCCACCGTGCTGATCCCCTCTTCCTCCTCTCCACCGCCGACGGCGGCGGATCTCGACGCGCTCGAGCTGACCGGCTGCGTCGTCTGTGGTGACGACTCCGCGGTCGGGACGGTGTGTTCCCGCAGCTGCGCGGCGGCGGCGCAGCACCAGATCGCCGCCAACGTGGCCGAGCTGCACCGCCTCCCGCGCAACTCGGCGTCGCGCTCCCGGCGGCAGTTCCTCACCGCCCGCAACGGACGGCTGACCGACGCGATGCTGGCCTGGCGCCCGGACGTCGCCCCCGGCAGTGAACAGGCCGCCTCGGCGCAGTTCGCCGAGAAGTGACGCTCGGCCCGTAGCGGGCATGGGCGCGAACGGGTCGCCGCGGTCCGGACTGGTTGCGGAACCGACGCTCGCGTGGGGCCGTCCTCGGGCGCGGATGGCTACCGGCCTGCCCGGACGGCCCCGCCCGGGCGCGGTGCGGCGGGCCTAGGCTCGGTGCATCTCTCAGCGACTTCGAGGAGGCACCGATGCGAGTGCAGGGTCTGACCGACGCCGACATCGAGACCGTGGGCGGGACGGCGACCAGCCCGACCGCCGACGTCCAGGACGGCGACGCCACCGACGTCCAGGACGGCGACACGGGCGACGCCGACGGTGCCGACGCCGACGGCAGCGACGGTGACGCGACCGACACGGCCGACGGTGACGCCACCGACGGTGCGGACGCCGACGGGACCGACGCCTGACATGACGACCAGCACCTCGTCCCTGGCGCGCCTGGTCGGGGATGCTCGGGCCTTCCTGGACGACGTGTTCGGGAAGGCCCCGTTGCACATTCCGGCCGGCGCCCCCGACGTCTTCGACGACCTGTTGGGGCTCGACCACGTCGACGACATCGTCGCCACCGCGGGGTTGCGCGCCCCCTCGTTCCGGCTGGTGAAGGACGGGGCCACGGTGCCGTCCTCCCGCGTCACCCGGCGCGTGCGGATCGGATCGCGCCCGGTCGACGACCTCGCCGACGTCGCCGCCGTGCACGCGGCCTTCGCCGACGGCGCCAGCGTGGTGCTGCAGGGCCTGCACCGCTCGTGGCGACCCGTCGCCGAGCTGTGCCGCGCCCTCGAGGCCGAGCTCACCCACCCGGTGCAGGCCAACGCCTACCTCACGCCACCGGTGGCACAGGGCCTGCACCTGCACGAGGACCCGCACGACGTGTTCGCGGTCCAGACCCACGGTGTCAAGCGCTGGGTCGTGCACCCGCCCGGGCAGGACGAGCCGTGGGACCTCGAGCTCAAGCCCGGTGACGTGCTCTACCTGCCGGCGGGCACCCGACACGCCGCGCAGACCGTCGAGCTGCCGTCCCTGCACCTGACGATCGGTGTGCGGACGATGCGGTGGTCGACGCTGGCCCGCCGGGTGTTCGACCGGGCGTTGACCGAGGTGGATCTCGACGCCACGGTGCCGGCCGGGTGGGCGAACGAGCCCACGGCCCACCGCGAGCAGCTCGCCGCCGGTCTCGAGGCGCTGGCGGACGCCCTGCGTGCCGGGGACGCCGAGGCCGCCCTGACCGACGCGGCCGAGGACTTCTGGACCAACCGCGTCCCGGATCGGCGCGGTGGCCTCCGGGACCTGCTCGCACTGGACGAACTCGACGACCTCACGCCGCTGCGCGTGCGTGCGGGCACCGGTGCCCGGGTGGTCGCGGCGGCCGACGCGGTCGAGTTGGTCCTGGCCGACCGCCGACTGCGGCTGCCGGCCGCTCTGTCCGACACGCTGGGCCGGATCGTCGCGCAGGACCGGCTCCGGCCGGTCGATCTCGACGACCAGCTCGACGAGGGCAGCCGCTTGGTGCTCTGTCGTCGGCTGGTACGGGAGGGGCTGCTCACGCTCGACCGGGGAGCCGAGGACCGGGCGTGACCGGGCGTTGCGCCATGGGCTCGCGCGCCCGCGGGGAGCGGCCGTTGGGCACCGCCTCACGGGCACGACGGTGGCTGCTGCTCGAGCAACCCGGCCCGTGGGGCCGCGACGCGGTCGCGGAGTCCGACCTGCCGCCGTCGGTGGCCGCCCACCTGGAGGCGGTGGCGCGCGAGCTGCCGGCCCGGGTCCTGCTGCTGCGGCGTCCGGGCGGGGAGCGGCCGTTGGGCACGGAACGCCGGCTGTACGCGGGCGTCACGACAGCGCACGGCAGCTGGCTCGAGGCGCTCGAGCTCGACCACGTCGACGACGTGCTCGACCTCGACCTGCAGGGGCTGCGCGAGGGCACCACGGTCGGGGGCGTGCGGGTGATCGATCCGCTCTACCTCGTGTGCACCAACGGCAAGCACGACCCCTGCTGCGCCAAGTTCGGCCTGCCCGTCGCGCAGGAGCTCGCCGAGGTGGTGGGGCAGCGGGTCTGGGAGTGCTCGCACGTGGGCGGTGACCGGTTCGCCGGCAACCTCGTGTGCCTGCCCGACGGGCTGTTCTACGGGCAGCTCGACCCCGCCAGCGCCCGGACCGTCGTGGCGGCCCACGAGGGTGGACGCATCGAGCTGCGCCACTTCCGGGGTCGTTCCTGCCACGCCTTCCCGGTCCAGGCGGCCGAGGTGCTGGTACGGGAGCGGCTCGACGTGCAGGGCACGGACGCGATCGAGGTGGTGGACGTCGAGCGGCAGGGCGACCGGCACGTCGTGCGGTTCCTCGAACCGGGTGGCGGGCGGCTGCGCGCCGAGCTGGTGACCGCACACGACACCGAGCCGGTGCCGCTCACCTGCCACGGCGGGCCGGCCCGGGCGCCACGCTACGAGCTCGTCGACCTGCGGTCCGAGTGACGACGCACGGTGAGTCGAACGGATGTTCGATAGGCTGGGCCGCATGAGCGACTTCGCCTGGCAGAGCTCACTGTTGGGGGCCTGTGCCCCGAGCGTGGACGAGGACTTCGACGCCCTCGTGCGCACCGAGCTGTCCGCCGGGGCCTGGGTCGACCACCTGCCGGGATGGTTGCAGGGGGCCGACGAGGTGTTCGCCACGGCACTGCAGGAGCTGCCGTGGGGGCAGCGCACCCAGCGGCTCCACGGGCAGGATCTGCTGCAACCGCGGCTGACGGCCAGCATCCCGGTCGCCGACCCGCCGGCGGGGCTCGAGATCCTGCCCCGGATCGGACGACTGCTCGACGCACGCTACGGCCGACACTTCGAGCGGGTGGGCGCGAACCTCTACCGCGACGGGCGCGACTCGGTGGCCTGGCACGGCGACCGCATCGCCCGCGACCTGCCGCAGGCAGTGATCGCCATCGTCTCGCTCGGCGAGCCGCGGACCTTTCGGCTCCGGCCGCGCGACGGGGGCGCCAGCATCGGGTTCTCGCTCGGTGCCGGGGACCTGCTGGTGATGGGCGGCAGCTGTCAGCGGACCTGGCAACACACGGTCCCCAAGGTCGCCAGCGCCGGGCCCCGGATCAGTCTGACCTACCGTCACGCCTACCCGTGACCGCGGTGGTCGTCGGCGTCGTCGCCGCGGCACGCTCCCGGCGGGTACGCGCCTGGCCCTCGCGGAATCCCGCCCAGGCCCAGCTCACCACGAGGGTGAGCAGGGCGTAGCCGGCGGCGATCCATCCGCTGCGTCCGGAGAAGGGCAGGAACGGAAGGGCGACGATGGCGAAGCGGGAGATCACGAACGCGTCCAGCGCCTTGCGTCCGATGCGGGCGACGGCGCGTCGGACGCCGGCGAACCAGCCGCGGTCGGTGACGAACTGCACGACGGCGTACAGCAGGGCGACGCCGCCCAGCGACACCAGGATCCGCAGCGGCCCCATGGCGCCCTTGCCGTAGAGCGCGAAACGCAACTCCTCCTCGACGACGCCGCCCGGCGTGACCGGCACGTCCATCACGAGCAGCCGCGCGAAGGCGATCAGCGCGCCGGTGACCAGCGCGACGACGGCGACGGTGCGCCGGTCGGTGAGCCAGCGGCGCAGCTCCCAGCGTTCCCAGCGCCAGCCGAGCAGCATCCCGACGAAGAACAGCGCCTGCCAGCCGCCCCACGACCAGAAGCCACGAACCCCCGGCGCCTCCGGCAGCGTGAAGGGGACCGGTGCGAGCCACGCGGCGACGTACACGCCGGCGACGATCGCCGCGACCGTCCACAGGCGCTCGGCCCGGAACAGCGGCAGCAGGGCCGCGACGAGCAGCATCAGCACGATGTAGACACTCAGGATGCCGAAGTACTGCGGATTGAGCTGCAGGGTGGCGGCCGCCGTCAGCGCGCCGTCCCAGCCGCCGTAGCGCGCCACGTCCGTCCACGCCGCGGCGGTCGCCACCTGCTGCGCGACGAGCAGGGCGATGACGAGCGGTACGACGTGGGCGACGTAGAGCAGGCCGGCCCGCCGCAGGGAGGCCTCTTCCACGGTGCGCAGCGGCACGGTCGCAGCCCGGCGCTGATGCACGAGCCCGAGCACGATGCCCGAGATCAGGAAGAACCCCGACGCCCCGTCGAACAGCGAGGTCGTGCCGGCCTTGACCACCCGGTCCGGCACGGAGCCGGGCGCGAGGTGGGCGAGCGTCATGGACACCAGGCACAGTCCACGGATCAGGTCGAGGGTCACGTCGCGGCCCGCGGCAACCATGGGTCCCCCTGCTGATCCCCGACTCGGCCGGACGGCACGCGTCGAGCGGCACGCTACGCAGGTACGCGCACGGTGGCTCGTGTCCGGCAGGCCGGGGCCACCCCGTCGTCCGCAGGGGGCGCGACGTCGGATCGTCGCGGGCCGTGGTCGCCGACCTCCGTACGGTCACGTCGTACCCGGTCGACGTCACCGCGAGACGCCCGGCGGACGACGGTGGCGCGGGTCCCGCCGTCGGCCGGTGACCGCTTCGCTGGCGTGCGCGACCGACCGACCGACCGATGGCGGCGGCGCTGGCGCCCGTGGACGGACGGTGCGCGACGTCCCGCCGAGCAGGAGAACCCCGTGGCCGTGCTCCCGACCGGCTTCCGAGCGCTGGCCTTCCTCCGGGGCGCGCGGGCGTTCCACCCCCGCGGACTGGTGTTCGCCGCCCGTTGGGAGCCGACCCCGCAGGCCGGGCAGCTGCTGCGCGGCTCGCCGCTGCTCGCGGCGAGCCGCCCGGCGATCGTCCGGCTCTCCCGGGGTGTCGGCCTGCCGGTGGGTGCCCCCGATCTGCTCGGTCTCGCGGTCAAGCTGCCCGACACGTACGGCGCCGGTCGCGACCAGGACCTGCTGTTGACGTCGACGGGCGCCGGGCCGGTGGGCCGACACGTGCTGCGTCCCGCCCGGGCCCTGACGACGAGCTACTCGACGCTGTTGCCCTACGAACTGCCGCACCTCGGGCGACGCACGTTGGTGGCCCACGCGGCCGCAGGCGAACCGCGGCGCACCTACGCCGAGGTCGCCGACGGCGCTGCACCGCCAGCGTTCGTCGTGGCCATCGCCGGCGGCCCGGTGCTGGCCCGGGTGCGGGTGACGCCGGACCCTCGCCCGACGGACGACGGCACGGTCGACTTCGACCCCTGGCACACCGGCCGCGACCTGGTACCGGTCGGACTCGTCAACCGTCTGCGTCGCCCGACCTACGGCGCCAGCCGCGCCGGCCGACGCCGCCGGGCCGCCCGGCGCGCCTGAGCCCGACCCTCCGCCCGGAGGCGCCGACCACCGCGATGCCGGCGAGGGCACACCTCGGTGCCGGAGCGTGTCGTGCGCGGCGGGGGTGGGTAGGCTGCGGTTAGTGATCGTTCACTTTCGGGAGGGAGACGTTCGCGTGAGTACCGACGAACGCGCACGGGTGGAGCACCAGCTCGAGGCACTGTTCGCCTCGCACCCGCCGGCGGACACGCCGGAGCAGGAGTTCTGGGGCGCCCAGTTCGACCACGGCCTGGCCTGGGTGCAGTTCCCCGAGGGGCTGGGCGGACTCGGGGTCGGCCCCCGCTGGCAGTCCGAGATCAATCGTCGCATCGAGGCCGCCGGCGGCTCGGTCGCCAACCGCTACCGCAACATCCTGGGCATCGGGATGGGCGCCGGCACGCTGATCGCGCACGGCACCGAGGAGCAGCAGCGCCGCTGGCTGCGCCCGATGTTCACCACCGAGGAGGTCTGGTGCCAGCTGTTCTCCGAGCCGGGCGCCGGCTCGGACCTGGCGGCCCTGTCGACGACCGCGGTCCGCGAGGGCGACACCTGGGTGGTCAACGGGCAGAAGGTGTGGAACACCCTGGCGCACCTCGCCAAGTGGGGTCTGCTGGTGACCCGCACCGATCCGGACGTGCCCAAGCACGCCGGGTTGACCTACTTCGTGGTCGACATGGAGGCGCCCGGCGTCGACGTGCGCCCGCTGTACCAGATCACCGGTGAGGCGGAGTTCAACGAGGTCTACTTCGACGACGCCCATGTGCCCGACGAGTTCCGCATCGGCGAGGTCGGGGAGGGCTGGTCGGTCGCGATGACCACGCTGATGAACGAGCGGGTCGCCATCGGCGGCAACGTCGCGCCGCGCGGCAGCGGCGCCATCGCCCACGCGGTCGCGGCCTGGGAGCGCACCGACCGCGACGACCCGGTCGCCCGCGACCAGCTGCTGGCCTACTGGATCGAGGCCGAGGCACTGCGTCTGACGGCGATCCGTGCCGGCGAGGCCGCCAAGCGCGGCACCCCCGGACCGGAGGGCTCCACCGCCAAGCTGCACTGGGCGGACCTCAACAAGGCGATCACCTCGTTCGCCATCGACCTGCTCGGCCCCGACGGCATGACCTACCCGGCCGGCTACGAGTTCGTCCGTCCGGAGCTGACCTCCTCGCGCACCGAGGACGTCCACAAGGCCTACCTGCGCTCGCGGGCCAACTCGATCGAGGGCGGGACGAGCGAGATCATGAAGAACATCCTCGGCGAACGGGTGCTCGGTCTGCCCGGTGAGCCACGGGTCGACAAGAACGTCGCCTGGCGCGACGTGCCGCGCAGCTGACGCGAGGGAGACGGACATGACCACGGACACCCAGCGTCCCGCGACGGCGGTGACCTTCGTCGAGACCGACGAACAACGGCAGTTGCGCGAGATGCTGCGCGACTTCCTCGGCGCGCGCGCCACCTCCGAGCGCGTCCGCGAGGTGATGCAGACCGACACCGCCCTCGACGACGCGGCCTGGAAGGAGTTGGGCGAGTACGGCCTGCTCGGCCTGACGATCGCGGAGGAGCACGGTGGCGCGGGCTCGAGCTTCGTCGAGCTGGCCATCGTGATCGAGGAGGCCGGCAAGCGGCTGCTGCCCGCGCCGCTGCTGTCGAGTGCGGTGCTGGGCACCACCGCCCTGCAGGTCGGCGCCTCCGCCGAGCAACAGGCCCGGTGGTTGCCCGACGTCGCCACCGGTGCCAGCCGACTCGCTCTGGCCCACCTCGACGAGCGCGGGCGCATGACCGCCGACCCGGGCGTGACCGCCACCCGCGACGGCGACGGTTGGGTGCTCGAGGGCGCCGCCGGCTACGTCGTCGACGGTCACACCGCCGACCTCCTGGTGACGGCCGCGACCAGCGAGGACGGACTGCAGCTGTTCGTCGTGCCCGCCGAGGCGGCCGGGCTCGCCCGGGAGTCGCTGCCGACGCTGGACCTGACCCGGCCGTTGGCGAGCATCCGCTACGACGGGGTACGCGTGCCCGAGGACGACCGACTGGCCGGTGAGGCGGTGACCGCACTGCACGACGCGGTCGCGGCCGGGATCGTCGCGATCGCCTGTGAGCAGGTCGGCGGCGCGCAGCAGGTGCTGCACCTGACCACCGGCTACGCCCGCGAGCGCATCCAGTTCGGTCGCGCCATCGGGTCGTTCCAGTCGGTCAAGCACCGGCTCGCCGAGGACCTCGTGAAGCTCGAGGCCGCCCGTTCGGCCGCGCTGCACGCCGCGCGCGCCGTGGCCGCCGGCGACCGCGAGGAGATCGCGATCGCCGCGCCGCTGGCCAAGGCACTGTGCAGCGAGGTGTACGAGGCGATCGCCGCCGACGGCATCCAGCTGCACGGCGGCATCGGGTTCACCTGGGAGCACGACGCGCACCTGTACTTCAAGCGGGCCAAGGCGACCAAGCTGCTGCTCGGCGACCCGCACCTGCACCGCCGGCTGCTCGGCGACGTGCTCGGACTGTGAGCGTCCCGGCCGGTGATCCGACCCCGGCGGCCGCCGTCCCCGCGACCTCGCGGGGGCGGCGGCGTCGCGAGGCCGTCCTCGACGCGGCCGAGCAGCTGTTCCTCGAGCACGGCTTCCACGGCACGAGTGTCGACGACCTCGGTGCCGCCGCCGGCATCTCCGGCCCGGGCCTGTACCGCCACTTCGCGTCCAAGGACGCGCTGCTGATGGCGGTGCTCGACCGGATCTGGGGCCAGTTGCGACCCGCGATCGACCGGGCGGCGACCCAACCGCCCGACGAGGCGTTGGACACCCTGCTCGACGCCCAGCTCGAACTCGCCCTCGGCCAGCCCTCGGCGCTGGTGCTGCTGGTGCGCGAGCTGCGTCACCTGCCCGAGGACTACCGGCGGCTGGCCGACCGCAACCACCGTCGCTACCTCGACGCGTGGGTGGACGCCCTGCGCCGCCGTGCCCCGGCGCTCGACGACGCCGAGGCCCGCGGGACCGTGATGGCCGTGCACGGCCTGATCGACTCGGTGGCACTCAACCCGCAGGCTCGCCACCTGCCGCAGCGACGTGACTGGCTGCACGGTCTGGCCACCGCCGTGCTCGCCCGCGCGACCGGCCACTGACCCGACCGGCGGGACCGGCACGTGTCGGGCAGGATGGCTCGTGTCCGCCGCCTCCCGACCCGAGAGGGCCCGATGCCGAAGGCCTACTGGATCAACACGGTCCGCAGCGTCCGTGACACCGACCGGTTGCGCGCCTACGCGGAGCTCGCCGGCCCCGCGATCGCGGCCTTCGACGGCCGGTTCCTCGCCCGTGGCATGCCGGCGGCGGTGTACGAGGCGGCCGCGGACGAGCGCACGGTCGTCATCGAGTTCCCGGCGGTCGAACGTGCCGTGGCGTGCTACGAGAGCGCCGACTACCAGGCGGCGCTCGAGGCGTTGGGCGACGGCGCGGTGCGCGACATCCGGATCGTCGAGGGGCTCGCCTGACCTGGCCGCCCTGGTCTGGTCGGCCTACCGGTGGTCGACGGCACGGCCCCCCGGTGGGGTCGCCGACGCCGGTGCCCGCCTAGGCTCGCCGACATGACTGCACACGATGACGCCACCACCGCCGCCCTCGCCGACCTGCAGGCCCGTGCCACGGCCTGGATCGCGGGTGACCCCGACGAGACCACCCGCGCCGAGCTGCAGTCGCTGGTGGACGCCGGCGACGAGGCCGAGCTGCAGGAACGGGTCGGCGTGCCGCTGGAGTTCGGCACCGCCGGACTGCGCGGCGTCGTCGGCGCCGGCACCAACCGCATGAACCGGGCGGTGGTGCGCCGGACCAGCCGTGGGCTGGCCGACCATCTGCTCGCCACGGTGCCCGACGCGGCCCAACGGGGCGTGGTCGTGGGCTTCGACGCCCGGCTCGACTCGGAGACCTTCGCCCGTGACGCCGTGGCGGTGTTCGCCGGCGCGGGCCTGCAGGTGCGGTGGTTCCCCTCGCCGCGTCCGACCCCGCTGGTCGCCTACGCACAGAAGGTCCTCGACGCGGCGGCAGCAGTGGTGATCACGGCCAGTCACAACCCGCCCGAGTACAACGGCTACAAGGTCTACGCCGAGGGCGCCGCGCAGATCGTGCCGCCCGCCGACGCGGCCATCGCGGCCGCCATCGAGGCCGTCGGCCCCGCGAAGGACCTCCCGCTCGCCGACCCGCTGGCCAGCGAACTCGTCGCGCCGGTGCCGGCGTCGGTGGTGGACCGCTACCTCGACGAGCTCGCGGCGGCGCGTCCGGACACGCCGGGGCCCGACCTGACACTGGTCTACACGCCGTTGCACGGGGTCGGCGGCGAACTGGTGCAGCGGGCGATGGCCGCGGCCGGGTTCGACGACCTGCACGTGGTGCCCTCGCAGGCCGAGCCCGACGGCCGCTTCCCGACCGTGCGCTTCCCGAATCCCGAGGAGCCGGGCGCGATGGACGCCGCGGTCGAGCTGGCCCGCGAGGTCGACGCGGACCTGGTGATCGCCAACGACCCCGATGCCGACCGGCTGGCCGCCGCGGTCCCCGACGGTGCCGGCGGCTACCGGCTGTTGACCGGCAACCAGATCGGCGTGCTGCTCACCGATCACCTGCTGTCCGGGACCGACGCCGACCGCCCGCTGGTGGTGGCCTCGATCGTGTCCACCCCGATGTTCCGCGACGTCGCCGCCGCCCACGGCGCCCACGCCGAGTTCACCCTGACCGGGTTCAAGTGGATCTGCGCGGCGGCGCGTGACCTCGAGCGGGCCGACGGGCGCTCGTTCGTCTACGGCTTCGAGGAGGCGCTCGGCTCGTCGGTGGGCACGGTCGTGCGTGACAAGGACGGCATCGGTGCCGCGGTCGCGTTCGCCGGCCTGGCCCGGTCGCTGGCGGCCGAGGGCCGCACCGTCGCCGACCGACTCGAGGAGCTGTACCGGCGCCACGGCCTGTGGGTCAGCCACCAGCACTCGATCACCCGCCCCGGCACCGCCGGGCTGGCCGAGATCGCCCAGGCCATGGCGTCGTTGGCCGAGCGGGTCCCCGAGGAGCTGGCCGGCCAACAGGTGCTGTCGACCCTCGACTACCGCGTCGGCGCCGAGCAGCGTCCACCGTGGCTCGAGGCGCACGACATGGTCGCGATCGAGCTCACCGACGGTCGTGCGCTGATCCGCCCGTCGGGGACCGAACCGAAGCTCAAGATCTACGTCGACCTGCGCGGCGAGCTGCGGCAGGACGACGACCTCGAGGCGCGCTCGACCGAGTTGCTCGCACGCGCCGACGCCGTCGCCAGGGACCTCGCCTCCTTCGTCGGCTTGGGGTAGAACGGGAACCTCCCGCCGCATCCGCACCCGCGGTGACACCGCACCCGCACGCGTCCGCCACCACGCCAACAGGAGCTGCCACATGCCGATCGCAACGCCCGAGGTCTACGAGGAGATGCTCGACCGCGCCAAGCGGGGCGCCTTCGCCTACCCGGCGATCAACGTCACCTCGTCGCAGACGCTGAACGCGGCCCTCGCCGGCCTCGCCGAGGCCGAGAGCGACGGGATCGTGCAGGTGTCCACCGGTGGGGCCGCCTACTGGTCGGGACCGACCAAGAAGCACATGGTGACCGGCGCGGTCGCGTTCGCCGAGTACGCCAAGGTCGTCGCCGAGCAGTACCCGGTCAACGTCGCGCTGCACACCGACCACTGCCCCAAGGACAAGCTCGACGACTTCATGCGTCCGCTCGCGGACCTGTCGCGCCAGCGGGTCGAGCGGGGCGAGGCGCCGCTGTTCAACTCGCACATGTGGGACGGCTCGGCGGTCGAGCTCGAGGAGAACCTGTCGATCGCGGCCGAGCTGCACGAGCTGTGCCGGTCGGGCCGGACGATCATGGAGATGGAGATCGGCGTCGTCGGCGGTGAGGAGGACGGCATCGTCGGGGAGATGAGCGAGAAGCTGTACTCGACGCCGGGTGACGCCATGCGTGTCGCGGAGACGCTGGGCACCGGGGACGAGGGCCGTTACCTGCTGGCCGCCACCTTCGGCAACGTCCACGGCGTCTACAAGCCCGGGCACGTGCAGCTGCGTCCATCGATCCTCAAGGACCTGCAGGACGCGGTCGCCGGCTCGTCGGAGCGCAAGCAGCCGTTCGACCTGGTCTTCCACGGCGGCTCGGGCTCGACGGTCGAGGAGATCCACGAGGCGCTCGACCACGGCGTGGTCAAGATGAACATCGACACCGACACGCAGTACGCGTTCACGCGCCCGGTCGTCGAGCACATGTTCCGCAACTACGACGGCGTGCTCAAGGTCGACGGCGAGGTCGGCAACAAGAAGGTCTACGACCCGCGCTCGTGGGGCAAGGCGGCCGAGGAGGGCATGGCGCAGCGGGTCGTCGAGGCCTGCCAGATGCTGCGTTCGGCCGGTACGAAGCTGCGCTGACCTGCGCGTGCAGCCCCTGCCGGAGGAACGTTTCGAACAGCTCGTCGGGGAGGCCCTCGACGAGGTCCCCGACGAGCTGTTCGCGCAGTTCGACAACGTGGTGGTCCTGGTCGAGGACCGCCACGAGGACGAGCCGGACCTGCTCGGGATCTACGAGGGCATCCCGCTCACCGAACGCGACGAGTACGCCGGTGCGATGCCGGACGTGATCCGCATCTTCCGGCTCGCGCTGTGTGACGTGTGCGAGGACGAGGACCACCTCGTCGACGAGATCTACGTGACCGTCGTGCACGAGTTCGCCCACCACCTCGGCATCGACGACGACCGGCTCCACGAGCTCGGCTGGGCCTGAGTCCGACACGGCGGTCGCGGCGCCGGACGCCGAGCGGGTTCCCGGCGATCACGACGCGGCCGCCCATGGCCGGCGGTCGACTGCCGTACGCTGGCGTCCCCTTCTTCGAGGTCGCGGTCACCTGTGAACGACATCGGCGTCCAGCTCGGGCTGGTCGCGTTCCTCATCGTGCTCAATGCGGCGTTCGCGGGTTCGGAGATCGCGTTGATCTCCCTGCGGGAAGGCCAGCTGGCGCGCCTCGAGCAGCGTTCGACGGCCGGTCGGGCACTCGCGCAGTTGGCGCGGGAACCGAACCGGTTCCTGTCCACGATCCAGATCGGGATCACGCTCGCCGGGTTCCTGGCGTCCGCGACCGCAGCGGTGGCGCTGGCCGAACCGCTGGTCGAGCCCCTGTCCTTCCTCGGAGGAGCGGCCCGCCCCGCGGCGATCCTCACGATCACGCTCGGCCTGACGTTCGTGACCCTGGTCTTCGGTGAGCTGGCGCCGAAGCGTCTGGCGATGCAACGGGCCGAGAGTTGGGGTCTGCTGGCGGCTCGGCCACTGATGCTGGTGTCGAAGGTCGTGGCGCCGGCGATCTGGCTGCTCTCGCTCGCCACCGACCTCACGGTCCGGTTGTTCCGGGGCGATCCGGACGTGGACCGTCAGGCCGTCACCAGCGAGGAGATCCGCGATCTGGTCGCGGCGCAGACGTCCTACACCGACCAGCAGCGTCAAATCATCGACGGTGCGCTCGAGGTCGCGGACCGCACCTTGCGGCAGATCGTCGTGCCGCGCTCGCGGGTGGTCGCCCTCGCGGCGGACACGCCGGTCGAGCAGGCGCTGCGACGGCTGGCCGCTGCCGGTCACAGTCGAGCACCGGTGTTCACCGACGAACTGGACGACGCGGACAGGACCGTGTCGGTGCTGGGGCTGGTGGGGCGGGCCGGTCTCGTCGGCGACCATGCCCGGCCGGCGACCGCCCTGCCCGAGTCGCTCAACGCCGTCGTGGCACTGCGGGAGCTGCAGTCCGCGCGGCAGCAGTTGGCCCTGGTCGTGTCCGAGCACGGTGGGGTGGAGGGGATCATCACCGTGGAGGACCTGGTCGAGGAGCTCGTCGGCGAGATCTACGACGAGCACGACCGCGACGTGCAGACGGTGGTCCGGGAGGCGGGCGGGGCCATGGTGGTGCCGGGAAGCTTCCCCGTGCACGACCTCGAGGACCTCGGGGTGCCGGTCGAGGTGGACGACGGTGAGGCCATCACGATCGGCGGACTGGTCGTCGAACAGCTCGGTCGGATACCCGTGGCCGGCGACCGGATCGCGCTGGCCGGCCGCGGCTTCGAGGTGCTCTCCGTACGGCGACGCATCGCCGAACGGGTCCGGATCGAGGCGCCGCCGCACGCATCACCCTCGACGGCGCCCACGACCCCACCCAGCGAGTGACCGCGCGTCGCTCGAGCCGTCAGCCGACCAGCACGGGAGCCCGGCGCGTGGACCACGGGTGGGCGCGCTCGAGGTCACCGGCCAGCGCGAGCAGCGTGGCCTCGTCGGCGTACGGCGCCGAGAACTGCACGCCGACCGGCCATCCCTCGGGCGAGGTGCCCATCGGCAGGCTGATCGCCGGGTTGCCGGTCACGTTCGCGAGCGCCGTGAACGGCGCCACGGTGAAGATGGCGTCGTACCAGCCCTGCGCACCCAACGACGGGTCGTCGCCACGCAGTTCGCCGATGGCGACGTTCGGGACGGCTGCGGTCGGCGTCAACAGCAGGTCGTAGTCCTGGTGGAACGCGGCCATGCCACGCGTGACGGTGTTGAACACCCGCTCGACCGCGTAGAGGTCGAGGGCCGACAGCGAGGCGCCGTACTCCGCGCAGGCCAGCGTCGTCGCCTCGACCGTGTCGGGCCCGGGCGTGACGCCCAACGCCGCGGCGACACCGGCGAGACCGTCCGCGAGGAAGCTGCACCACACCTTGAGGTTGGCGTCGTCGAACGCTTCGGCATCCAGCGCGGGAGCCGCCTCCTCGACGTGGTGCCCCAACTGCTCGAGCGCGGCAGCGACGTCGCGCACGGCCTGGGAGCAGGCCGGGTCGACGGCACGGCCCTCCCGGAGAAGCGGCCCACACAACGGCGCGGTGCTGACGGCGATGCGCAGCGGGCGGCTGCCGGCCTCGGCCAGGCGGCGGTAGGGGGCCGGTGGGTCGGGCAGCAGGTGGCCGTCACCGGGGGCGGCGCCGTGGACCGCGTCGAACAGTCCGGCGCTGTCACGCACGGTGCGGGTGAGCGCGAACTCGACGCCCAGACCGAACAGCGGGTCGGCGTAGTCGGGTCCGGGGCTGACCCGTCCGCGGGAGGGCTTGAGGCCGACGAGTCCGCTGAACGCCGCCGGGATGCGGATCGAGCCGCCGCCGTCGTTGGCGTGGGCGACCGGCACGACGCCGGCGGCGACCAGGGCGGCCGAGCCGCCGCTGGACCCACCGGGGGAGCGCTGCGGGTCCCACGGGTTGCGGGTCGGGCCGTGGAACACCGGTTCGGTGACCGTGCTGAACCCGAACTCCGGGGCGGCGCTGACGCCGATGGTCGCCAGGCCGGCGGCACGGAACCGCCGCATCAGCTCCGAGTCGTACGGGAACGGGACGCCAGGTCCGAGCAGCCGCGAGCCCATGTGGTGCGGCACGCCCTCGGCGTGCAGGACCAGGTCCTTGACGACGAACGGCACGCCCGCGAAGGGGCCGTCCTCCGCATGCGCCAGCGGGGTGTCGAACGGTCCCTCGACCACGGCGTTGAGCGTCGGCTCGACCGCGTCGAGGACGGTCCGGGCCGCGGTGGCGGCCTCACCGGCGCTGACCTGGCCGGTGCGGATCAGCTCGGCCAACTCGGTCGCGTCAGCTCGCGTGTACTCGTCGACGTCCATGCTCGGTTCCTCCCTCGCCCGCTTCGACCACCCGCTCCCGAGGTGGACCGGGGGAACGGTACGGACGGGGGCCACGGCCGGCGTCGGTAGGACTACCGATTCGGCGGCGTCCCGCCGGGGCGTGCGAGGACCCGGCCGACGTCGGCGAGCCGACGGTGGTCGGCGACCGGCAGCAGCAGCCCGTCACGCCGCGCCAACAGGGCCGCCTCGGTCCGGTTCGCACACGCGAGCTTGGCCAGCAGGCGTTCGACGTGGGTGTGGACGGTCCGCACGCTCACCACGAGGTCGTCGGCGATCGCCTGGCTCGAGGCCCCGGTTGCCAGCGCGGTGAGCACCTGCAGTTCCCGTTCGGTGAGGCCGGCCGGCGCGTCCACCTGGTGGCTCGTCACCAGCACGGCACCGCCGTCGACCGCGGCCGACGGAACCCGGTGCAGACGGAGGCGGTGCAGGTCACGACCGTGCCGCAGCAGGAAGGTGGTGTCCCCGTCGAGCGTCCGGGCCGCCCGCAACACGACCGCCTCGTCGTCCGGATCCGCCAGCACCGGCGGAGCCGTCCGGCCCGGGTAGGGCATCCACCCGCCGTCGGTCGACCAGGCCGCGGTCGACGCGTCCGGCGGGCAGCACCCGGGACACGCCTGGTGACGCGGGTGGCGCCGGTCGACCAACCGGGCCAGGCTGTCGCCGATGGCGCCGAGGAACTCGCGGGCACTACGATCGAAGGTCCGCTCGTCGACGGCCGAGAAGTGGGCCATGCCGACGAGCTGCCCATCGCGCCGCAGCGCCACCGACAAGCCGTCGCGGAAGCCGGCGGGTTCGAGGTGCTGCTCGAAGAACGCGCTCTGCTGGAAGCCGGCCTCCGGGAGCTCGGAGATGGACGGCGGCAGGGCGGCACCCGACACCAGCGACCACCAGGGGGTGGCGCGGAAGGTGTGCGTCGCGTGCCAGGCCAGGGTCGAGGGATAGCCGCGCGTCGCGAGGGACTGCGGCCCGGTCGCGGTCTCGGCCACCAGTTGGCCGGCGTCGCAGCGCAGGGCGTCCGCCAGTAGGGCCACCGCCCGCCCGTGCGCGTCCGGTTCACCGCCCAGCGTGCCGAGTTCGGCGGCGGCGACGACATGACGCGTCTGCAGCATGGGGTCTCCCGGTGCGGCGGCCCGACGCTGCCGCGCCGCGCAGTTGTAGCCGCCGCCGGCCGTCGCCGTGGCCCGATGCGCGGTCGTGGGCGGTCGGTGTCGTGGACGAACAGGGCGCCCGGCCGCGTCACGCGGCCTATCGTCGACCCCGGTCGGTAGATCGACGGTGTTCCGACGTTCGGCACCGAGGACGACAGGAGACCGGCGATGCCCGTCATCGAGGTGCAGGGGCTGCACAAGCGGTACGGCGACACGGTCGCCGTCGACGACGTGTCGCTCGAGATCGAGGACGGGGAGATCTTCGGCATCCTCGGCCCCAACGGGGCCGGCAAGACCACGCTCGTCGAGTGCCTGGTCGGACTGCGACGCCCGGACGCCGGACGTGTGCGGGTCCTCGGGCTGGACCCGCAGGTCGACGGCCGTCGCGTGCACGAGCAGGTCGGCGTCCAGTTGCAGGAGAGCCGCCTGCCGGAGGCGTTGCGCGTGCGGGAGGCGCTGGAGCTGTACGCCTCCTTCTACCGTGACCCTGCCGACCCGGACCGGCTCCTGCGCGAGCTCGGCCTGCACGACAAGGCCACGACCGCCTTCGAGGACCTCTCCGGCGGTCAGCAGCAGCGCCTGTCGATCGCGCTCGCGCTGGTGGGCAACCCACGGATCGCCGTGCTCGACGAACTCACCACCGGCCTCGATCCGCGGGCCCGCCGGGACACCTGGCACCTGATCGAGCAGGTCCGCGCCTCCGGCGTCACGGTCGTGCTCGTGACCCACCTCATGGACGAGGCCGAGCGGCTGTGCGACCGCCTCGCCGTCCTCGATCGCGGCCGGGTGGTCGCCGTCGACACACCGGCCGGGCTCGTCGCCGGTGTGCAGGCCGGCGCCCAGCTGCGGTTGCGGACCGTCCCGCCGGTGGACACCGCCGTCCTGGCCGGGCTCGGCGTCGTCAGCGAGGTGCGCCACGAGGGCGAGGAGCTGGTGGTGACCGGTGACGGTGACCTGTTGCACGCCGTCGTCGGGGCCGTTCACGACGCCGGGGCCGTCGTCGTGCGCGCCAACCTCGGACAACCCAGCCTCGAGGACGCCTTCGTCGCCATCACCGGTCGTGACCAGGTTCCCGACGAACTGCGTGACGACGCCCACGACGAGGTGACCGCATGAGCCCGCTGGCCCGGCTGACCGCCACCGAGTTCGCCCTGGTGCGACGGGACCGGTCGGCACTGCCCCTGACGTTCCTCCTGCCGCTCGGCCTGCTGGTCGGCTTCGGACTGGGCGACGGGATGCGGGAGCGGATCCCGGAGCTCGGCGGGTTCACCGCCTTCGAGATCTTCATCGTCCCGATCGCGCTCGTGCTGGTCGTGACGATGCTGCCCCTGCAGGTCCTGCCGGTGACGCTGGCCAGCTACCGGGAGCGCGGGGTGCTGCGTCGGATGGCGACGACGCCGGTCCACCCGGGCGCCCTGCTCGGCGCGCAGCTGCTCGTCCACCTCGGCATGCTCGTCGGCAGTCTGGCGTTGACCGCCGCGGTGGCGGTGTTCGGGTTCGGCGTGAGCGTGCCCACCTCGGCCGGCGGGGTGGTCGGGATCCTCGCGCTCGGTGCGGCGGCGCTGTACGCCATGGGTGTCGCCGTCGCCGCGTTGGCGCCCAAGGCCAGCACCGCCACGGCGATCGGCATGGGGCTGTTCTTCCCGCAGTTGCTGCTCGGCGGCCTGATGGTGCCGGCCGACCAGCTGCCCGAGGTGATGGCACGCGTCGGGGAGTTCCTCCCGGCCGGTGCGACGCTGCACGGGTTGCAGGCGGCCTGGACCGGCGAGGGCGTGGCGACGCTCCACCTCGTCGTCCTGGTGGCTTGGGCCCTCGGCCTCGGCGTCGTGGCAGCGCGCCGGTTCCGCTGGGACTGACCGGCGGACGCGGCTGGACGGCGGGAGCGGTGTCACGACGCGAGGAGCCGCCGGGGACGTCAGCCGCCGGCCATGGCGCCGACCACGGCGAACGGCTCGTCGCCGCGTACGACCGCCTCCGGCAGCGGGTCGTCGACCGGGTCGTGCGACAGGTCGCGCCCGCAGGCGTAGAACCGCACGAACGCCCGCCGACGGCCCGTGCCATGGTCGCGGATCGTGCCGCGCAGGACCGGGTAGGTGGTCTCGAGTGCGTCCAGCACGGCGCGGACGGTCACCGGGGTCGCGACCTCGAGGTGGACCTCGCTGCCGGTCCGCGCGAGCGTGCGCAGGTGCGTGGGGAGCTTCACGCGGACACGCGCGGCGGTCGCCGGCGGACCCGCGGCGTCGGTGGGTTCGGTCGTGGTCATGGCAGCGTCTGCGCTTCGACCGACAGGATCCGCGGCAGGCCGGTCACGATCGGCGACCACGAGTCCCCGGCGTCGGCGGAACCGAACAGCTGCCCACTGGTGGTGCCGACGTACACGCCACACGACTCGAGCCGGTCGACCGCGAGCGCGTCGCGCAGGACGTTGGTGTAGCAGTGCGCTTGCGGCAGTCCCTTGGTCAGCGGCTCCCACTCGCCGCCCCCGGTGCGGCTGCGGAAGACCTTGAGCGCCCCGTCGATCGGGTAGTGCTCGGCGTCGCTCTTGATCGGCACGACGTAGACCGTCTCGGGCTCGTGGGCGTGGACGTCGACGACGAAGCCGAAGTCGGTGGGCAGGTCGCCGCTGACCTCGTACCACGAGCCGCCGCCGTCGTCGGAGCGCATCACGTCCCAGTGCTTCTGCATGTACAGCGTGCGGGGGCGCGAGGGGTGCCGGGCGATCTTGTGGACGCAGTGGCCGACCTCGGCCTCCTCCTCGGGGATCTCGCCCGAGGCGAGTCCCTGGTTCGCCGGCCGGAACGTCGCGCCGCCGTCCTCGGACAGGAACACCCCGGCCGCCGAGATGGCCACGAGGATCCGCTGGTCGTCGCTGGGATCGAGCACGATCGTGTGCAGGCACAACCCGCCGGCGCCCGGCTGCCAGGAAGATCCGGAGGTGCCCTTGCGCAACCCCGCCAGCTCGGTCCAGCTCGTCCCGCCGTCGTCGGAGCGGAACAGCGCCGCATCCTCGATGCCGGCGTAGACGACGTCGCGGTCGGTCAGCGACGGTTCGAGGTGCCAGACCTTGGCGAACTCCCACGGGTGCGGGGTCCCGTCGTACCACTGGTGGGTGCCGGGGTCGCCGTCGTAGGCGAACTCGTTGCCGACCGGCTCCCATGACCGTCCGCCGTCGTCGGAGCGCTGCACGATCTGGCCGAACCAGCCACCGGCCTGGGAGGCGTAGAGGCGGTCCGGGTCGACCGGCGAACCCTGGACGTGGAACACCTCCCACCCGCCGAACAGCGGTCCCTGCACGTCCCAGGACTGCCGTCGCTCGTCGGACCGCAGCACGAACGCGCCCTTCGCCGTCCCGACCAGCAGTCGTACCCCGGTCATGCGTTCCTCCTCGTGTCGTTTCCACCCGTCGGGAGACGACGCCGACGGGTGGAACTCATCGGTGGACGACCGACGAGTTTCGGGCCGATCCCGGGGTCGACCTCGTCGAGGAGGCAGCAGCTTCGCACGCACACCGGAGGAGGAGCACGATGGCGCGTCGGGACGAGGTGCGGCGCCTCGCGCTCGCACGACCGGGGACGACCGAACGGATCGGCGGCTCCGACCACCTGCCGCAGTGGCGGGCGCCCGTCCGGCTGGTGCGGCGCTACCTCGCGGAGTCCTCGGGGTGAGCGTCGCGTGACCGGTCGGTGTCGGGCAACCGCAGGCGGAACACCGCGCCGGCGCCCGGCTCGCTGATCACCTCGATGGCGCCGTCGTGGAGCTCGACCAGCTGGCGCGCGATCGCCAGCCCGAGACCGGTCCCGCCGCTGCTGCCCCGCTCGAAGCGTTCGAACATCCGCTCGAGCAGGTCGTCGGGGATGCCCGGCCCGTCGTCGTGCACCTCGACGATCACCGTCGGCCCCTGTCGGTGGGCGCGGATGCTGACCGTGGTCCCCGGCGGCGTGTGCCGGGCGGCGTTGCCGAGCAGGTTGCGCAGGATCCGCTCCAACGCCTGCCGGTCGATGGAGATCCGCAGGTCGTCCGGGACGTCGACGCGGGTGGTGTGCTCGCGCAGGACCGGGGCCATGTCGGCCAGCAGCTGGGCGGTGAAGTCGGCCAGGGGGAGCTGCTGGGGTCGGAACTCGACCCGTCCCTCCTGCAACAGTGTGTACGCCCGCAGGTTGTCGACCAGCTCCTGCATCGAGCGGGCGTTGGAACGCAGACGTTCGTGGACGTCGGGCAGTTCGTCGTCGGGGATCTGCCCGGCCAGGACCAGGTCGAGGAAGCCGTTGATGCCGACGATCGGGGTCTGCAGGTCGTGGGCGATCATCGAGACGAAGTCGCGACGCCAGCGGTCGAGCTCCTCCAGCCGTTGCACCGCCTGTTGGCGCTCTTCGAGCGCCCGTTCCCGCGCCTCGGTGGCCAGGTGGGCCTCGGTCATGTCGCGGGTGACCTTGGCGAAGCCGGTGTGCTGCCCGTCGTCGTCGAACAGGGCGGTGATGACCGCGTCGGCCCAGAAGCGGGTGCCGTCCTTGCGGACCCGCCAGCCGCTGTGCCGGGTGCGTCCCTGCTCGCGGGCGGTCGCCAGCAGGCGGTCGGGGAGCCGGTCGGCCCGGTCGGGCGCGGTGTAGAACACCGAGTAGTGCTGGCCGATGATCTCGTCGGGGCGGTAGCCCTTCAGCCGCTGCGCGCCCGGGTTCCAACTCTCCACGCGGCCGGAGACGTCGAGCAGATAGATGGCGTAGTCGGAGACGCTCTCCACCAGGAGCCGAAACCGTTCCTCGCTCCAGCGCAGTGCCCCCGTGGCACTGCTGGGCCCCAGCTCGTCCAGGGAGTTTCCCACGCGCGTCCCATCTCGCCGGCTCGTGACGAACGCTACCGACCGACGGTGGCCGACAGACCACGGTCGAGCGGACATCCGCCGGCCAGGTGGGACCTTGGACCCGGCGCGGCAGGGACCGCTGTGCCCTGCCGGTACCGACACCTCAGGCGCATGCTGCGACACGAGGAGCCCGTCGGCGGCTCGGATGTCCCTCGGAGGAGGTACGGCCATGCAGGTCCTGATCGCGACCGCGTCCCGGCACGGCAGCACCCGGGAGATCGCCGCGTGTCTCGGTGAACGCCTGGCCGGCCACGGCCTGCGGGTCGTCGTCGCCGACGCCGAGGTCGTCACCGACCTCGACGGCTACGACGCGGTCGTACTCGGCAGCGCCGTGTACGCCGGTCGGTGGGTCGAGGCGGCCCGGCTGCTCGTCGCCCGACTCGGCGACGAGCTCGCGGAGCGGCCGCTGTGGCTGTTCTCGTCCGGACCGGTGGGGGACCCGCCGCGGCCGTTGGAGACGGCGCAGGAACCGCGGGACCTGCTCGACCGGTTCGGTGCCCGTGAGCACCGCGTGTTCGCGGGCAAGCTGGACCGCTCGGTCATGAGCGTCGGTGAGCGGGCGCTGGCCCGGGTCGTACGGGCGCCGGAAGGCGACTTCCGCGACTGGGCCGCCATCGCGGCCTGGGCCGACGAGATCTCGACCCAGCTGGCTGCCGCTCCGACCGTCTGAGTCGTCAGCGCGGCCCGAGGTCGGGGACCTCGACCCGGTCGCGCTCGTCGATCTCCCGCAGCACCCGCGCCGGGTTGCCCACGGCGACCACGCCGGCGGGCAGGTCGCACCGGAACGTCGGCTTGACCACCACGTCCTCGCCGCACGAACCGAGCAGCTCCCGCAGCAGCTCGTCGCGCCCTGCCTGCTCGTCGTGGCCGGTGGCGTCGTACTGGTCGAGCAGTCGCTGGGCGCGGGCGTTGGCCGCGGCGATGTCCGGGTCGTCGGCGCGGTAGAGCGCACCGCGGCGCAGTCGGTCGAACGTCTCGCTCATCGGCTGGGCTCCTCCGGCGGTCGTGTGCCGTTCGGCGGTCGGGTGGAGCGCGGTCGTCGAGCGGCGGGCGCCGGTGTCAGCTGGCTGCCCGCCGGGTGTCGGCGGCGGCTTCACGCAGGGCCCGCAGCACGTGGTTGCCGTCGCCGAGCAGACGCTTGAGGTGCCGCTCCAGCCCGGCGATGGGATACAGGTTCTGCGGTGCGCGCCGGTCCTTGTGCGGTCGGGAGGCGAATCGGGGCAGCCGGGCCGCGGCGAGGTCGGCCAGGCGCGCGGCCTCGCCGACACCGACGTCGGCGCTCGCCTCGCACCGCACGATGCCGGCCCACGGATGCTCCCCGCCGTAGGGCAGACGCAGGTACCACGAGAAGCGGGTCCAGGAGGACTGCGCGAGGAACAGCGGTGTGCGCTGCCCGGGCAGCAACGCCCCGACGACGTGGCGCACCTCCTCGGGCAGGTAGGCCACGTGGTGGCTCTTGACGTAGCCGATCGCGTGGTCCACCTCGACCGAGCCGTCCAGGGGCCCGTCGAGCACCAGCAGTCCGATCTCGCCGACCTCGTCGGGCCAGCGCAGTCGGTCGAGCAGGCGCCGCTCCAGCCGTCGCAGCCGCTCCTGCATGCCACGCTGGAGTGCCGCCGGGTCGTCGTCGGCGACCGCCCGTGGCTCGAATCGTCCGGCGCGGGTGGTCAGCGGCGCGAAACCGGCCGGTCCGACCAGCAACCGCTGCACCTCGGCCGAGGTGATCGTGGCCCGCTCGCCGGCGCAGCACACGGCGCCGGCCGCGATGGAGACGGCGGCGGCCTGGCG
Source organism: Egicoccus halophilus (assembly GCF_004300825.1). NCBI lineage: Bacteria > Bacillati > Actinomycetota > Nitriliruptoria > Egicoccales > Egicoccaceae > Egicoccus > Egicoccus halophilus. The sequence goes on from NZ_CP036250.1 coordinate 1,668,338, forward strand.
GACCTCACCGTCGGGGCCGTCGCCGTTGCCCCACACGACACCTTCGACGCGCCGCACGCCGTCGACGAACCCGACCGGGACGTCGGGGGTCGTAGCCGGCGCGCGGGGCGCCCACCGGTCGACGGGGACCTCGACGGTCGGATCGACCTCGCCCGGCCCGGTCGGCAGGTCGTCGCCGCCTCCGGGGGCACCGAACTCCGGTGACCAGCTGTCCACGGCGAGCCTCACGCGGCGCCCCCCTCGTCGAGCGGTGCGGCGGCAGCGACCGTCGCCGCTGCGGTCCCGACCTCGACGTCGGGTCCGGCGTCGGTCAGGGTCTCGCCGGCGGACAGCCGCCGGACCACCGAGCCGGACGGGCCCTTGCGCACCTCGAAGCGCACCGGCAGGCGCTCGGCCAGGTCGGCGACGTGGGTCACGATGCCGACCATCCGCCCGCGGCTGCCGAGCTCCTCGATGGCCGCCGCGACCACGTCGAGCGTGTCGGCGTCGAGCGTGCCGAACCCCTCGTCGAGGAACAGCGACTCGAGCCGCGCGGCGCCCTCGGCCGCGAGGTCGGCGACGTGCTCCGCCAGGGCCAGGGCCAGGGCCAGGGAGGCCAGGAAGCGCTCGCCGCCGGACAGGCTGCGCACCGTGCGTGGCTCGTCGGCATTGCGGTGGTCGACGACGAGGAACTGGTTGGTGTCGTCGAGGGCGAGCGAGTACGCACCCGACGACAGGTCGCGCAGGATCCCCGACGCGCCGACCACGAGCAGTCGCAGGGCCCGGTTCAGCAGCCAGCGTTCGAACCCGTCGGCACGCAGGTGGTCGCCCAGGGCCTTGGCCACCGCCTGCGCCTCGCGGGCCGCCGTCAGCTCCTCGCGCGCCTGCCCGGCGCGTGCCAGCCGGTCCTCGAGCACCTCGAGTCGGGAACTGGCCCGTTCGCGCGCCGTGGCGACGGCGAGCGCCGGCGCGGTTCCGGCCGGCAGCTCGACGCCGACGCCGGCGCCGACGCACTCCGCGCGCAGTCGGCCGTCGAGTTCGCGCCAGCGGGCCTTGGCCCGCTCGACCTCCTGGAGCGCGGTCGCGGCGCGCTGGCTGGCCTGCGGGACCTGCTCGCGAGCCCACGCGAGCAGCTCCTGCCAGGCGGCGACGAGGTCGTTGCGGTCGACGGCCGGCGGCGAGAGGGCCGCGACGGCGTCGCGGGCGGCGTCGAAGGCGGTCCAGGCGGCACGTTCGCGGCTGCGTAGCTCGTCGGACGCCGCCGCGGCGGCACGTGCGTCGGCCCGCGCCTGACGTTCGACGCCGCGGGCACCCGTGAGGGCCTGCTGCGCCGTGCGCACCCGCTGCTGCAGCGCCGTCACGGCCGCCGGGTCGGCGGCGACGCCGAGCGACCCGGCCACGTCGTCGCGGCGGGCGGCCAACTCCTCGAGGCGCTCGGCGTGGGCCACGACGGCCTGGTCGGTCGCCGCCGCCTGTCGTTCGGCCGTCCCCTGTGCGCGACGGGCCGTCTCGAGCGCCTGCTCCGCGGTGCGCAGCGCGGCGCGGGCCGCGTCGGTGCGTTCGGCCGGTGGATGGGAGGGCAGGAGCCGCACCTCGGCGTGGCAGACCGGGCAGTCGGCGCCGACCTCGAGGTGTTCGGCCAGCGTGGCGGCGAGCTCGCTGCGTGTGGCCGCCTCCACGGCCTCGCGCGCGTCGGAGACCGCCTGTGCGCTGCGGGCCTCCTCGGTCGTGGCGTCGGCGGCGTCGCGGGCCGCCTGGCGCGCTGCCTGCGTCAGCTCCTGCCGGCGGGCGTCGGCCGCCGCCAGCTCCTCGAGGACCCGGGCCAGCGTCGCGACGTCCTCACCGGCCGGGAGCGCCTCGAGGGTCTGCTCCGCGCTCTCCACTGCGGCCGATGCCTCGGCGAGCGTCGCCTCCGCCGCCGTGCGCCGCTCGGTGGCCTCGCGCAGCTGCCCCCCGAGCTCGGCCGTACCGGGTGGCTGTCGCAGGTCGGTCAGCACCGCGGCGGACCGCTTGGCCTCGTCGGCCTCCTGCCGTCGACGGCGGCCCTCCTCGACGATCTCGTCGAGCTGCGGCTGCAGCTCCTCGCAGCGGACCGCGAGCTGCCGCAACGTGTCCAGCCGCGCGGCAACCTGGTCGCGTGCCTGCGGCGTGGCCTCGGCCAGCTCCCCGTCGAGCCGTCGCTGCAGTTCGGCGACCCGCGCCTCGGCCTGGGTCGCACGCAACCGGGCGCGCTTGCCGATGGCCTCGTACACCCCGAGGTCGAGCAGCTGCACCAGCAGGTCGGCGCGCTCGGCGGGCTTGGCGAACAGGAACCGGTCGAACGCTCCCTGGGGGAGCACCACCGAACGGGTGAACTGTTCGAAGCTGAGACCCAGCAGCCGCCCGACCGCCGCGGACAGCTCGTCGGCGTTGCCCGCCAACGTCACCACACCGCCCGCGGTGACGTCCTCGAGCCGCGCCTCCTTGGTGGTGGCGCCGGTCTTCGTGCGACGCACCACGCGCGTGGCCTGATAGGTGCGTTCGGCGATCGTGAACGTCAGCCGCACCCGGGCTTCGTTGCGGCCCTGGTTCACGATCGGGGCGATGAGCCGCCGGTCGTCGTAGCGCGGCACGTTGCCGTACAGCGCGAACACCACCGCGTCGATCAAGGAGCTCTTCCCCGCGCCCGTCGGACCCGACAGCACGAACAGCTCCGCATCGGCGAACTCGACCGTGGTCGCGTCCCGGAAGCTGCTGAACCCCTCCAGCTCCAGTCTGGTCGGCCTCATGCCTGCTCCCTCCCGCCACTGGGGGCGTCTCGCGCGCCGCGCTCGCTGCGTTCACTCGTCGCCTCGCCGGGCTCGGGGCGGATGGTCTCCTCGAGGAGCTCGGCGAACAGCCGGTCCAGGCGCGGATCGGCGATGCCCTGGTCGGCGAGGTACTCGGCGAACAACGCGACCGGGGACTGGCGCAGGTCCTGGGCGTCGAACGCCGCGTCGAGCTCCGTGCCCGGGGCGTCGTCGTCGGTCGGTCGGAGCACGCTGACGTCGACCGCCTGCGGCAGGGCGTCACGCACCTGGTCGGCCAGGCCGGGACGCGGCGGCTCCTCGAGCTGCACCCGCACGAAGTCGTCGCCGAGCTCGCGGCCGCGGGCCAGCACCTGCTCGACACTGCCGCGCAGCGTGCGCATCCGACGGCCGGCCGTGAGGTCGACACCCTCCACCTTCGCCGGCGTGTCCGGGGCCGCCTCGACCAGCAGGACCTGCTTCGCGCCCCGGTCCGCCTCGCCGAAGTCGAGGTGCAACGGCGAGCCGCAGTACCAGGTCGGTGCCGGCCCCGGCACCCGGTGGGGAAGGTGGAGGTGCCCGAGCGCGACGTAGTGGGCGGTGGCGGGGAAGGCCTGCGGAGGGACCACGTAGTCGAAGATCGTGTGGGCCTGCCGTTCGCCTCCACCGAGCACCGGCTCGCCGGAGGCGACCGTGAGGTGGCCGGCGACCACGTCGACGGTGTCGCCGGAGCCGAAGTCCGCCGTCAGCGCCGCGAGGATCCGCCGCGCCCGGTCGGCGTAGGTCGAGGACTGTTGCGCGGCGTCGTGCGCCATCAGTTGGTCGCCGGTCACGATCGAGCGCTGGGAGAGGAACGGCACGAGTGCGACGCGGGCCACCTCGCCCGAGGGCGTGGGCAGGTCGAGCACACCGCCCTGGTCGGGGCGCAGGATGCGGTCGGCGAGGTGCACGTTGCCGAGCTCGAGCAGCGGACGCACCGCCGCCCACCGCCGCGGGTTGTCGTGATTGCCGGCGAGCACGACCACGTGCGCGCCCGTCGCCGCGAGGTCGAGCAACGCGCGGTAGACGATCGCCTCGGACTCCGCCGAGGGGGCGGCGGTGTCGAACTGGTCGCCGGCGACCAGGATCAGGTCGACCTCGCGTTCGTGGGCGATGCCGGCGATCTCGGCGAGCACGGCCCGGTGTTCGTCGGCACGGCTACGGCCGCGGACGGTGCGACCGACGTGCCAGTCACTGGTGTGGAGGATGCGCATGGCGCCACTCTACGGAGCCGCTGCGACGCGTCCGTCCAACCCCGCCACGCCACGCGGCGGTGGAAGACCGGCGTGGGTGCCGGCTCGTGTGCAGCACATTCGGCCGCCGCCCGCCGACGGTGCTGTCTGAAGATGCGCTGAACGCTCGGGGCGGCCGAACGGCGGAAGAATCGGTCGGGTGTTTCGTATCTTCCCTCGGTCGCGTTCGCGACGTCGCGTGTGCCGGCCAATCGGGGCTCTCGGCCACGCCATCTCACGAGGGGTACACGTTCATGCAGTCAGCTCTGCTCTTGCGTCGTCACCGCGCCCTGCTGGCCGGGGCGCTGGCGGCGACGCTCGCCGCCGGAGCGGTCGCCGCTCCCAGCGCCCTCGCGCAGGTCGAGGACGACGGTGCGGTCGTCGACACGCCGAGCGACGTCGGGGAGCCGTCGGCGGGGACGGGTGATCCGGCCGAGACCGGAACCGACCCGTCGGAGGCCGACGGGGACGCGCCGGCACCCGGGACCGGGGAACCCGGGACGGGGGAACCCGGGACGGGGGAGCCGGGGACCGACGCACCCGGTACCCAGGCGCCGGGCACGGAGGAGCCGGGGAACGCACGACCCGAACCCGCAGAGCCCGGTACGGGGACCGACGAGCCCGCCACCGGCGGGGAGCCGACCGAGGACGGCGACGGCGCGCCCGTGGGGACCCAGGCCGTCCGCTGCGACGCGGAACGGCTCGACGACGAGGACGAGGTCGCCTACCTGTTCGTACCGGGCGAGCGCGTCACCTGTGTCGCCGAAGGGCTCGACCCCGCTGCCGACGCCGTGTTCGAGGGCGAGCTGTTCGGCCTCACCGAGGCGGACCTCGGTGAGGCGGGCGAGGACGTGGAGGACCGCCCGATCGAGGTCTACGAGCAGGTGCTCACGCCGGCCGCCGACGGCACCGCGACCTTCGCGTTCGCCGTGCCCGCCGAGGTGCTCGTCGGTGAACTGTTCGGTGTCGTGCGTCAGGGACGGTCCGGCGCCGAGACCTTCCACCACGAGTTCTACGGCCTCGTGTTCGGTGGCTTCGAGCTGACCTTCGGGGAGCTCGACTGCCCGGACCCCGTCACCGCCGGCACCACCGGTACCTGCACCGCGCAGGACATGACCGCCGGGGAGTTCGCGTACGCGGTCCAGTACTTCAGCCTGCAACAGCTCGTCGAGCAGATCCGCGACCTCGGTGACCTCGTCGCGGACCTCGAGGCGGGCGAGATCGACGACGAGGAGGCCTTCGAGCTGTTCGGCGAACCCGACGTCGTCGGTGTCGCGAACGCCGGTAGCGACGGGGTCGGCAGCTTCGACTTCGCCGTCCCGACGGGTCGTCAGCTCGACTTCTACGTGGCGGTCGCCGCGCAGGAGTCCGGCTACCTGGCGCTGAGCGCAGGAGAGATCGTCCCGGCCGGCACCGGTGGTGGCACCGGGGGCAGCACCGGGGGCAGCACCGGGAGCAGCACCGGGGGCAGCACCGGTGGCACGTCGAACGGTGGCGCGACGCCGGTCGCGGTCGTCCGGCCCAACCGGGTCGAGGCCGGCGCGGGCGGTGCCGCCGAGGACACCGGCCTGACCGCGCTCGTTGGCCTGCTCGGGCTGGCCGCCGTCACCGGCCTGTCCGGCACGCGTCGCCTCCTGCGTCGTTGACCGACGTGTCGCCGACGTTCCGCGTCGGCCGCCGCCACCGCCTCGTCGCGGTGGCGGCGGCCGCGGTCATGCTGGCCCTCGGCAGTTGCGCCGTCGACTCGGGCGAAGAGTTCGCCGCCCCGCCGGCGCCGGCCATGACCCCGGACGCCACCCCGCCTCCCGTCGCCGCACCGGTCGAGCCGGCGGTTCCCGACGGCATCCCCGTCCGGGTCGCCGTCCCCGCGATCGCGGTCGACGCGGAGCTGGTGTCGCTCGGGCTGGCCGACGACGGCGCCATGGAGGTGCCCGACTTCGGTCTCGCCGGCTGGTACGCCGAGGGCCCCATGCCCGGCCACCCCGGACCGGCCGCCATCGCCGCGCACGTCGACTCGCGACAGGGCCCCGACGTGTTCTTCCGACTGCGTGAACTCGTGGCCGGCGACATCATCCTGGTCCACTACGACCGTGGCGACGTCGCCGAGTTCGTGGTCGAGTCCTCGACCCGTACGCCCAAGGACGAGTTGCCGGTCGACGACATCTGGCCGGTCACGAGCGAGCGACGCCTCACGCTGATCACGTGCGGCGGCGAGTTCGACCGCAGCACCCGGCACTACGTCGACAACGTGGTCGTGTACGCCGCTGCGGCCTGATGCCGCTCGAGCCCGGGTCCGTCACTGGTAGGAGACGAACACCGGCAGCGGATCGAGGTCCAGGACCTGCGACGGGGTGGCGGTGGGCGAGTCCTCGTCGTAGAAGTTCTTCCAGCCCCACAGCCAGCGGTCCTCGGCACCGGCGGTGATCGCCGCATAGGTGTCGTATTTCACGCCGAGCGGGCCCTGGCCGTCCATGTGCACCACGCCGGCGAGTTCGGGACCGACCTCGATGGTGTCCCGGTCGGGCAGCATCGAGAAGCGGAACTGGTGCAGCAGCAGCAGCTTCTGCGGCAACTGCTCCTCGCGGACCAGTTCGGCCAGCCAGTCGGCGACCCGCTGGACCTCTTCCGCCTCGACCGCACCGATCTGTCGCAGGTGCACCTGGTCGTCGCGCAGCCGCCACTCGGGGTCCAGCGCGAGTCCGACGTGCGGCTCGCGCAGCAGGTCCTCGTACTCGCGGGCCTGGTCGAGGAAGTCGGTGCGCCCCGGCTGCAGATCGAGGATGACGTAGATGCCCTCCTCGGCGGCCCGCTCGATCCACGGCCACAGCACGTCCGGGTCGATCCGGTTGCTGTAGTCGCCGCGGCTGCCGGCCTGCGCCGCGGCGACGGTCGTGATGATCTCGAACGCCGGCAGGACCTCGTAGCCGTCGGCACCGTAGGGCTCGGCGACCTCCCGCAGCCGCGCGATGGTCGCGTCGAGCCCCTGCTCGCCGAGGGCACCGAGCACCGGCGAGCCGGGGGTGCCGTACAGCGCCACCATCCGCTCGCGGTCGAACAGCGTGTAGCCGCCGTTGGGCAGGGGCGGCGAGCCGAGCACCGTGCGCAGCTGCCAGTCGGCGGCCTCGGCGTCGAGGGCACCCACGAGCGCGAGCCGCTGGGGATCGACCTGCTGCAGACGCTGCGTGCGCTCGGGGTCGCGCCAGGGCGCCTGGCCGTCGACCGGGAGCAGGGCCTCGTCGCGGCCGCCGGCCGCGGCGGCGGCGAGCGCGTAGCCGGCCTCGTCGGTCGGGTCGGCCAACCACGCGACCTCGGCGGGCTCGCCGTCGAAGCGTGCGGTGGTGCTGGCCTCCGCGTCGACGCCGAGGTCGACCAGTCGTCCGGCCAGCTCCTGCGCGTCGTCCTCGCTCCGGGCGAGGACCTCGAGGCGCAGCGAGGCCGGCAGCGTGGTCACGGCCGCTTCGAGCGCGTCCGCGTCCTCGGGCAGCGGCAGCAGCGGCGTTCCCTCGCCCGCACGCGCGAGTGCGGCGGCGCGCGAGCCGGTGTCTCCCTCCACGACGGCCAGCACGTGTGCGGCCTCGAGGTGCTCGACGACCTCGACGGCGAGCGGCAGCGCGCCGGCTCCCTCGTCCGTGCCGTCCGTGGCCCCGGTGTCGGTGCCGGCAGCGCTCGGCTCCTCGTCGGCGGGACCGTTCGCGGGGCCGTCCGCGGGGTCGTCGGTCGGGTCGTCGGTCGGGTCGTCGGTCGGGTCGTCGGTCGGATCGACGTCGGGGTCGCCGGTGGCGCCGTCCCCGGCGGTGTCCGCACCGAGCGAGGAGCCGAGCTCCACGACGTCGATCCCGTCGTCGTCGCCGAGCGCGGCCGTGAGGTCCGCGGTGCGATCCGCGGGCAGTCCGACGGTGATGACCCGGCGCGGTGCGAGACGTCCGATGACGTCGGTCACGGTCGTGCCGACGGTGCCGTCGACCGTCAGCAGCGGCGCGTCGACGGCCGCCGCGACCGGCGCCGCCAGCGTCGGTGCCCACGGGGTGGTGGTGTCGGCGACGACGACCACGTCGGCGCACGTGTGCGTCTGCTCGGCGACCCGGCTGGCGACCTCGGCGGCGTCCGACCCGGTCAGATTTGTCAGTTCGTCGGTCGGTCCTGCCCCGGCGCAGTCGCGTTGCCCGTCCGGTGTGTCGGCGTCCGGCTCGGCGGTCGCACCCGGCGCCGCGCTCGGGTCGTCGCGGTCGACGGCTGACCCGGCCTCGGGGTCGGACGCCCCGTTGCCGGTGCAGGCGGACAGCGTCAGCGCGGCGGCGAGAGCCACGCCGAGGGCACGGGACGTTCGGATTGTCGGCACGACGGGTGACCTCCGGTCGCGGTGACGCTAGTGGGCCGCGACGGGTCGGTCGACCACCCTCGGCCGGCGTCGTCCCGGCACGCACGCCGGACGCCGACCACCGCGAGCAGTAGGGTGGGCGGCGGCTGGGTGACGGGGAGGTCACGTAGCGGTGTCGGGGCGGCGACGGCACGACCACCGACGACGAGACGCAGGACCGAGCGACCGGAGCCGACGTGGACGACCGACCGATCGACGTGCGGATTCGTCCCCGCCTCGTGCTCGGGGTGGTGTTGAGCCTCGCCGCCGTGTTCGTCGCCTCGACGTTCGTCGTCCAGTTGCTCGAGTGGCGCTCGCCGAGCCGGACCGGCTCGTTGGCGCTCAAGCTGGTGCACGTCGGCTCGGAACAGAGCCTGGCGACCCTGTTCGCCACCACGTTGCTGCTCGGGGCCGGTGCGCTCCTGGCCGTCATCGCGTGGCGGAAGCAGGTCGATCGCCGCCGTGACCGCTGGTACTGGACGCTGCTGGCGGTCGCGTTCCTGGCACTGGCGATCGACGAGTTCGGCAGCTGGCACGAGCTGCTCGTCGATCCGGTCCGCGACCGGCTCGAGATCAGCGGCGGCCTGCTGTACTTCGCCTGGGTGGTGCCGGCGATCGTCGCCGTCGCCCTGTTCGCACTCGCGTTCGTACCGTTCCTGCGGCGCCTGCCCGCCCGCACCCGCTGGGGGTTCCTGCTCGCCGGCGGCGTGTTCGTGGGGGGCGCGGTCGGGGTCGAGATGCTCGGTGGCGCCTACGCCACGACCCACGGCTACGACAGCGTCGGCTACCTGGTGCTGACGTGCGTCGAAGAGGGGCTGGAGATGGTCGGTGCCGGCCTGTTCATCGCGACGTTGCTCGCCCACCTGCCCCGGGCCGGTCTCGGCCGATGGTCACTGCAGGTGACCGACCCTGCCGCCGACTCGCCCTCGGCCGGTCCAGCCTCCGGTCGCGCCGTCGGGCGGTCCGGCGACCGGGCAGCCGGTTCGGCGGAGCGGGACGCCGTCCGGTGACCAGCGCGCGCAGCTAGCGTGGTGGGCGCCCGCTCGTCCGTGTCACGAAGGGATCGCCCTGCTCCGCTCCCGCCTGCAGCGTGGTCTCGAACCGCTCGGCCGTCGTGCGCTGGGACGGGGAGTACCGCCCGCGTGGCTCGGCTGGCGGTGGTTGCCGCGCGAGACGGTCGCCGAGCATGCTTCCCATGCGAACGGGCGGGGGACCGTCCGCTACGAGACCGTGCACCCGGAGGCGGTCGCGCACGCTCCGCTGCCACGCAACGTCTCCGAGCGCGAGGAACTGCCCGGCGACGCCGGGTGGTGGGGCTACGCGTTCCGGGACGTGCCGGCGCGCACCGGCGGTGAGACGTTCGTGGCCACGCTGCCCGACGTGACCGTGACCTGGTACCGCGACCCCGATCGCGGCGACGATTTCTACCCGGCGCTGGTCACCCGCGAGGGGCACGCGCTGGACCTGCGCGAGATCCGCTTCCGTCACCCGCATGCCCGCACGCTGCGGGCGGCGCCGCCACCGGCGCGGATGGAACGCGCCACCTGGGTGCTCGAGCGGGTCTACGACAACCATTCGCACTGGCTGACCGCGCACCTGCCGAAGCTGCTGCTGCTGCGCGAGCGCGGCGAACTCGACGACGTCCTGCTCCCACCCGTGCGCAGCCCGGCGATGGAGGCGTCCCTGCGCCAGCTCGGCATGGACCCCGCGAGGTTTCGCACCTTCGACCCGTCACGCCCCCTGCGCGTCGGCCGGTTGACCCTCGTGGGCACCGACCGCTTCCGCCCGGAGCTGCTGTGCGCGCTGCAACGTGCGCACGGGCTCGACGCCGTGCCGGCGGGACGACGGCGCGTCTACGTCTCGCGCGACCGGGCCAACCGTCGCCGGCTGGTCAACGAGGACGAGGTGTGGCCGCTGTTCGCCGACGCCGGGTTCGAGCGGGTGTTCATGGAAGAACTCGACTTCGACGCGCAGGTCGCGCTGATGCGCGACACGCAGGTCCTCGCGGCGCCGCACGGCGCCGGGCTGACCAACATGCTGTTCTGCCCGCGGGGGACCGCCGTGATCGAGATCGCCGACCTGAGCTTTCCCAACCCGAACTTCTATGCCCTGGCCGCGGCACTCGGACATCCCTACTGGCTCGTCGCGGGGACCGGTGTCGGCGAGGGCCGCCCCATCGACCGCGACCTCCGCGTGGACCCGGCTGCGGTCGCCGACGTGCTCGCCGCGTGGTGAACACGCCCGACCGCCAGGTCCGCCGCTGGTGAGCCCATCCGTCCGCCGGGATCGGTAGGGTCACGCCGACCGTGGTGACCCACGAACGGGGGAGACGTGCGAGCCATCGGTGAACCGACGCCGCGTCCGGCGGTGCGGCGTTGACCGCGCCGCCCCGCGCCGCGGTGATCGTGCCGGCCCACGACGAGGCCGCGGTCATCGACCGGTGTCTGACGAGCCTGCTCGCGGAGGCCGGGGAGGGCGAGTTCGAGGTCGTGGTCGTCTGCAACGCGTGCCGTGACGACACGGCCGAGCGGGCGGCGCGCCACCCCGGCGTGCGCGTGCGCTCGATCCCCCAGGCATCGAAGCAGGCGGCCCTGCAGGCCGGCGACGAGGCCGTCGGCGCCTTCCCACGCATCTACCTCGACGCCGACGTGCAGCTGACGACGGCGGGCGCGCGTGCGCTGGTGGACCGCCTCGCGCAGCCGGGCATCGAGGCCGTCGCACCGCGGCTCCGTTTCGCCCTCGGCGAGCGCACGTGGGCGGTGCGCGAGTACTTCCGGTTCGTCGAGCAGCTGCCGGTGTTCGGCGAGGGCTACATCGGTGCGGGGGCGTTCGCGCTCGACGCCGATGGCCGGGCCCGTTTCGACCGCTGGCCGCTGGACCTCCCCGACGACGCCTTCGTGCAGCGACTCGTGCCGGCCGCCAACCGGGCGTCGGTCGCGCTGCCGTTCGCGATCGAACCGCCACGCTCGCTGCGCCTGCAGTTGCGCCGCGCCGTGCGCGTGCAGCGACTCAACCGCGCGCTCGAGCGCCAGACCGAGGTGCCGCTGTCACCGCCCACGACCAGCTCCACGTTGGCCCATCTGCAGCAGGCGCTGCGTCGGCCGACGTCGTGGCCGGGACTGGCCCTGTTCCTCGGTGTGGCCGTCACCACCCGGGTGCGCTCCTGGGTGCTCGACCGGCGTCAGCTACCCACCGAGTGGGCGCGGGACCTCTCCTCGCGCTGAGCCAGGCGTCGCGACGGCGTGCCGCGGGGGCGCCGCCGGCTGCCCCGACCCAGGAAGCCGTATGGAACCCGGAGCCGAGCCGCTGCACGTCGTCGCGCTCGTCGGCGACTTCCCGGCCGTGTCGAAGACCTTCGTCCTCGACCAGCTCGTCGGGCTGCTCGATGCCGGCCACCGGTTGACCGTGCTGGCCGAGCCGCCCCGACCCGGCGAGGCGCCCGCACCCGGGACCGTTCCCGACCCGGTGGTGCGGCGGATCCGCTACCGCCAGCCGCCGCCGTCCGGGCGTGCGGCTCGGCGGACGCATGCGGCACGGTCGCTGCTCGCGGCGTTGCGGGTGGCGCCGCGCGCGACCGCGTCGTTGCTGGCCGACCGCAGGCTGTCGCTCGGCCGTCGCCGCGAACTGCTCGACCTCGTGCCCGTGCTGCACGACCTCGGGGACGCCGACGTCTTCCACGCCCACTTCGGGGTGCTCGGTCGCGACCTGGTCGAGGTCCGTGGTCACCTGGGCCTGCCGGCCCCGGTGGTGACCGCCTTCCATGGCTTCGACGTCAGCCGCCACGTGGAACGCTTCGGTCCCCGCGCGTTCGACCGGCTGTTCGCCGAGGGGGAGTTGCTGCTGCCCGTCAGCGAGCACTGGCGCGAGCGGCTCTCGGCGCTCGGTGCACCCGCCCACAAGCTGGTCGTCCATCGCATGGGTGTCGACGTCGAGCAGTTCTCGCGCCCCGACCGTCGACCCGACCCGACCGGGCGACTGCGGATCCTGTCGGTGTGTCGACTGGTGGAGAAGAAGGGCCTGACCCACGGCATCGACGCGGTGGCCCGCCTGCGCGAGCAGGGGATCGACGCGCACTACCGGGTGATCGGCGACGGGCCGCTGCGCGTGACCCTCGAGCAGCAGGTCCGCGACCGCGGGCTCGACGACCGGGTCACGTTCCTCGGGTCGCGACCACGCGAGCAGGTGGTGGCGTCCCTGCAGGCGCACGACGTGCTGCTGTGTCCGAGCGTGACCGCGGCCGACGGGGACACCGAGGGCATCCCGGTCGTGCTCATGGAGGCGATGGCGACCGGCCTGCCGGTCGTGGCCAGTCACCACTCCGGCATCCCGGAGCTGGTCGAGGACCGACGCAGCGGGCTGCTCGCGCCCGAGGGCGACGACGCGACGCTCGCGCGACACCTGCGCCGACTGCACGAGGACCCGGCCTTCGCCGGCGCACTGGGTTCCGCCGCCCGACGTCGCGTCGAGGAGGAGTTCGACGTCCGGCGGCAGGTACGTCGCCTGTCGAGCCACCTGCAGGTGGTCGCCACCACCGGGGGAGCGGCCGGCGAGCACCGCCCGCGCCGCCAGCGCCCGTGACGCGCCGCCACCGGACGTCCGCACGTCCGGGCACCGCCGGCGATCACCGCCCGGCGGTGCTCGCGGCGGTCTGGCGCAGGGTGTCGGCCACCGTGGCGAGGAACGCGTCCGCCCGGCGGTCCCAGGTCTGGTCGGCCGCGAAGGCCCGGGCGTCTTCGCGGGTGAACGGCGGGGTCAGTGCCGCGTCGACGGCCGCCACGAAGCTGCCGACGTCCGCGGCGCACCGGACGTAGGGTGCGTAGCCCGCCAGCGCCGGGATGTCGGTCGAGACGACGGGCACGCCCGCGGCCAGGTACTCGAAGGTCTTGAGCGGGAACGACGCGCGGTTGAAGGCATTGTCGACGTAGGGGATCACGCCGACGTCCAACCCGGCCATCACCCGGGGCAGTTCGCGGTAGTCGACCTCGCCGTGGACGTGGAGGTTGTCGATGTCCGGCAGCTCGGCCGCACCGGGACCGTGGACGTGCACGTCCCAGTCGGGCCTGCGGTGGGCCAGCTCGCACAGCAGTTCCACGTCCACGCGCCAGGACAGCCCACCGACGAAACCGATCTGCGGTCGCCGGCCGGTGACGTCGACGTCCAGCTCGACGCCGGCGAAGTGGGCGAAGTCCACGCCGTTGGGGATCCACGTCGCCCGGGTCCCCACCTCCCGGGCCTCCTCGACCAGCTCGGGGGAGATCCCGATCACGAGGTCGCATCGGCGCAGCAGCGCGTCGTCACGGGCGGCGAGGTGGCGGACGTGGCGCGTCCCACCGTGCGCGCCGAAGCGGTCCCGGCGCCAGTAGACCGCCAGGCGGCGCGCCACGCTCGACAGCGGGCCGCGGCGAGGGTCGGAGATCACCAGCACCGTGTCCTGGGCGGCCCGCGGGCCCAGCTGGCGACGCAGCTGCCAGCTCAGGGCGGCGTCGCCGAGCTGGGCGGCGTCGCGTCGGTCGCTGCCGGGGGGCACGACCGTCTGCAGCGTCTGCAGGCCGTCGACGTCGCGCAGGTCGACCCGGGGGCGCGTCCGGGCCCGCGCCGTCGCCAACGGCCGGGCGACGACCGGCGGGGCGACGTACAGCAGCGGCAGGCGCCGGGACAGCACGTTGGCCAGCTGCCAGTCACCGAGCCGCGGCTGACCGTCCACCGTGCTGCGGGAGAGCAGCACGAGACGGCGGATGCCGAGCGAGGCGAGCGTGATGTCCATGTGGCGTCGAATCGTCGTGTCTAGACACACCGTAGCGAGCGCTCGCGCGATGACGCACCGTGGTCGGCGCGCCGGCCGTGGTCCTCGGTGGCGGTCGCCGGCACTACGTTGCGCGCCATGACCGTCACCGCCATCGTCCCCTGTCGCGACGGGGAGACCCATCTCGCCCAGACCCTCGGCTCGCTCCTCGAGCAGACCTCCCCACCCGCGGAGGTGCTCGTGGTCGACGACGGGTCGAGCGATGCGAGCCCGGAGATCGCCCGACGGTTCGTCGCGCGGTGGCCCGCCCATGTGCGTCTGCTGCGCAGCGCTGGTCATGGGGCGCCCTTTGCGCGCAACCTCGGCGCGGACCAGGCGAGCGGTGACGCGCTGTGGTTCGTGGACGCCGACGACGTCGCCGCGCCCGACACGCTCGCCGGGCTGGTGGAGGCGCTCGCCGAGGCTCCCGACGGTGTCGCCCTCGCGCCGTGGTCACGTCTGCAGGCCGTGGACGGCCGCTGGGTCCGCCGGCGCCGTTCGTGTCGGCCCCGGCGGGCGGGGGAGGACCCGCTCGACGCCTGGTTGACCGGCTGGTACCACCCGACCAGTGCCGTGCTGTGGTCGCGCGAGGCGTTCGAGCGGGCCGGCCGATGGGACGAGCGGCTGCACAACAACCAGGACGGCGACCTGGTGCTGCGTGCGCTGGTCGGGGGCACGCCGATGGTCGAGGCGTCCCGGGGTGAGCTGCTCTACCGCCGCCACGAGGCGGCCACCTCGCTGAGCGACACCCGGACGACCGCCCGCGGCGTGCGTTCGCGCTTCGAGGTCGTCCGCAAGGTCCGCTACCGGCTGGAACTCGAGGGCGAGCTGCCCCGCCACCGCCATGCCGTCGCCCGGGCGTTCCTCGACGTCGCCGCTCTCGCCGAGGTCGCCGATCCGGCCCTGGCACGGCGCTGTCGCACCCTGGCCGCGCTCGAGCGACCGGCGCTCCCCGCCCGTCTCGCCCACCGTGCGGCCGAGGAGACCCGACGGGTACGGCTGCGGGGGATCGACGGCGTCCGCGACCGGCTCGAGCGGCGCCGCCACGCCCGCCCGGGGTCGGGGACGGCACGCCAGGGTGCCGCGCCGGACGGCCTCGACGCCGAGATCGACGTCGATCTCGACGCCGAGATCGACGTCGAGATCGACTTCGGACAGCGCTCGGCGCGCGCCGCCCTCGACGTGGTGCCGGCACCGGCGTCGGTGACGGTGACGCCGCGGCGTCCGCTGGTCAGCGTGCTGGTGCCCACCTACAACCGGGTGCACCTGCTGACCCGGGCGCTCGACAGCGCGCTGCGCCAGACGATGGCCGACCTCGAGGTCCTGGTGGTCGACGACGGCTCGACCGACGGCACCCAGCCGGTGGTGGCGAACCATCCCGACCCCCGCGTGCGCTACCTGCGCCAGGTCCCCAACCAGGGCGTGAGCGCCGCACGCAACCGCGGCATCCGTGCGGCACGGGGCGACTACCTCGCCTTCCTCGACTCCGACGACGAATGGTTCCCCGACAAGCTCGCCCGCCAGATGCGCCGGTTCGCCGCGCTGCCCGCCTCCGTCGCCATGGTGTACGCCGGGGTCGAGGACGACGACGGCCTCGGGAACCGCCGTCCGCGTCGGGCCACCCACCAGGGGGACCTCCATGCGCAGCTGTTGCGACGCAACGTCGTGCACGGGACCTCCAGCGTGGTCCTGCGACGCGAGGTCGTGGCGACCGTCGGGTTCTTCGACGAGTCCATCCCCGCCATCGAGGACTACGAGTACTGGCTGCGGGTGGCCCGCTTCTTCGACGTCGAGGTGGTCCCGCAGCCGCTGTCGCGCTACCACGACCCCGCCGACCAACCCCGCAAGTCGCTCGAGCTGGACGCCAACCTCGCCGCGCGTGACGTCCTGTACGGTCGTCACCGCGGCGAGCTGCGACGTGCTGGCGTGGCGCACCTGTTCCTGCTCGAGAGCGCCCGCCGTCACCGCGTCGCCGCCTCCGGCGACCTCCGCACCGCCCGGCACCTGGCGGCACGGGCGTGCCTGCTGTCGCCGACCACCATCCGCGCCTGGGAGCTGCTCGGGCGAACGCTCGTCCCCGACGTCGTCCGCCGGGCCCGTCGCCGCGTCCGCGGCGTCGCCTGACGCCCCGTCGGGTCGCCACCGCTCCCGTCCCCTGCTCCACTGTCCGTTGTCGCCGTCTCGAGGAGTCGTGTTGGCGAACCGCCCGTCCCGTCGCTCCCGGCTCGCGCTGCTGCGCCGGGCCGGCAACGCCTGGCGGCGGGTGTCGCCCTTCCTCGGTGCCTCGCGCGGCAAGCTGTTGGGGCTCGGGGCGTCGTCGGTCGGCGTCGGTCTCGCCGAGGCCGTGCTGCTCGCGTTGATCGCCGCCCTGGCCGCCAGCCTCTCGGAGGGACGCGGCAGTGTCGCGCTGTCGTTGGGGCCGCTCGAGACGACGGCGTCGACCGTGACGCTGCTGTGGATCGGATTCGCGCTCGCGGTCGTCCGCGGCGGGTTCCAGATCCTGACCGCCTACCTACCGGCGGCGATGAGCGCCAACGCGATGGCGAACCTGCGCCAGCAGCTGTTCGAGGCCTTCACGCGCACGTCGTGGTCGGTGCAGGCCTCCGAGCGCGACGGCCACTTCCAGGCCCTGATGGGCGGTCACGTCTCCAGCACCTCGAAGGCGATCGTGCTGCTCGGGCAGGCGATGAGCGCCCTGCTGATGTTCCTGACCCTGGTCGCGTCGGCGTTCGTGCTGAGCCTGCCCACCGCGCTGGTGCTGATCGTCACCTCGGCGCTGTTGTTCGTGCTGCTCCAGCCGCTCTCGCGTCGGCTGCGTGGCCACGCCAAGGCGCTCAGCGCGGAGAACGTCGAGTACTCCCAGGGCATGCAGGAAGTCGTGCGCATGGCCGAGGAGATCCAGGTCTTCGGCCCGTCGCAGGAGTACCGCGACGGCTTCCACCGCCGCATCGAGTTGGTGCGGCTGCCGCTGCTGCGCACCCGCTTCCTCGGCAAGCTCGTCCCGGTGCTCTACCAGAGCGTCGCGCTGCTGCTGCTGATCCTCGCGCTCGCGATCGTGGCCGTCGTCGGGGGCGACCAGCTGGCCTCGCTCGGGGCCGTGGTCCTGATCCTGATCCGCTCGGTCAGCTACGGACAGCAACTGCAGAGCGCGGTCACGCAGATGGACGAGCTGGTCCCGTTCATGGACCGCCTGCGGCAGTCCCTGACGCACTACGCCGAGCACCCCAAGCAGGACGGCGCCGAGCCCCTGCCGCCCGTCGAGCGGCTCGGGATGGACACGGTCTCGTTCGCCTACCAACCCGGTGATCCGGTGCTCACGGAGGTCGACTTCGAGGTGGCCGCGGGCGAGGCCATCGGCGTCGTCGGACCGTCGGGGGCCGGCAAGTCGACGCTCGTGCAACTGCTGCTGCGGCTGCGCGATCCCGACGAGGGCCGCCTGCACGTCAACGGCGAGGACGCGCGACGCTTCCGCCGCGCGGAGTGGAACCGTCGGGTCGCCTACGTCCCGCAGACCCCGCAGCTGATCTGGGGGACCGTGTCCGAGAACATCCGCTTCTACCGCCCCGACATCCCGCAGGAGGCGGTCGAGCAGGCGGCCCGACGGGCACACATCCACGACGAGATCCTGGCGCTGCCCGACGGCTACGACACCGTCGTCGGTGAGCGGGTCTCGGCGGTGTCCGGGGGGCAACGGCAGCGGCTGTGCCTGGCGCGTGCGCTGGCCGGCGACCCGGACGTGCTGATCCTCGACGAACCGACCAGCGCGCTCGACGTCAAGTCCGAGATGGGCGTGCAGGAGTCGTTGCGCTCGCTCAAGGGCGAGATGATCCTGTTCCTGGTCGCCCACCGGATGTCGACGCTGTCGATCTGCAACCGGGTGATGGTGGTCGTCGACGGGCGGCTGCAGGCCATCGACGCGCCGCAGCGGTTGTTGGAGTCCAACGCGTTCTACCGCGAGGCGATCGAGATCACCCGCCAGCAGAGCACGATCTGATCCTCAGAACGGCAGTCCGCCGTCACCGGCGTCGAGGTCGGCGAACGGGTCGTCGGGCTGGGTGACCAGCGCGCCGTCGGGCCGGGGCGGACCCTCGCCGGCCTCCGACGGACGGGTCGCCCAGGCCGGGAACGGGAACTCGACCACCAGCGGCACCGGGAGCTGCGGCTGGCTGACGATCATGGTTCCCGGCTTGACGATGGTGGCGCGCTGGCGGTGCACGGGCGGCAGGAAGCCGTACTCCTCGCGGGACGCCTCGGCGGCGTCGAGGCGACCGACGATGCGGATGGCCGAGTTGGCGACCACCCGCCGCTCGACCTCCGAGGCGGTCTGCTGGGCGCCGATCAGGATCATGCCCAGCGAGCGTCCACGTTCGGCGACGTCGAGCAGGATCTCCTTGATGGGGGAGGTCCCGTCGCGTGGGGCGTACTTGTTGAGCTCGTCGAGCACGACGAACGTCAACGGGTCCGGGCTGCCGGAGCGTTCCTTGGCCTCGAAGGCGCGCTGGAGCACGACCCCGACGACGAACCGCTTGGCCCGGTCGTTGAGGTTGTGGATGTCGACCACGGTGACCTGGGCGTCGTGCGAGATGCGGTGTCGGCGTGGGTCGGACAGGTCACCCCGGATCAGGTGCTCGAGGTGGCGCTGCGAGCCGTAGAGGCGGCGGACGAAGGCGTTGACCGTGCCGATGCCGACCGCACGTCCGGCCCACTCCGGTGCGGTCAGCTCGTCCTGGACCCGCGCAGCGATCAGGTCGATCAGCTCGCGGAAGGTGCGGGCCGACTCACCGTCGATCGAGACCGCACCGTCACCGATCGGGACGGCGGTGCGCTCCAGTTGGGCGGTGACGTTGTGGACCACCATCGTGTACTGCTGGCGGTCGTCACCGGCGTCCGCGAACAGGAACGGCAGCAGGCCGTCCCGGCAGAACTCCTCGAGCGACCAGGCGAACGAGGTGATGCCCTCGCTGCGGGCGCCGGTGTCGGGCGCGGCGCTGCTGGCGCCGCGTCGGGGCGGCGCCCAGAAGTCGACCGACCGGAACGCGCTGGCGGGAAGCCCCAGGGCGGCGTACCGGTCGCGCTGGGTGTCGTCGAGCTTGCGGTTGGCGTGGTCGAGGAAGAGCAGGTCCTCGCCCTTGACGTTGAAGATCAGCGCCTTGGCGTTGTGGGCGGCCGGCACGACCCCCGAGGTGAACAGGCTGTGCAGCAGGAAGGTGGCGTAGGTGGTCTTGGTCGCCACGCCCGACACCCCGGAGATGTTGACGTGGGCACCCCGGGTGCCGTCGAGGAACTCCAGGTCGACGAACACCGGCTGGCCGTCGCGGGACAGCCCGGCCGGCAGGCGCGAGGCCATCCGGTCGAAGAACAGCGCCTGGTCGCGGTCGTGGCCCTCGGCCTTCAGCACGGCCTGGCCCGGCAGCGGTGGGACGAACACCTCGGGCTCGAACCGGGTGCTGAGCACCTTGGCGGCCTCGGCCACCTCGGCGGGCAGCACGCCGTCCTCGATCAGGAACACGTCCGAGTCGAACCGGGCGCCCTCGTGGCGGGCCCGGACCTGGCTGACGATGCCGTAGATCGACACCGGGTCGCGGCCGGGCGGCGTGCGCTGCAACGCCACCACGTCGTCGAGTTGCAGGAACCGCTCGGGCGCGACCCCGACCCAGAACTCCAACGGGGTCGCGTCCTCGGTCCCGATCACGCGCCCGACGAAGTCGTCTCGGTCCTCGGGCACGACGCGGTCGGCCGACACGGGCACTCCTGGGGGGACGGGAGGCGCCAAGCCTACGTCCGTCCCGCAACACCGCCGCGCCACGCGGTCCCGGGCGCGGCTGCCCGCGCACCCGCTGCCGCGAGGGAAGCCGTCACGTCCTCAGCGGGCGGCGGCGTCGACGACGTCACGGACCGCGGTGGTGATGGCGGTGTGCCCGAACGACAGGTGTGCACACTGCAGCGGCCCGGCGTCGGCACGCCAGGGGAGTTCGGCGCCGGCCCGCACGACGGCACCGATGGTGCGGCTGTCGGGGCCGGCCTCGTGGACGAGCCAGCGCAGCGGCACGCCCTGCATGCTGGTGACGGACTGCTCGAGGGTGATGCGGCGGCCGTCGGCGATGGCGACCTGGCGGATGGTGCGCACGAGCGGTGCTCCTGGGTGTGCGGGGACGGCCCGGGAGTCGGCCGTCACCGGTCACTGTCGATCACCGGACCCGCGAGCACCCGGGACTTCCCGCCCGACTCCGCGTGCCGATCGGCCCGTCGGGTCGTGCCTCGGCGTCGGGAGGTCGTCACCGGGCGGCGGTCAGCGGCGGGACCAGACCGCGGTGCGGGTGCCGGCGTCGTCGACCGCGGCGTAGTCGACGACCAACCCGTCGTCGTCGACGGTGAGGTCCGCGACGAACCCGCCGCCGCTGCGATAGGTCCACCGGCCCCCGCCCTCGTCGGTGTAGGTCTGGCCGAGCGGCTCGATGGTCGGTCCGGGGACGCGGACCCACGCCGCGCGCACGTCACCGGCGCCGGCGCGGCGGATCGGCAGCGTGTTGGTCAGCGGGGTCACCTCGACGTCGACGTCGAGGCAGCCGGCGAGGTCGTCGGCCGGTTCGCCGTCGCGCCACCAGCGGCCAGCGCCGTCGCTGGTGAGCACCTGCCGGCCGTGCGGGCCGGCGACCGTGGCCCGGCGGGTGCGCCAGGCGTCGTCGACCTCGACCGTGTAGGCGACCGGGCCGCCGAGGTGGTCGTCACCGGTGCCCGGCACCTCCCCGAGGAAGCTCGCCCCGTCGGGCAGGTCGAGCCAGCGCACCTGCTCGACACCGAACGGGCCGTCCCACGACCGGACGGCGTGCAGGGACGGCTCGACCTCGACCGGCTTGGCGAACTCGATCTCGGTCGTGTGCGACGGGTCGTGCAGGTCGCGACGCGCCCCGGTGTCGACGAACCCGGCGCCGGTGTAGAGCCGGTGGGCGTCGAGGAAGCGGGTGTCGGACCACAGCACGACCCGGGACGCGCCGACGCCGGCGGCCTGGGCCTCGACCCGGCCGACGAGCAGGCTGGCCAGTCCCCGCCGGCGATGGGAGGCGGCGACGTAGAGCCGCTTGAGCTCCACGCTGCCGTCGTCCTGCAACGCGCCGGTACCGACGCTGCCGACCAGGCGGCCCTCGTCCTCGAGCACCCACCAGCGGCCGCCCCGGCGGGCCGCGGTCGTGGCCGGCACGGGCAGGTCGTCGTCGAGCTCGGGCAGGTCGAGCACACAGCCGGGGTACTCGTCGTAGGCGGCCCCGATCAGCGCGATCAGTCGCGGGGCGTCCTCGTCGCGGACCGGACGCAGCACCAGACGCTCGTTCATGTTCGACACTCCGTTCGGACCGGCCGTGCGGCACGCTACCGAAGGGTCGCGGACCGTCCCGGCCCCGCAACCGTCGCCGCCGTCGGGACCCGCATGGACCTCGCCGCCCTCCGACCGATGCTGGCCGTGCCCGGCCGTGAGCAGGAGGTCCGGACCGGGCACCGGTACGAGTTCAAGTGGGACGGTGTCCGGGCGCTCGTCGGTGTCGACACCGACGGCCGGCTGCAGCTGCGCAGCCGCAACGGCGTCGACGTCACCGCCCGGTATCCCGAGCTCACCGGGCTGGCGGACGCGATCGGACGTCCCGCCGTGCTCGACGGCGAGGTCGTCGCCTTCGACGAGCAGGGCCGGCCGTCGTTCGCGGCGTTGCAGCCGCGCATGCACCTCGCCGACCCGACGCGTGCGGCCCGTGCCGCGGCGGCGCGACCGGTCGCGCTGCTGCTGTTCGACCTGCTCTCGCTCGACGGCGACGACCGACTGGCCTGGCCGCAACAGCGCCGTCGGGCCGCACTGGCGGAGCTGGAGCTGGCCGGTGGCGGGCCGTGGTCGGTCCCGCCCGACACCGACGACCTCGACGCGGCGCTGACGATCGCCCGCGCCCGCGATCTCGAGGGCGTGGTCGCCAAGCGTCTCGACGCGCCCTACCGGCCGGGCGTGCGCTCGAACGCCTGGGTGAAGCTGCGGCTCGCCCGCCGCCAGGAGGTGGTGGTCGGCGGCTGGCGGCCCGGCAAGGGGCACCGCTCGGGGCGGATCGGCTCGCTGCTCGTCGGCGTCCACGACGCGACCGGGCTGCGCTACGCCGGCGGGGTCGGGTCGGGCCTGTCGGAACGGGAGATCGCCGCGCTGGAGGCGGCGCTGACACCGCGCCGGGACTCACCGTTCGTCGACCCGGTCGAGCACCGCGACGCGTGCTTCGCCGACCCGGAGCTGGTGATCGACGTGCGCTTCACCGAGTGGACCCCCGACGGCCGGCTGCGCCATCCGGTCTACCTCGGCCGCCGCGCCGACAAGGCCGCCGGTGAGGTCGTGCGCGAGACCTGACCGGCCGCCGACCCGCCGTCCGGCCAGCGACGCGACCATCGGCAGCGCTACCGTGCCTCGTGCGCGCACCGCCCGTCGGGCGCGACGTCGCGGGCCGCCGTGGCGTCTGCCCACCGCACCGTGCGCACGCGGAACCGAGGAGGGCGCGATGCCACGCGCGATCTGGAACGGCGCGATCAGCTTCGGGCTGGTC
Organism: Egicoccus halophilus; assembly: GCF_004300825.1. Classification (NCBI taxonomy): domain Bacteria; kingdom Bacillati; phylum Actinomycetota; class Nitriliruptoria; order Egicoccales; family Egicoccaceae; genus Egicoccus; species Egicoccus halophilus. Next base: position 1,691,056 of record NZ_CP036250.1, read on the forward strand.
AACATCCCGGTGAAGCTGGTGACCGCCACCCAGTCGAAGAAGGTCAGCTTCCGCGAGGTCCGGCGGGGGGACAACTCGCGCATCCGCCACCGCAAGGTCGCGGCGAACGACGGCGAGGAGGTCACCCAGGACCAGATCGTCAAGGGCTACGAGATCGCGCCCGACCGCTACGTCGTGCTCGATCCCGACGAGCTCAAGGCGCTGGATCCGGGGCGGTCGCGTGCGATCGACATCGAGGACTTCGTCGACCTCGCCGACATCGAGCCGCTGCAGTACGAGTCGTCCTACTACCTGCTGCCCGGCGAGATGGGCGGCAAGTCCTACGAGTTGCTGCGCCGCGCGATGCAGGAGACCGGCAAGGCCGGCGTGGCCCGGTTCACGTTGCGCAGCAAGCAGTACCTCGCGGTGTTGCGCCCGGTCGGACCTGCGCTCGCCGTCTCGACGCTGCTCTACCACGACGAGGTGGTCTCGCCCGCGCAGCTCGACGGCCTCCCCGAGGACGTCGAGGTGGCCGACCGCGAACTGACCATGGCGAGCAGCCTGATCGAGTCGATGACCGTCGCGTGGGACCCGACCCGTTACGAGGACGAGCACCGGCAGCGGGTGCTGGAGCTGATCGAGCGCAAGGCCGAGGGCGAGGACCTCGCCGAGGCGAGCACGCCCGAGCGCGACGCCGGTGACGTCGTCGACCTGATGGCGGCGCTCGAGGCGTCGCTGTCGGCCGCGAAGGCCGGGGACGAGCCGCGCGACGCCGGTCGACGCGACACGGCCTGATGGCGACGGGTGCGGCGCAGCGCCAGACCGTCGAGGTGCCCGGGACCGCCGCCGACGGGACGTCGGTGGTGCGCCGGCTGAGCGTGTCGAATCTCGGGAAGGTGTACTGGCCGCAGCGCGGCACCACCAAGGCGGCGTTCCTCAACTACCTGGTCGCGATCGCGCCGGCGATGCTGCCCCACCTCGCGCACCGACCGGTGACGTTCAAGCGCTACCCGGACGGGGTCGAGGGCCAGAGCTTCTTCGAGAAGCGCTGCCCACCGCACAAGCCGGACTGGCTGGCCACCACGACGCTGCCCAAGCGGGGGACCGGTCGTTGGGGCCGACCGATCCCACCCGAGGAGCGTCGCCGACCGCGACCGGGGGAACGCGAGGAGCTCGTCGAGCACTGCGACCTCGCCGACACCGCCGCGCTGGTGTGGGCCGGCAACCTCGGCGCGCTGGAGCTGCACGTGCCGATGGGCCGGGCGCCCGATCCGTCCACGCCCCGAGCGGTGGTGTTCGACCTCGACCCCGGCGCGCCCGCCGACGTGATCACCTGCGCGCAGGTGGCACTGCGCCTGCGCGAGGTGTTCGACCGGCTGTCGCTGACCGCCGTGCCCAAGACCTCCGGGGGCAAGGGTCTGCAGCTGTACGTGCCGCTCAACGTCGAGGGCGTCACCTACGACGACACCAGTGGGTTCTCCCAGCAGATCGCGCAACTGCTCGAGCGGGTCCATCCGGAGCTGGTCGTCTCCAGGCAGACCAAGACCGAACGCGTGGGCAGGGTGCTGATCGACTGGTACCAGAACACGCTGACCAAGACGACCGTGTGTGTCTACTCGCCCCGCGCACGCGAGCGTCCGACGGTGTCCACGCCGGTGACCTGGGACGAGGTGTCCGACGCGGCCGACGACGGTGATCCCGAGGCGCTGCGCTTCGAGCTCGACGACGTGATCGCCCGCGTCGAGGCCCAGGGGGACCTGTTCGCCCCCGTCGCGCGGCTGCAGCAGGAGCTGCCCACCCTGGCGTGACGCGTCCGAGCGGATTCAGGCGACGGACAGGGTCGCTGCCCGTACGGCCGCCGCAGCGGGCGGGTCATGGCCGGCCGGTCGGCTCACGGGTCGCGGCCTCACCAGCTCCGCTTCGTACCGTCCTCGAGGTCGAGCGACCAGCCCCGCCGTTCCTGGTGGCGAGGCGGACCCAAAGGACGAACAGCCGTGACTGCGATCGAAACGCCGCGCGAGACGTCGTCGGCGACCCCGATCACCGACGGGGCCCCCCGCCCGGTGCAGACCCCGGGTCGGCACCTGCCCTGCCCGCTGCCGACGCCGCGCGGGCCGGTCAGCAGCTTCCTCGTGGAGCACCTGACCCGCGCGCCGCACGACCTGCCGCTGTGGCCGGCGCCGGAGGACGACCCGCTCACCGGCGAGGACACCCACCTCGCGCTGTATCTCGTCTACGAACTGCACTACCGCGGGGTCGAGGGCGTCGACGAGCGCTGGGAGTGGCACCCGGACCTGATCCGGCTGCGTGGCCAGCTCGAGCAGCGCTTCGAGGCGGGTCTGGTCGAGCTCGTGGGGGACATGCCCGACGTCGACGACGTCACGACCTTCCTGCAACAGCTGACGACCGACGACGGCAGCGGCGAGGGGCGCTCGATCTCGAAGTTCATCGAGGCCGAGGGGGACCTGCACCAGTTCCGCGAGCAGGCGATCCACCGCACCGCGTGGCAGCTCAAGGAGGCCGACCCGCACAGCTGGGCGATCCCCCGGCTGGGCGGCCGGCCCAAGGCGGCGCTGGTGGAGATCCAGGCCGACGAGTACGGCGACGGGGTGGACCAGGACGTCCACGCCGAGCTGTACGCGTTGACGATGGAGCGACTGGGGTTGTCCGCGCGGCCAAACCACTACCTCGACCTGCTGCCGGGGATCACGCTCGCGACGGTGAACCTGGTGTCGATGTTCGGACTGCACCGGCGCTGGCTGGGCGCGGTCATCGGGCACCTCGCGGTGTTCGAGATGTCCTCGGTGACGACCATGGCCCGGTTCGGCACGGCGCTGCGCCGGCTCGAGTTCGACCCGTGGACGTGCTTGTTCTTCGACACGCACGTGGTGGCCGACGCCCACCACCAGACCGTCGCCGCCACCGACCTGGCCGGTGGGCTGGTCGAGCAGGACCCGGACCGACTCGGCGAGGTCGTGTTCGGGGCCCTGGCGCTGTGCCGGCTCGAGGCGAAGCTGACCGAGCACGTGCTGGGTTCCTGGGACCGCGGCGAGTCGTCGCTGCTGGGGAGCTTCGAAGCACCCGAGCAGGCACCCGGACAGCGGATGGTGCACGTGCCGGCCGACGACCCGCGCCGGCACGAACGCTGACCACCACCACGCAGGCGGGGCCGCCGATCGGCGGCCCCGTCCGTGTGCGCTTGACTGGGCCCCGTGACCACCGACCCGACCCGACTGACCCCGACGTCACCGGCGCCCCAGCAGGCGCCGGTGACGACGTTCGCGCCGCTGCAGGTGCCCGAGTACCGCCGCATCTGGATCGCGGCGCTGGTCAGCCACCTCGGCACGTTCCTGCAGTTGACCGCCGCGCCCTGGGTCATGCAGGAGATGACCAACTCGCCGCTGCTGGTCGCGCTGGTGACCACCTCCCTGACGATGCCGCGGCTGCTGTTGACCCTGCCGGCCGGCGCACTGGCGGACATCGTCGACCGTCGCACCCTGATGCTGATCGGGCAGTTCACCAGCGCGTTGGCGGTCGCGGCGATGGCGGTGATGACGGCGACCGGCATCCTCACGCCCTACTGGCTGCTCGGGCTGACGTTCGTGCTCGGCGTCGGCAACGCCATCGGCCTGCCGTCGTTCCAGACGCTGATCCCCGATCTCGTGCCGCGCAGGATGATGGCCCAGGCGATCACGCTCAACTCCGGCGCGTTCAACGTCGCGCGGGCGATCGGTCCGGCCATCGGGGGGATCGTCGTCGGGGCCGGGTTCGCCAGCAGCGCCTTCGGGGCCAACGCCGCCTCGTACCTCGCGATCGTCGGCGTGCTGCTGACCTTCCCGCGCGCGAAGGTCGAGGACACCCGCCGTCAGCCGCTGTGGCGTTCCACCGCGGCCGGGGTGCGCTACGCCCGCTTCACCCGGCCGATCCGGGTGCTGCTCGGGGTCACGGCCACGTTCGCACTGACGACCGCCAGCATCCAGTCGTTGCTGCCGGTGGTGTCGACCGAGCTCGGGCTGGGCGGTACCGGCTTCGGCGTGCTCTACGGCCTGTTCGGTGCCGGCGCGCTCGTGGGCGTGCTGACCCGTGAACGGGCCCGGGTCCGCTTCGCCGGACGGATGCTGCCGGGTGCGGTGCTGACCTTCGGGGTGTCCGGAGTGGTGTTCGGGGTCGCCCCCCACCCGGTCCTCGCCGGCGCGGCGTTGGCGGTCAACGGGTTGTGCTGGGTCTACACGCTGGTCACGATGAACGCGACCGTGCAGCTGCTGGCGCCGCGGTGGGTCCGCAGCCGGGTCGTGTCGCTGTACGTGCTGGCGATCGGGGTGCAGCCGGTCGGGGCGTTCGCCGCCGGGGCGCTGGCCGAGTGGGTCGGCGCCGGGACGTCGGTGGCGGTGTTCAACGTCGGCACGGTGCTGCTCGGGTTGCTGGCCTTCCGGCTCGGCCTGCCCGTGCTGGGGGAGTTCGACGAGCCGGCCGCCCCCGACGACTGGCACGTGCCCCGCCACGCCCGGCACGTGGCCGGCTCGCCGGTGCTCGTGGCCAACACGTGGGAGATCGACCACGACGACGCCGAGGAGTTCCTGGCGGTGATGCGCGATCTGCGCCGCCAACGCTTCCGCACCGGTGCGCACCGGTGGTCGCTGTACCGCGACGCGGACCGTCCCACCCGGATCACCGAGTTCTTCGTCGTGCACGACTGGGAGGAACACCTCGCCCAGCACGCGCGGATGGACCAGGAGGTCGCCGACGTGCTGGCCCGGGCGCGCGCGTTCGACCGCGCCGAGGGTCCCGTCACCCGGCACCTGGCCGGGCTGGACGTGCTCGACTCGCACGCCCCACCGGTCGACGAGCAGCTGCTCACCATCCACGCCGACGCCCACCGGGCCGACGGCAGCCTCCCGCTCGACGAGCGTTCCTGACCGCCACCGGCAGCAGCCCGCCACGGGCCTGGCCGACGTGCACGTGCCCCGGCGCACGCCGACGGCCGGTGCACGCCGACGTCAGGCCGGCCGGACCTGCAACGCGCGGGGGCCACGACCGTCGTCGCTGCGTTCGTAGGTGACCTGCTGTCCGGCGGCGAGCGTCTTGAACCCGTCGCCGTCGATCGCGGAGTAGCGCACGAAGACGTCGTCGCTGCCGTCGTCCGGCGCGATGAAGCCGTAGCCCTTCTCCTGGTTGAACCAGCGGACCTCGCCACGGGCGCGGGCCTGGACGACCGGGATCTCGGCGGTCAACTGCTGCAGTTCGGACTGCACGACGACTCCTGAGCGCAGGGAGGCGGGACGGCATCGACGCGGCCCGGCCACCAGCCAGCCTACGGGGCACCGACCGCCGAGCCGGGCAACCGCAACCGTCCGGCGGGCCGAGAAGTTCGCCTCATTCGGTGCCCGGCGTCATCGCTTCGGGGACGGCCGGACCAGCCACCTCGACCCCGAGCGGCTCACCGCGACCGGCACGCTTGGCCGGCGTCAGGTCCACGGCCCGCACGACGACCGGGTCGTCGCCGTGCAGGTGCAGATCGCTGGCCACGCCGCACCACAGCAGCTCGGACGCGCCCGTCATCAGGCCCTTGCCGCCGCGCCCCTTGGCCGGGTACTCGGCCAGCGGCGTGCGCTTGGCCGTGGCGTCGGCGGCCACGGTCAGCACCTCGACGTCGGTCGCGTCGGCCGGCGTGACCGACAACGACACGATCCGCGCTCCCTTCGGCACGCTCATGCCGGCGACGCCGCTGGCGGTGCGTCCCATGGTGCGGACCTCGCCGGCGGGGAAGCGCGTGACGTAGCCGCCCGTGTGGGCCAGCAGCAGGTCGTCGTCGTCCCGGCACGTCGCGACGGCGGCGAGGTGGTCGTCGTCCTTGACACCGGCCGCCTGCAGCGAGCGTTGCCGCGCGTCGGCGAACTCCGACATCGCGGTGCGCTTCACCTGCCCGGCCGCGGACACGGTCACCAGCGTGACGGCCTCGTCCTCGCCGAGCACGACCGCCCCGGCCAGCTTCGCGTCCGGACCGCCACCGAGGAGTCCACCGACGTGCGTGCCCCGCTGGTTGGCCTTGACGACCGGGACGTCGCCGACGCCGACCCGGTGACCCGTGCCGGCCTCGTCGACCAGCAGCAGGGTGTCGTCGGTGGTGCAGCGCAGCACCGCGACCAACGGGTCGTGAGGATGCTTGTGGGCCGGTGTGGCACGCCGGCGTGCCAGCGGCTTGAGGTAGCCGCCGCGGGTCACCAGCACGGTCACCTCCTGCGCCTCGAACCCGGCCTGCGACCCGCCGGCCAGCACGTCCTCGGCGCTGATGCCGGCCCCGACGATCCGCGAGCGGCGTGGGGTGGCGTGCAGCCGCTTGATCTCGCGCAGTTCGTCGCCGAGCAGGCCGTCGAGCACCGACGCGTCCCCGAGGATCTCCTCCAGGCGGGCGATGCGGCCCTGGAGCTGCTGGTACTCGTCCTCCAGTGCGGCCCGCTCGAGCGCGGCCAGCCGCCGCAGCTGCATGTCGAGGACGGCCTGCGCCTGGATCTCGGACATCGCGAAACGTTCGATCAGTCCGGTACGGGCATGCGCGGCCGACTCGCTGCCGCGGATGAGCGCGATGACCTCGTCGAGGTGGTCGAGGGCGAGCAGCAGGCCCTCCACGACGTGGGCGCGGTCGCGGGCCTTGCGCAACCGGTGCTCGGTGCGGCGGGTCAGCACGTCGCGCTGGTGGGCGAGGTAGTGGCGCAGGCAGTCGACCAGACCCAGCGTGCGCGGTGCCCCGTCGACGAGCGCGACCAGGTTGACGTTGAAGTTCGTGCGCAGGTCGGTGGACCGGTACAGCCGCTCGAGCACCTTGCCCGGATCCTCGCCGCGCTTGAGCTCGATGACGATGCGCATGCCGTCGCGCGAGGACTCGTCGCGCAGGTCACGGATCGCGTCGATCTTGCGGTTGGAGACCAGGTCGGCGATGCGTTGCAGCAGCGCCGACTTGTTGACCTGGTAGGGGATCTCCGTGATCACGATGCGGGGCAGGTTGCCGGTGCGCGTCTCGGTCGAGGCGACGGCCTCGACGGCGACGGCGCCACGGCCGGCGGCGTAGGCGTCGCGGATGCCGTCACCCTCGACGATGCGCGCCCCGGTCGGGAAGTCCGGCGCCGGCACGTGCCGCATCAGCCGGTCGAGGTCGGCGTCGGGATCCTCGAGCAGCGTCAGGCACGCGTCGATCACCTCCCCGAGGTTGTGCGGCGGGATGTTGGTCGCCATGCCGACCGCGATGCCCGACGCGCCGTTGACCAGCAGGTTGGGGAAGCGCGCGGGGAGCACGACCGGCTCGGTGTCGTAGCCGTCGTAGTTGTCGACGAAGTCGACGGTCTCCTCGTCGATGCCCGCCAGCAGTTCCATCGCCAGTGGTGACAGGCGGGCCTCGGTGTAGCGCATCGCCGCCGGCGGGTCGCCGTCGATCGAGCCGAAGTTGCCGTGCCCGTCGACCAGCGGTTCGCGGGTGGCGAACTCCTGCGCCATGCGCACCAGCGCGTCGTAGATCGAGGAGTCACCGTGCGGGTGGTAGGTCTTCATGACCTCACCGACGGCCGAGGCGCACTTGCGGTAGGGACGGTCGGGGTGCAGTCCCGACTCGTACATCGAGTACAGGATGCGGCGCTGCACCGGCTTGAGCCCGTCGCGGACGTCGGGCAGCGCACGACCGACGATGACCGACATCGAGTAGTCGAGGAACGCCTGCTCCATCCGCGACTCGAGGCTGACGTCGAGGACCTGTCCGGCGCTGAGCGTGGGCACGTCTGCCATGCGGGACTACCTCGGGGCGGGGGCGGGGGGCGGGAACCGGGGGCGCGGCCGTCCAAGATAAACGACCGTGGTGTCCCGACCGGCCAGCCGACCCGACGCGATCGGGCATCGGGGTGCGTCGTGTCGGTCAGCCCGCAGGAAGCGTGCGCGTGTCGACGACGTGCAGTTGGTGTTGCACGCCGCCCGCACTGGTGGCGGTGTACACGCGGGCTCCGACGCCAGGAGGCAGGTTCGTCGGGTCCCAGACGAGATAGACGTCGATCCGGTGGGTTGCGAGTTGTCGCCGCCAGTCGGCATGCAGCCCGGGGCCCGTGATCCCGTGGTAGCGGCATCCGGCGTGGGCGCACAGCTGCATGGTCGCGATCCAGTCGCTGTCGGATGCCACCTCGCGGCCGTCGAGCAGATCCGGCTCGAGTTCCCGCGCGAGGGGAGCCGCGTGCGGAGCGCTGCGGATGGTTGCGGTCAGGTAGCGGAGCCCGGGCCACAGCAGCGTGCACGCGATCACGGCCACGAGGACCCATCGATACGGACGACGCCGCATCACGCCGAGGTCCCACTCCCGTCCGAGGCCGCGACCCCACAGCCGGTGCCCGGTGGTGACCGCCCCGGCCGTCGCCCCGGGCAGCAGGGCCAGCAACGCGAACCAGGCGTAACGCTCATCGAGGTGGATGGCGAGCAGGCCACCCAGATACACGGCACTGGCGACCGGCAGCGCGACGAGCCCGAGGTCGCGGGGCCGCGCCCGCCACCACAGCGGCAGTTGGGCCAGCAGGGCGACGGGCACGAAGAATCGCCAACGCCGCAACTCGTCGCCGGCCCGTTGGAGGTTGACGCCCACGGCACGCAGCCTGGCCTCGACGACGCCGACCATGCCCGCTCGCGGCTCCGGACGTGCCGGCGCCCGTGTGACGGGCTGCGTCCCCGGTGGCGTGGCATCCGCGCGGTCGGTGCGCGCCGTTCGGCCCGGGTGCTGGTTGAGGCGAGCCGGGTCCTCCCATGGGCTCGACGACGTCGCATGCGGCGGCTCGGTCAGACCGCCGTGGATCATCGGCGTCCCGTGCGACCCCTCGGCGGTCGTCTCGAGGTTGACCTCGGCCGCCGTCCCGACGCTCGGACGGCCGAGGTCGATGCTCAGCACGCTCGCCCAGGCCGCGACGACGGCCAGGAAGACGCCGAACTGCACCACGCCGGCCCGCACCCACGTCCGGGTCCGCGCCGGGTCGCGCCACACCTGCAATCCGACGAGGAGCGGAACCATCACGACCAGGAACGGGAGCGCGAACAGCTTGGTGAGGTACGCCGAGCCGGCCAGGGCGCCGGCGAGCGCGGCCGTCCGCGGTCGCCACGCGTCGGCTCGGGTCGCGAGGTCGAGGTGGGTGAGCAGGATCGCGACGAGCAGGAGGTCGGGGCTCGCCAGGACCGAAGCCGCCAGCAGGAACGGCAACCCACCCGCGAGGACGATCCCCGCAGCACCCGCGTCGACGCCCAGTCGCAGGAGCCAACGATGCACGACGAGCAGCGTCAGCAGCGCGGAGAACAGTCCGAGCACACGCGCGGTGAGGAAGTGGTCCGCTCCGGTGGCCAGCACCGGCACGGCCAGCCACGACCACAGCGGACTCCAGTAGGCATTGACCGCGACGTCCCACCGGCCGGCGAGATAGTGCTCGGCGATGTCGAGGTAGGACACGCCGTCGACGAACATGTGGTCGAGCACGCGGGGGAGTACGAGCAGCCAGGCGAGCATCAGCGCGGTCGCGACGACGAGTGCCGGCCAATGCCGTGGCCGAGGTGGGCGCACCGAGGTCACCGGCGTGACGACCGCCGGGCCGGTCGTCCTGGTCATGTCGGCAACCGCATGCGTCTCCCCGGGGACGGTGGAATCCTCGAGCCATACCGGACGGTAGGCGAGACCGCCGTCCCATGTCGCCGGTTCGTCGTGTCGTCGGAAGCCGAAACGGAAGAACGGCAGCGACCCCGGAGGGTGCTGCCGTTCGTCGGTTGGTGCGAGCGGTCAGTCGCTCAGGGCGTCCCCGCGTCGGCGGGTCGCGGCGACGATGCCGGCACCCAGCAGCAGCGCGGAGCCGCCGAAGACCGCCAGGCCGAGGTCGCCACCGGTGTCGGCCAGCTTCGGCTGCAGCGGCTCGGCCCGTTCGACGTCACGGTCGAGCACCTCGTCGGGCTCGTCGACGCACACCTCGGCGGTGGGGTCGTAGTGGCAGATGTTGTCGTCGCCGGCTTCCTGTGCCCCGGCGGCCGACCCGACGGTCAGCAGACCCGCCGCGACCACTCCGATGACCGTGCCCCGCATGTTCGACCCCTGTCGTCTGCTCAGCGAGTGTCGTTTGCTCAGCGAGTCGACGCTAGCACGCAGCGTGGCCGGTGTCTGCCGTTGGGCTCCGTTCGTCGGGTCAGGTCCGAGACGGTGTGCGCCTCGGGCACTCACCCGGCCGGTCGGAGCCGGACCTCGAAACGCAGGTCCTCGCCCTGGTTGTCGGTCGACAGCTGCACGGTGTCGCCGAGGTCCTCGGCGTCCGGCGGCAGGTCGACCACCGTGAAGCCGTCGGGGACGGCCATCCGCACCGTCACCTCGGTCGGCTGCAACACCGTCTGTCCCTGCAGCAGCAGTCGGTAGACGACCTCGCCGTCGTCGGTCTCGGTGTGGGCGTGGTCGGTCTGCCAGGCGTACTCGCGGGAGACGGACGTGCCGGAGGGGATCCGGACCCAGTGGTCGTGCACCGGGTGGCCGAGCTCGGTCTCCTCGAACGCGGGCAGCGACGGTTCGCCGGCCGGTGTCTCGACGAACCGGGCGGCGGTGGCGAGGTAGACGCTGAGGTCGAGGAGGTTGTCCCCGGCGTCCAGGGTCGGGTTGTTCGGGCCGATGATGTGACGCGGGTACCCCTCCGACGGGGCGTCGTTGACGATCGTCAACCGCATCCGGGTCGCCGACGTGCCGCTCTCGAGCAGGTCGACGTCCAGCTCGAGCTCCCGGCGGCCGAAGAAGTCGATCTTGGTCGCGGTGCCGTTGTTGGCGACGACGTTCACGAGTTCGCCCGGGGGATCGGCCAGCGCGCCGGCGACCGGCGTGCGGGCGAACGCCTGCTGCTCGTCGTCGTGTTCGGAGTACAGCAGCAGGTGGCCGCGAGCGGCGAGCTCGGTCATCGCCGAGGCGAGTGCCGTCGGGTCCTGCATCCCCGCGCCGGTGACCAGGAACCGCTGCAGGGTCATCGCGGCGACGGCGCCGAGCAGCTCCTTGCGCTCGGCACCGAAGCCCAGCTCCTCGTAGGCCTCGTTGGCGACGAAGTCGACCACGTTGTCGGCGTCGAGCACGAACTCGGTGCCGGGGACCGGCGCCGGCCCCGACAGGGCGAGCAGCGCCCGCAGCGCGAACGGGTCGACGACGATCATGCCGTCGAGCTGCTGGTCGTGGGTGGTCTCCCAGTGCTGGACCATCGCCCGGGCGGCGGCGGGGAAGTGCGCCGAACGGTTGAGGGTCAGGAAGTCCCCGGTGCCGCCGTAGCGGCTCCAGCGCTGGGCGTCCTCGGCGACCGGTGCGGGCAGCTGGTCGGCGGGCAGGACCGGGAACTCGTCGGCCGGCTCGAAGCGACCGAAGGTCAGCTCGCCGTCGGTGACGCGCAGCGCGGCGGTGGAGCCGACGAACCCGCCCGTGCCGCCCAGCGCCGCCGGGGTCGAGGCGCCGACGAGGTAGTGCCGCTCGCCGTCGTTGCCCAGGAACGCCGGCAGCGTCGCCGTCAGCGCGGCCGCGGTCTCGGCGCTCGTGGTGGCAGGCTCGAGCAGCTCGAGGACCTGTCGTCGTCCCTCGCTGACCTGACGCACGCGGCCGGAGTCGACGGCCGCCTCGATGTCGGTCAGCGCCGCCCGTAGCGTCCGGGCGGTCGAGTTCATCGGGTCGGCCAGGCCCTGCACGGCGGCCACGGGCAGCCCGCCCGTCGAGGCCGCGGTCGTGGGGGGCGCGGTCAGCCCCGCCAGCGCCTCGGCGAGCTCGCCGGCGGCGACGGTCACGCGCTCGCCGCCGTCGGCGACCGCCGTGACCGCGCGCAGGTCGCGCCCGAACACGGGGACGAAGCGGAGGGGGACGACCGCTGGGGACCGCAGCCGGTCGGCCGCCGCGGTGAGGTCGGCCTCCGCCGCCGCGAGGGTCGCGCGAGCCGTGTCGAGGTCACTGGCCGCCAGGGCGGCGACCGCGCCCGGCAGCTCGCCCTGTGCCGCGCGCAGGTGACCCTGGGCGTCGAAGAGCAGCATTCCGGCCAGCAGGAGCCATCCTGCGACGACGACCAGCGCCCCGAGCCAGAGCCAGCGGGACCGTCCGCCCGAGCGCGGATCGGACGGCGACGGCTGTGGTCGTGCCAAGGTGTCATGGTCCGACACGAGCTGCCCCTCCTCCCCGCGAACCGACGACAAAGCCGGCCAACCGGACGATCGGACAGACTGTACCGACCGAACGGTCGCAATCGGCGCTCGTGCGGTCGCAGGTAGTTATCATCCCTCCGGTGGCCGGAACGGACGCCGGGCCGAACAGGTGACGACGTCCCAGGGGACGCGGACGACGTCATCGACGACGTGGTCATGGAGTTGGGGCATGCACGGGGACACGTCATTCGTCGGGGACGCGAAGCACCTGCCGACCGCGCCCCAGGGCGGGCCCTCGGCTCCGGTGCCGGCACCGGAGGCCGGGCGCGTGCGCTCGCCCTACGAGCGGTTCGTCAAGCCGGTGTTCGACCGGACCGTGGCGGCCGTGCTGCTGCTCGTGCTGAGTCCGCTGTTCGCGTTGGTGGCCGTGCTCGTCCGGTACGAGCTCGGGGCGGGGGTGCTCTACCGCCAGGAACGGGTCGGCCTCGACGGCCGCCGGATCCAGATGCTGAAGTTCCGCACGATGCAGAGCGACCGGCGTCGCGACGCCACGGGTGTGGCCCGTCCCGACCGGCGCGCCGCCACCGACCGGCGCGGCAGCACGGACCGTCGGGTCTCGACCGCACCCTACGACGGACCCGAACGGCGGGTCGCCGAGCGGCGGCAGCAGGAACGTCGGCAGGCCCCCGAGGGACGCCGCCGGACCCACAAGACGCCCGACGACCCGCGTCACACCCGTCTCGGGCGTTTCCTGCGACGGACGAGCCTCGACGAGCTCCCGCAGCTGGTCAACGTCATGCGTGGGGACCTCAGCATGGTCGGCCCCCGTCCCGAACTGCCCGAGGTCGTGGCCGTCTACGCCGCCTGGCAGCACGCCCGTCACGCGGTCAAGCCCGGCATCACGGGCCTGTGGCAGGTCACCGAGCGCGACGACGGCCGGCCGATGCAGGAGCACGTGGCGACCGACCTGCGCTATGTCGCCAGCGTCTCGCTGGTGAGCGACCTGCTGATCCTGGCGTTGACCGTTCCCGCGATCCTCGGGATGGTGCCCACCTGGGCCGCACGGTGGCTGGCGCGTCGGGGCACTCAGCGCGGCGGGGCCGCCAGTGCCGCACGGATGCCCTCCGCGAACCGCTGAACCATCCGTTCGAGCGTGTGGCGGGCAGCGGCCTGCCGGCAGCCCTCGCGCAGCCGTGCCAGCTGCCCGGGATCGTCGAGCAGCGCCAGGGTCGCCTCCGCGTAGCCCGCGGCGTCCGTCGTCTCCGGCAGCAGCACCGCGTTGGCCCCGTCCACGGCGTAGGCGATCTCGGGCTTGTGGGCGCGGCCCGCGATGGTGACGATCGGGACCTCGGCGACGAAGCTGTCGATCACGACCAGTCCGATGGCGGCCGGCAGCAGCAGCACGTCGGCGAGCTGCAGCGCCGCCGCGGCGTCCACGCCGTAGCGCGAACCCAGCACGTGCAACCACGGGCGAGGGGCGCCCCCGAGTTCGGCGATCCGGCCGAGCTCGCCCCCGCCGACGACCAGCAGCGAGAAGTCGGGACGTCGGGCGTGGATGTGGTCGGCGGCCTCCAGCAACAGGTCGAGGCCCTTCTCGGCCCGCAACGTGCCCAGGAACAGCCCGACCGGTCCGTCGCCGAGGCCGAGCTGCGCGCGAAGGCGTGCGGCCGGTCCCTGGGCCGCCGCGGCGAGGTCCGCGTGCAGACGCCGGGTGTCGATGGCGTTGTCGACGACCGTGATGCGCTGCGCGTCGACGCCCAGCCCGCGGACGACCTCGGCGGAGCGCGCGGTGTAGGCGAACCACCAGTGCGCCTGCCGGGAGACCCGGGCCTTGAGCCACTCACCGGCCGGATGCGGGTCGTCGCCGAAGTTGCGGCCGTGCCCCCAGAACGCGACCGGCGCCCCGCCGCGACGCTGGCGCGCGAGCAGCCGGTGGTTGAGCACCAGCTTGGACGCCTGCTCCACGATCACCAGGTCGGCGGTGCGCAGTGAGGGGACCAGCGGCTGCCACTGCAGGGTCCGGCCCGCCACCGCGACCGTGCGGGAGGGCAGGCGGGTCGCCCACGGCACCTCCAGCGCGTCGTCGCGCGGGTCGCGCTCCGGTGGCGGGGTACTGTGCAGCACCTCCAGCCGGATGCCGTCGACCGCCAGGTCGTCGCGGAGGCGGTCGAAGAACCCGGCGCGATAGCGTCGGATCGCCCGCTGCACGATGACGACCGTCGGGTCCGCGGCACGGGACAGGGCGGCTCTCCTGCCTGGGGGCACGTCCGTCGACCCTAGCGGGGAGCGTCGTGCGCATCGTCAACTACCACCCGCGGGCACGGGTCGGTGACGGCGGCATCACCAACTCCGTGCGGCGGCTCGCCGAGGCGTGGGCGCGGCAGGGTGCCGTGCCCGTGATCGCCTTCGACGGCCGCGGCCGACCGTTCGACGAGGACGGGGTGCGCTGGTGGCCGATCCGGCACGTCGGTCGGGGAGCCCTCCGGGTGCCGGTCGACGGCCTCGGACCACTGGGTGGCGCCGACTGGTTGGTGCTCAACTCGGCCTGGACGGCCGCCAACCTGCGCCTGGGGGCGGCCGCCCGCCGCCAGCGGGTGCCCTACGTGCTGGCGCCCCGGGGCGCCTACGACCCACTGATCCTGCAGCGTCGAGCCCGGGCCAAGCGCGTGTGGTGGCAGCTGGGGGAGCGGCGCCTGGTCGCGGACGCTGCCGCGGTGCACGTCTTCTTCCCCGAACAGGGCCGCCACCTCGACGAGCTCGAGGTCCCGGTGCGGCTGCTGGTCGCCCCCAACGGCGTGGTCCCACCCGGACACACGTCCTGGGACGGCGGCAGCGGCGGCTACGTCCTGTACCTCGGACGCTACGACCCCGAGCACAAGGGCATCGACCTGTTGCTGCGGGCCTGCGCGGCCCTGCCGGCCGGCCGACGCCCGCAGCTGCGGCTGCACGGCTCGGACTGGCGGGGTGGTCGCGTGCGCGTCGAGGGCCTGGTCGCGGACCTCGGGCTCGCCGACGTCGTCACCGTCGGCCCGCCGGTGCACGGCGAACACAAGTGGCGGGTCGTGGCCCGCGCCCGTGGCCTGGTCTACCCCTCGCGCTGGGAGGGCTTCGGCAACTCGCTGGCCGAGGCGGCGGCGCTGGGCGTGCCGTGCCTGGCCACCCCGTATCCGCTGGCGCGGGAGCTGGGCGCCGCGGGTGCCTGCCTGGTCGTGCCCCCGACGGTCGAGGACCTCGCGGACGGGTTGCGGCGCCTGATCGCACCGCAGGCCGCCGCCGTGGGACAGCGGGCCCGTCGTCACGTGGCCGAGCACCTGGGCTGGGACCAGGTCGCTGCCAGCTGGCTGCGGCAGCTCGCGGCACTCGGCTCGGCACCGCGCGGGGTCGGCTAGCGTTCCCGTCCTCGGGGCGGCGGGGAGGTCGGGGTGGAGGGCGCGTACGACCGCACGGCACTGTGGTTGCCGCTGCTGCGGGAGCTGACCGAACGCCACCCGGGCTGGGCGATCTGGAAGAACGTCGACTCGGCCTTCGCGGGCACCGGCGACGTCGACTCGCTCGGCCCGCCGGAGGACTGGGACGCCATCCGGGCGGTCTTCGAGGCCTGGGCGGCGCGCAACGGCCTGGGCCCGGTCATCGTGTGCCGGCACATCCCCCAGGGTCCGCACTACCTCGCGCTGGACCCCGACTCGCCGTTCCTCGTCCAACTCGACGTCAAGCAGTGTGGCACCTGGCGCGGCTCGACCCTGGTCGACGACCGGGACCTGCAGGCGCTCAGCGAACGCGACGAACGCGGGTTCCGACGGGTGCGCCCCGGCGCGGAGGGCGTCATCAAGCTGTTGATGAACGGCACCCGCCGGGGCGGTGGGGCCAACGAGGAGGGCCTGCGCACCAAGCGGGTCGCCGAGCTGCTGGCGGCCGACCCGGCCGGTGCGACGGCCGCCACCCGGCTGGTCGGCCCGGCCCGCCGGCCGCTGCAGCGGGGCATCGACGCGGTGGTCGCCGGCCGCTGGGACCTCGCCGCCATGCGCCGCGTCGAGGCCTGGTGCCTGGCCCGCAGCCTGCTCGAGCCCCGGACGGCCCTCAGCCGGCTGTGGTTCCTGTACCACCTCGCCCCGCGCTGCCCGGTCGTGACGCTGATCCGCGACCACGACCGCATCGTCCCCGAGGACCGCGACGGCTGGCTCGCCGAGGTCGCCCGCGACCACGAGGTCGTCACCACCCCTGGCGGCCGGGATCCGCGTCGGGCACCGTACGGATGAGGGTCCTGGTCTTCGTCCACGCCTTCAACGGGCGTGCCATCGCCGACGTGGCGACCGTCCTCGCCGAGCAGACCGCCCGCCTCGGCCACGAGGTGCTGCTGGTCGCCGGCTCCGCGCCGACGGGGCGGCCGGCGGTCGCCGGGACCCGGACGCTGGATCTCTCGATCTCGTCGTCGCGCACGTGGCCGGCGATCCCGCGGCTGCGCGCCGTGATCCGCCGCTTCCGCCCCGACGTCGTGTACGCCCACGGCAACGGCCCGTCCCGGGCCGCCGTGCTGGCAACCCGCTGGCTGCGGCACCGACCGTTCGTGGTCACCGTCGAGCACAACCACTACTCGAGCTACGCCTGGACCCACCGCCGGGTCCGTGATCTCGTCAACGCCCGGTTGCTGCCGCTGGCCGATGCCGTGGTCGGGGTCGCGCCCGAGATCGCCGAGGACCTCACCGGCACCTTCCCGGGCGTGCGCGACAAGGTCGCGGTCGTCCCGCCGCCGTTGACGCGCTGGGACCGCCTTGCGGTGCTCGCCGCCGAGGATCCGGACCATCCGTGGTTCGCGGACGACGCCGACGTCCCGGTGGTCGTCAGCGTCGCGAACGTGCACCCCCGCAAGGATCCCGAGACGTTGCTGCGGGCCGTCGCGCGGGTCAACGAACGCACCGGACGGACGGTGCGCCTGGCCGTCGTCGGCCGACCGTCGGACGCGGGCCTGCAGGCGCGGCTCGAGGCGTTCGCCCGGTCGGCGGGCATCGCCGACCGCATCGCGCTCCTCGGCTTCGTGTCCAATCCGTTGCCGCTGGTGGCGCGCGCGGACGTCTTCGCGCTGACGTCGCGCAACGAGGGGCTGCCGCTCTCGCTGCTCGAGGCGTTGGCGCTCGGCACGCCGGTCGTGAGCACCGACTGCCCGTCCGGGCCGAGGTGGTTGCTCGAGGACGGACGCTACGGCGAGCTCGTGCCGGTCGGCGACGTCGAGGCGGTCGCCGACGGGATCCTGCGGGTGCTCGACGACCCGGTCCGTCGCGAGCAGTTGCGACGCGAGGGGCCGCAACGCGTGGCGCCGTTCGTCCCCGAACGCGTCGCAGCGGCGCTGCTGGCGCTGCTCGATCCGTCGGTCCAATCAGGCTCGCCGGGGCGGGGGTCCGGATAGCCTGCGGCGGGGCGAGAGGGACGACGTGCGACAGGGCGGAGCCCGAGGGCACTCGAGCACGGGTGCGCGGGGAACGGTGCTGGTGGTCGCCGGTCCCGACGGCAGCGGGAAGTCCCACGTGGCGTCGGTGTTGTGCGACGCCGCCGCGCCGGGCCCGGTGTTGCACCTGCACCACCGGCCGAGGGTGCTGCCCGGCAAGACCCGTCACGAGGGGCCGGTCACCGACCCGCATCGCGATCCGCCGTACGGGCCGGGCGCGTCCGCGCTCAAGCTGGTCTACCTGTACCTCGACTATGTGCTGGGCTGGCTGCTCCGGGTGCGCCCGGTGGTCCGCGCCGGTGGCACGGTGGTGCTCGAGCGTGGCTGGGAGGACCTCGCGGTCGACCCTCGCCGGTACCGACTGACGGCGCGTCCGCGGTTGCACCGGCTGCTCGGGCTGCTGCTCCCGCGGCCCGACCGCAGCATCGTCCTCGCGGCACCGGTGGAGGAACTGCTGGCCCGCAAGGCGGAGCTGCCGGCCGAGGAACTGGCGCGTCAGAACGCGCGATGGCGGCGACTGGCCCGTTCGCGCCGCCGCATGCTGCTGTGGGACGCCCGCCAGCCCCCGGAGGACGTCCTGCCGTTCGCGTTCGAGCGTGCCGCGACGGCCGCAGCACAGTGGGTCGCGTTGCCCACCGCTCGCGACGCCCGCTTCGTGCTGCCGCGGACGCCGCGTCGCGCCTCCCTGGCGGGACTGCGCATCCATCGACCGGTCAGCCCGCGGGCGTTGGCGATGTGGGCCGCGGCCGGCACCGTGACGCGGGTGGGCGCGTTGCGGGTACTGACCCCCACCCGGCCCGCCGCCTGGGTGTTGGACGCCGTCGGTGACCTCGTGCCTCCCGGAGGGACCGTCGCCACGGCACGGAGCAACCACGCCGGCCGCGCCCTGGTGCTCGTGCTGGATCGGCACGCGCGTGCCCAGTTGGTGGTGAAGGTCAGTGCGGACGAGGTCGGGCAGGCGCAACTCGCGCGCGAGGCCGCGAACCTGCAGCGTTTCGGACCGCTTCTGCCCGCACCGCTGTGGGCCCCCGAGCTGCGACACGCCGATCCGGGACGGCTCGCGACGGCCCCCGTGCGCTGGCGGGTGTGCGCCGACCCCTGGCGGTTGCATCCGGACGTGGCCGCCGCACTCGGCGCGTTCCACCGGGCCAGCGGTCGGGGGGCGGGGGGCAACGGGCACGGCGACATGGCGCCGTGGAACCTGTTGCCGACCCGGGACGGCTGGTGCCTGGTCGACTGGGAAGTGGCCGACGACGAGCGACCGCCCTTCGAAGACGTCTTCCACTTCCTCGTCCAGGGCAGCGCACTGCTGGGTCGTCCCGACCTGACCACCGTCCTGCACGGGCTCGACGGCGGCGGCTGGGTGGGCGCCTGCCTGCGTGCCTACGCCGACGCCGCCGGGGTCCGGGTCGGTGACGCGCCGGTCGAGTTCCGGCGCTACCTCGAGGCGTCGGGCGCCACCCTGGACCCGACCCGGGCGGACGCCAGGCGAGGCGTCAGCGCCCGACGGGCGTTCCTGGAAGCGCTCGAACGGCGCTACTGAGCTGCGTCTCGGCCGGGACCGGGCCCCGCAGTGTCGCCGTTGCTGGCCCGCAGCCAGCGTTCGGCGTCGGCGACCCAGTCGGCGTCGGAGAGCAGCCGGTCGCGGAACCAGCGTTGCGCGCGCCTCGGCAGGACGACCGCGCCGCAGCGTGCCAGCGACGGCAGGTCCCCGGCACGGATCGCCCGGGCGTAGGCGCGCGCCGCCGGCAGACGGGCACCGGCCCGCAGTTCCTCGCCGGCCTCGAAGCGGTACTGGGCACCCCAGTCGATGGGACGGCCGTCGGCCAGGTCGGCCCGCTTCTCCTCGAAGATCCGCAGCTCGGCGTGCAGGTTGGCGCGGTTGCGGGACATGTTGCTGCCGTGCTGCCGGTAGGCGACCAGCGGACGCGGCACCAGCGCCGGGGGGCCGCTGCGCGAGAGCCGCAAGGCCACGTCCCAGTCGGCCGGGAACGGCAGCCGCGGGTCGAGCAGTTCGTCGCCTCCCAGACGCCCGCGTTCCCACAGCACGTTCGACATGCCCCCCGGCAGCACGAACCGGTAGGGGAGCTCGGCCATCAGTTGTGCTGGTGGCAGCGCCGGACGGCCACCGATGATCTGGTCGGCGCCGTCGATGTGGACGCAGCCGGTGTAGGCCCAGTGGCGCCCCGTCGCCTCCACGGCGGCGATCTGGGCCCCGAGCTTGTCCGGCGCCCACAGGTCGTCGTCGTCGAGGAAGCTGACCCAGCGCCCGGTGGCCGCGGCCAGGCCGGTGTTGCGCCCACCGACGCTGCCGAGGGAGGTCTCGTTGCGGATCACCCGCAGTCGCGGGTGGTCGTGTTCGCGCAGGAACGCGCGGGTGTCGTCCTCGGAGCCGTTGTCGACCACGATGACCTCGTGGTCGACGTCGCGCTGGCCCAGCGCGCTGTCGAGTGCCGCGGACAGCAATCGACGCCGGTTGTAGGTCGAGATGACCACGGAGACCTGTGCCACGAACGCTTCCCCTGTCGCGCGCCCCCCGCGACGTCCAGCCGCGACTGTGCGGGGCGGAAGGGTAGTGGGTTCCGGTGCGCGGTACCCGTCGGGATCGCGGAGCACGCGGTCACCTTGTCGCGCGTGCGACGCGCGCTGACGGTCGGGAGCCGCCGGTCGCGCTCGGGCAGATGCCTCACTACGGTGCACTTCGGGACATGACAGGGACGATGGGGGACGCGTGCGTATTCTCGGTGTCAACGACCAGCACAACGCTTCGGCCTGCCTGGTGGAGGACGGCCGGGTGGTCGCCGCGGTGCAGGAGGAGCGCTTCACGCGCATCAAGAACCACTACTGCTTCCCGCAGCAGTCGGTCGCCTGGTTGCTGCAGGCGACGGAGACCGATCCCGAGCAGCTCGACGGTGTCGCCGTCGCCAGCGAGCACATCCCCGGTGCCTTCACGGGTACGGACCTCATCCGGTCCTACGTCGAGGGCGACCGCGTCAACGCGCGCGTGCGTCGGGCGGCCCGGCGGTCGCCGCTGTATCGCGTCCGACGCCGGCAGCGGCGCGCCGAACGACGTGCGGAGGCGCGTGCGGCAGGTCTGCCGCTCGAGCGGCTCGCGTTCGTCGAGCACCAGACCTCGCACGCCGCGGCCGCCTACCACGGCTCGCCGTGGGACGACGAGCCGGTCCTGGTGCTCACCTGCGACGGGCAGGGTGACGGCCTGTCGGCGAGCGTCCGGATCGGACAGGCCGGACAGCTCTCCGACCCCCTGGCCACCGTCAAGGGGGGAAGCTCCCTGGGCAGCGTCTACGCGACCGTCACCGCGCTGTCGGGCATGGTGCCGCTGGAGCACGAGTACAAGCTGATGGGCCTGGCGCCCTACGCCCCCGACAGCGGCGCGCAGCGGAGTTTCGCGCAGTTCGACGGCGTGCTGCGCTTCGCCGACGACGGGCTCAGCTGGGAACGGCGCGACGACGTCCCACATCTCGACCACGCCTACGGCTACTTCCGCCAGCGCCTCGAACTGCACCGGTTCGACTGGATCGCCGCCGGGCTCCAGCGCTTCACCGAGCAGCACCTGGTGACCTGGGTGGAGAACGCCATCGCCGCCACGGGCATCCCCAGGGTCGCCGTCGCCGGTGGGGTCTTCATGAACGTGAAGGCGAACCAACGGATCGGGCAGATCGACGGACTCGACGACCTGTTCGTCTTCCCGTCGTGTGGCGACGAGTCCAACGCCATGGGCGCGGCCTTCGAACGGCACACCTCGCTCGACGGCGGCGGTCGGGTGCAGCCGGTCGACGACGTGTACTGGGGTCCGACGATCAGCGACGCCGAGGTCGGCGCGCTCGTCGGCGACCTCCGCCGCGACGGGTTCGAGGTCCAGCGTCCCGACGACATCGAGGCCGCGGTGGCGGAGCTGTTGGTCGCCGGGCAGGTCGTCGCGCGGGCGAAGGGTCCGATGGAGTTCGGCGCCCGGGCGCTGGGCAACCGTTCGCTGCTGGCCGACCCGAGCAGCGTCGAGGTGGTCAAGGTCATCAACGACATGATCAAGAGCCGCGACTTCTGGATGCCGTTCGCGCCGATCGTCCGGGCCGAGGACGCCCAGGAGTACCTGCACAACCCCAAGGGTCTGCGCTCGCCCCACATGATGATGACCTTCGACACCCGGCGCTCCGATCAGTTCCCGGCCGCCATCCAGCCCTACGACCGGACCGCGCGACCGCAGGTGCTGCACCAGCGGCAGAACCCGGACCTGCACCGGCTGGTCACCCTCTTCCGCGAGCGGACCGGACGGGGCGTGCTGCTCAACACCTCGTTCAACCTGCACGGGGCACCGATCGTCGCGTCGGCGCGGGATGCCGTGGACGTCCTGCAGCGCACCGGACTGCGACACCTCGCCGTGGGCAACGTGCTGGTCAGCAAGCCGGCCTGACGGCGTCAGCGGGCCGCGTCGGCAGCGGGCCGCGTCGTCAGCGGGCCGCGTCGCGCACGACCTGCTCGTAGATCCGGCCGACGGTATCCGCCTTGCCCTCCCAGGTGTGCTGACGTGCGAGCTCGAGGCTGGCGGCACGCATCCGACGCCGCCGCTCGGGGTCCTCGGCCAGGGCGACGATGGCGTCGCGCAGCCCGGCGACCGTGCCAGCGACGTCCGACACCGGGACCTTGCACGCCGCTGCGTCGTCGAGGATCACGGCGGCGCCCTGGTGGTCGAGGGCGATCACCGGGCAGCCCTGTGACAGCGCCTCGAGCATCTGCACCCCGCCGGAGTCGCGCAGGCTGGTGAACAGCAGCGCATCGCTGGCCCGGTACTCCTGCGCGATGTTTTCGTGGGCGACGCGACCGACGAGTTGCACGCGGTCCTCCACACCGAGCCGCGCGACCATCGCGGGAAGCTCCGCTTCCAGCGGGCCGTGACCGACGATCCGCAGGGTCACGTCGAGGTCCCGGGGCAGGGCGGCCATCGCCCGCAGCGCCAGCGGCAGACCCTTGCGCGCGTAGTAGCGACCGACCCACAGCAGCCGGAGCCTGTCGGCCCCGGACGGCACGTCGGACGGCACGAGGGCGTCCGCCGAGACGCCGACGTCGGCCATCGGGATCGTCTGCCTGGCTCCCAACCGCTCGGCGAGTTCGGCGGTCTCGTCGTTGGCCACGAGCACCACCGCGGCGTCGCGCACGGCCAGACGTGCGGTCGGAACCAGGCGCAGCAGGTAGCGGACGACCACCCGTCGCGCGACCTCGGCGGTCCACCCGGAGGCGTACATCCTTCGTAGACGGGGCGGGGTGCACTGGCCGCCACCCACCGGGCCCAGCACGAACGGCACGGGCAGGCGTCCGAGCAGCGACCCGAGGGACAGGCTGCCGTAGGAGACGTGGTGGACGACGTCGACGGGGTCGGAGGCGAGCCGGCGCCGCGCGACCCGGTGGGCTCGCCACTGCCAAGCGAGGTAGTGGACGTAGACTCCCGCCTGACCGGGGACCCGCTGCGACCATCGTGGTGCAGGAACATGGACGAACTCGAGGCCCGGGACCGGGTGTCGCGCCAACTCCGCCGCGATCTGCGGCCGCGTGTTGGGCAGGGTCAGCACCGTCACCCGGTGACCGGCACGGGCCAGGGCGACCGACCAGTTCCACCCGCCCCCCGGCTCGGAGCCGGCATGTGGCTCGCAGGCGTACGCCGACACCAACACGCGCATCGCATCCCCCCCGAGAGCCGGCCGGTCGCCGCAGGGGCGGACCCTAGCGACGGCGCGTCGAGGTCGCTGCGTTCTCGCCGAGCTCCTGGAATCCTCCGGAGCGTCGCGTGAGGCACCGCGAGCGCAAGGCTGCGCGTCCGAGGGTCGTGATCGTGCAGGCGGTGGTCCTGCAGTACCGCGTGCCGTTCTACCGGCTGTTGCGACGTCGTCTCGACGAGGCCGGGATCGACCTCGACCTCGTGCACAGCAATCCTCCGGCGGACCAGGACGTCTGGGGCGACGCCGTCGACCTGCCGTGGGCGCACCACGTGCCGATGCGGCGACTCCCGCTCGGCGGTCGTGAGCTGCTCTGGCAACGCTGCCGCGAGCTGGTCCGACGCGGTGACCTGGTGATCGTGGAGCAGGCCAGCCGCCACGTCATCAACTACCGGCTGAGCCTGGAGCAGCTGCTCGGGCGACGACGCCTCGCCTACTGGGGCCACGGCCGCAACCACGCCGAACAGACCAGCAAGGTCGGCGAGTGGGTCAAGGCACGCCTGACGCCCCAGTGTCACTGGTGGTTCGCCTACACCTCGGAGTCCGCGGACCTGGTCGCGGCGACCGGCTTCCCGCGCGAGCGCATCACCGATGTCCGCAACGCCGTGGACACGCAGGCACTGGCCGGCCTCGTCGACGGACTCGATGTCGCCGATCGCCGTCGGATCCGGGCGGAGCTCGACCTGCCCGAGCAGCACGTCGGCCTGTTCGTGGGCGGGCTCTCGCACGACAAGCAGTTGCCTGACGTGATCGCTGCGGCCGATGCCGTCCGCGAGCGGGTGCCCGACTTCCACCTGGTGATCGCCGGCGCCGGCCCGCTCGAGCCGGTGGTCCGTGAGGCGGCGCAACGACGCCCCTGGCTGCACTACGTCGGCGCGCGCTTCGGTGCCGGCAAGGCGGAGCTGCTCGCCGTCGCCGACGTCCTGCTCATCCCGGCCTGGGCCGGCCTGGTCGTCCTGGACGCCTTCGCGGGAGCAGTGCCACCGGTCGCCAGCTCGGACCGTCCACACCCGCCGGAGATCGCCTACGTGACCGACGACGTGGACGGCGTCCTGGTCGCCGACGGAGGTGACCCGCGAGTCTACGGCGCCGCCGTGGCCGAGCTGCTGCTCGACCCGCGACGGCGCACGCGACTCGCCGAGGGCTGTCGTCGTTCCCGCGCGTCCTACACCGTCGAGGAGATGGCCCGGCGGTTCGCCGACGGCATCGTGCAGGCGCTCAGCGACGAAGCCCGACCGCGTCCGCCTCGTCGTCGCTGACCGTTGCGGTCGGGACGTGTACCGGCCGCGGCATCGGCGCATCGCCGACCAGCCCCGCCGCGAGCTCGCGGTAAGCGGCGGCGAAGCGGCTCCGCGTGTGCGTGGACCGGGCATAGGTCCAGGCGCGGTCGGCCGCCTGGCGCAGCTCGTCGGTGCTGCGAGCGGCCAGTTCGCCGACCGCTGACCGGATCGACGCGACGCTGGCCTCCTGCAGCACGACCGCGGCGTCGGCGGGCGCGTCGATGCCGGCCGCCGGCGTCATGATCGGGATCAGGCCGGCATGCATCGCGGTGATGACCGAGCCCGACTGCGCATCGGAGGCCGTGGGATACACGAGACCGATGGTGTCGCGCATGAGCGCCTCGAACTGCGGCCCGGTGACGTCCACCCAGCCGAGGGTGGTGATGTTGGGCGTCTCGAACAGCTCCCGGTGGAAGGCCGCGCGGAAGTCGGGTTCGTCGTCGATCGGGCCGCAGACGGTCAGATGGCAGTCCGGCAGCTCGGCGAACGCCTCGAGCACCAGGTCGAGGCCGCGCAGGACCAGTCCGCCGCTGCTCAGGAACACGAAGCGGTTGCGCACCCGGTCGACGTCCTTCTCGACCGGCCGGTCGAACGTCCGGATGGGGGTGCCCGGAACGGGGTAGAGCGGCTTGCCCGCGTACGCCCACCGCTGGGCGGCGTGCCGGCCGCCGTAGAGCACGCCGAGGTCGGCGTGTTCGATCGCGAGGTTGGTCCTGCGCTCGACCCGACGGGGCTGCAGCGACACGCCACGCCGCTGCTGCAAATCGACCAGACGGTCGAACTCGGCCGCGTTCTGGAACAACAGGTGCTGGACCTCGATGTGGTGCACCCGGATGCAGTCGTCGTCGAGCAAGGGCGCGAGTCGCTCGAGGTTGTTGCGGGTGTCGATGACGAGGTCGTAGTGCCGCCGCGGGGTGAACAGGAAGTTGCGGTAGTTGACGACGTCGACGTCGTAGCCGAGCTCGAGATAGGTACGGGCGATCTCCCGGCACTCCCACAGGTTGGTGTGCGGCGCGGGGAAGGTGCCGTCCTGCAAGGCGAACGCCTCGGTCATGTAGGACAGCAGCACGGCGCCGCGTGCCGGTCGCACCTCGGTCCGCAGTTCGAGGGTGCGCAGTGCCGGCCGCAGGACCTTGGCACGGGTCTGCAGCCAGTCGCGTCGCAGCCGAGCGGCCTGGGCGGCACCGGACAAGGGGTTCACGAACCTGCTCCTCTGGATCGGCCCGATCGGATCGGGCGCACGTTCATCGTTGCTGTCGGGATCCGCGGTCGTCCGGGCCCACGACCGTCGACGGCGGCTTCCCAGGTGCCGTCCGGTCGTCGCACCGGACAGACGTGGTGCATGCCGGTCGCGTTCCATCCCACGCCGCTGGCCGTGAGGACCGGACCGAGCGGCTCCTCGACGTAGGCGTCAGGCGTCAGCTCGACGATCCGCCAGGCGTCCACCCGCCGTCCGTAGTCACCGAGGCAGTCCTGCGAGAAGCGGATCGGGCCCGACTCGTCCACGACGACCGGACCGGCCGGCCGCGCGCGGCTGGCGTCACCGGCGACGACCGGACTGGCCGGGTGTTCCCGCCACGGGCCGGTCAACGCGTCGGCGACGTAGAGCCGCAGCGTGTCGAACGCGGACGAGGTCTCGACGAACATCCACCACCGCCCCTGGTGCCGGAACGGGGTGGCGTCGTGGAAGTACCCGCCCTCCAGCAGCGTCGTCACGTACTCCCACCGATCCGGGAAGGTGACCGCGCGGTACAGCCGTACCTGCTCCACCTCGGCGGTCTCCGGCACCAGGTACCAGCAGCCCTCGTGGTGGAACACGTGGGGATAGGACAGGTGGAACGGCTCGACGAGTACGCGTCCGCGGTACCGCCAACGGCCGGCGCCGGTGTGCTCGGCCAGGCCGATCTCGCCCCGTCCGCTGCGCCGGTTGAGCACCTCGAAGAACAGCAGACGACGCCCACCCGAGCAGATCAGGAAGGGATCGGCGACGATGTCGGCCGGGACGTCGTCGATCTCGGCGGTCGTGATCGCCAGTGCCTCCGCACCGTTCGGCTGCAGGGCGTGCAGGTGCGGGCCGGTCGTGACGCCGATCGCCCACTCCTGCCGGTGCCGGACCTTGGCCGGCTGCAGCCGGGCCGGAAGACGCAGCAGGGCGTCGCGGACGTGTCCGCCGATCAGGCGGCGCGGGGTCCCGGGGCGTGGTGGGACGGCGTCGGTCATCGACGTCGTTCCTCCACTCCGGACGGCTGGTGTTCGGCGGGACCGTCGACACCCGTGTCCGGTCGCCGCCGTCGGTCGGACACGTGACGGGGGAGCCCCGGCATGGCGGATCCCCCGTGGTCGACCGACGACGGGGAGACGGTAACGAGTCACGACTGGTCGCGGAGCCAGTTCGTCACGGCGCTCCGGCGTTGTCCGCAAACCGCCCGGCACGACTAGTCCGGCAATCCAGGCTGCCAGCGGCGCTATCGTCCACGGCCGACGAACCGGGGAGTGCACGGGTGACCGGACCGGTCGCGGGGTGGTGGCGGCGGCTGCCCGTGACGTGGCGGCGGTGGCTGCGACGCAGGCTGCGCCGGCCGCGCTGGGGCGGTCTGCGGCGCATGCGGCCGGTCAGCGACGTGTTCGGCTTCGACCGTGGCACGCCGGTCGACCGGTACTACCTCGAACGCTGGCTCGAACGGCACCGCGAGGACCTGCGCGGCGTCGTCGGCGAGATCGCCGAGGACCACTACACGCGCCGGTTCGGTGGCCCGTCGGTGGAGCAGGTGGAGATCATCGACCTCCACGCCGGCAACCCGCGGGCGACGCTCGTGGCCGACCTCGGCATCCCCGGCAGCCTTCCGACGGCCCGGTTCGACGCACTGCTCGTGGTGCAGACGTTGCAGTACGTCGCCGAGCCGGACCTCGCGCTGGGCAACTGCCTCCAGGCGCTGCGGCCCGGCGGCGTGCTGCTGGTCGCCGTGCCGGCGCTGGTTCCCCACGACGAGCGGATGCCCGCCGGCCTCGACCGCTGGCGGTACTGGCCGGCCGGCCTCGCTGCCGCCGTCCGCCGGGCGGCGCCCGACGCCGCCGTCGAGGTGACCGGCTACGGCAACCTCGTCGCGGCGACCGCCGCGCTCCACGGCATCGCCGCCGAGGAGTTGCGGACCCGGGAGTTGGCGGACGCGGACGCGCGGTTCCCGGTGCTGGTCTGTGCACGCATCCGGGTGGCCGCCGCGTGAGCCCGGGGCGCCGGATCCGCCCCGGCTACCCTGCCGCGATGCAGTCGGTGAAGCGGCGAGGACGTGCGGTCGCGGACCGCGTCGTGGAGCAGCGGGTCGCGCAGCGGGTGGCCGCCGCGTCGGCGGGGCGGCGCGGTCGCGGGCTCGTGCTGTTGTGGCACCGTGTCCGTCCGGAGGGACCCGGCGAGGACGAGGTCGTCCGCAGCGTCGCGACCGCTGACCTGGCCGAGCAGCTCGACGTCCTGCGGGAGCTCGGCGACGTCGTCGCGCTGGCGGAGCTCGAGCACCTCGGCCGACGGAGACGCCCGGCGTTCGCGTTGACCTTCGACGACGACGACCCCGGACACGTCCGCGAGACGCTGCCGCTGCTACGGGCGCGAGATCTGCCGGCGACCTTCTTCCTGTCGGGACGCTGGCGCACCGCGGCCGGGCCGTACTGGTGGGAACACCTCGAGAGCTGCGCGCGGTCGTCGGGCGTGGCCACGGTCGCCGCCGCACTCGGGCTGGCGCCCACGACCGATGTTCGTGCGCTGGCCGGCGCGCTGACCGGCACGCCGGGGTCCCTGCGGCTGACCTCGCGCGCCACGGGTGGCAGCGACACCATGACGCGCGACCAGGCCGGCGCACTGGTCGCCGCCGGCATGGAGATCGGTTTCCACACGTTCGCGCACCCGTCGTTGCCGAGTCTGCCGGACGCGGCCCTGCGCGCGGCGCTGACCGCGGGGCGGGACGAGCTCGCGGCGGAGCTCGCGACCCCACTGCGTCGCTTCGCCTACCCGCACGGGCACGCCGACGCCCGGGTCGCCGCGGCGACCCGCGACGCCGGCTACCTCAGCGCCTGGACCACGGCCAAGCGGGTGGCACGCGCCGACGACGAGCCGATGCGACGCGGACGCTGGGACCTGGGGCATCTCCCGATCGACCGCTTCCGCACCACCGTGCTGCGGGGACTGGCGCGGCCGTGGGACTGAGCGTGGCCGTGGTCGTGCCGAGCAAGGACCGGCCGGTGCTGTTGCGACGCACGGTGCGCAGCATCCTCGCCCAGCGCGACGTCGCGCTGCAGGTGGTGGTCGTCGACGACGGCTCCGCCACCCCGCAGACGGACGCGCTGGCCGAGCTGACGGGTGACCCCCGGCTGACCGTCGTGCGCAGCGAACGCGCCGGCGGCGTGGCCCGGGCACGCAACCGCGGCGCCGAGGTCGTCGACGCCGACGTCGTGGCGTTCTGCGACGACGACGACCTGTGGGCCCCGGGCAAGCTCGCGGACCAGCTCGACGCGCTGGTCGAGGTCGGGGCGGACTGGGC
Source organism: Egicoccus halophilus (assembly GCF_004300825.1). NCBI lineage: Bacteria > Bacillati > Actinomycetota > Nitriliruptoria > Egicoccales > Egicoccaceae > Egicoccus > Egicoccus halophilus. The sequence continues at coordinate 1,720,154 of NZ_CP036250.1, forward strand.
CTACACCGGCGCGGTGAAGTTCGCCGCCGGGCCGGTCGTGTGGCAGGTGATGCCGCCACCCGTCCCCACCGAGGTCGTCGCACGGCTGCCGACCAAGAACGTGATCCCGGCCGGGGCGTCGAACGTGCTGGTCCGCCGCGACGCCTTCGTCGCCGCCGGGGGGTTCGACGCCGGGCTCGGGCACCTGGCCGACTGGGACCTGTGGATGCGCCTACGGGAGGGCGGACCGCCGGCCGCCGCATCCGGGATCGGCGTGGCCTACCGCCTGCACCCGGGGGCGATGTCGTTGCATCCCGAGGGGATCCTGCGCGAGCTCACGGTGCTGGATCGCCGCTGGCGGGACGCGCGCGACGGTCGGCCGCTGGATCCGGGTCCGACCCACCTGTGGATCGCGATGAGCTGGCTGCGCGCCGGGCGGCGGCTGCCGGCCGCGGCCGCCTACCTCCGGGCCGCACGCACCCGTCCGGGGCCGGGCCTGCGCGGCATGGCCCGCACGGCCCATCCCCGACCGCCACGGCCGGCGCACGTGGTCGACACCGGCGAACGGGGGAGCGCCGGCCGTCGGGTGCAGCGCCACGAGCTGCCCGACGACGTGTTGCGCCTGCTGTACGACGACGCCGCGGCGGGACCGCCGTGAGCGCCGACGCGGTGGACGCCGCGGCGGTGGGCGCCGCCCCGACCGTGTCGGTCGTGCTGATCTTCCATGACGACCACCGCTTCCTGCCCGAGGCGATCGCCGGCGTGTTCGCGCAGACCTATCGGGACTGGGAGCTGGTCCTCGCCGACGACGGGGCCACCGACGGGAGCACGGACCTCGCCCGCGCCTGCGCACGCGAGCATCCGGGCCGGGTGCGCCACGTGGAGCATCCGGCGCACGCCAATCGGGGTCCCGCAGCCGCCCGCAACCTCGGGGTCCGTGCCGCCCGGGGGCGCTACCTCGCGGTGCATGACGCCGACGACGTCTGGGAGCCCGACAAGCTGGCCGAGCAGGTCGCGATCCTGGATCGCCATCCGCAGGTCGGCCTGGTCGTGGGCGCCTCGCGGTACTGGTGGAGCTGGGCCGGTGCTGCGGCCGAACGCGAGGACCGGATCATGCCGATCGGGGTGGAGCCCGACCGGATCCACCGACCGCCGGAGCTGGCCGTGCGACTGAGCCCGCTCGGCCGTGGCGTCGCCCCGTGCCCGTCGTCGTGGCTGCTGCGCCGGGAGCTCGTCGAGCAGATCGGTGGCTGGGAGGAACACGTGCACCCGGTCCTCGAGGACCAGGGATTCCTCGGCAAGGCCTACCTGGTCGCCGACGTGTGGGTCTCGAGCCGGGTCTGGGACCGCTACCGGCGTCATCCCGGGCAGCTGGTGGCCGTCACGACCGGCGAGCACTACCACGCGGCGCTGCGCGACTGGCTCACCTGGTACGAGGCGCACCTGCGTGCGCGTGGCGTCACCGACCCCCGGCTGCGTCGGGCCCTGCGGCGGGCGTGGCTGCCCTACCGCCGTCCGTGGCTGGCTGCGCTGCGACACGCTGCAGGACGCCGACGGGCACGGTTGCGCGTGCTGCTGCGGGATCGGGGCGGGCGATGAGCGCGGACGTCACGGTCGTGATCCCGACCCGGGACCGGTTGCCGCTGCTGGCCCAGACCCTGCACACGGTGCTCGGCCAGCGCGGGGTGACGCTGGAGGTGGTGGTCGTCGACGAGGGCTCGACCGACGGCACCGCCGCCTGGGTGCAGGGGCGCGACGATCCGCGGGTGCGGTGCCTGACCGCCGACCGGCCGCGTGGCCTGCCGGCTGCCCGCAACGCCGGGCTCGCCGAGGCGCGCGCCCCGTGGGTCGCCTTCGTCGACGACGACGACCTGTGGGCACCGGACAAGCTGGCTCGGCAGCTGGCCGCAGCGGAACGCGCCGATGCGGCGTGGTCCTACGGCGCCGGGCTGGACATCGGCCCGGCCGGACGGCTGGTGCGGGTCAACCCGGTGGCTGCGGGGGAGTGGCGGCAGCTGCCCTGGCGCAACGTCGTCCCGGGAGGGGGGTCCAACGTCGTCGTCCGCCGTGACGTGCTGCGCGAGCTCGACGGGTTCGACCCGTCGCTGCCGGCGGCCGAGGACTGGGACCTGTGGATCCGCCTCGCGCGGGGCGGCGCGCCGGGGCTCGTGGCCGACCCGGTGGTCGCCTACCGCTTCCACGGCGGCAACATGTCCCGCGGGGTCGCCCGCATGCTGCAGGGCGTCGACGTCCTCGACGTCCGCCATCGCGACCTGCGTGACGGCGCACCGCTCGATCGTGAGGACCTCTACCGCTGGGTCGGCAACGGTGCGCTGCGCGCGGGGGACCGGGCCGCGGCCCGACGGTTGGCCTGGCGTGCCCGTCGCGCCGGGCACCCCGGTGCCGGCCGCCGAGTCGCCCGCACGCTGGTCCCGCTGCCGGCGCGGGTCGCCACCGAGGAGCCGCGTTCGCGACTGGGGCGGGCCTGGGTTCGCCCCTCACCACCATGGCCCGACGGCAGCGACGGCTGGGTCCGTGCGGCGCTGGCGGTGACGCCGTGACCGGCGCGCGCGACACCGTCACGCGGTCGGTGACGGACGACGAACGACGCCTCGTACTGGTGATGTGGGGCGACCTGTTCGAGGACTTCCACGACACGATCGGCGTGGACCTCCGACGCTTCCGCGACGAGCTGACCGGTGGTTGGTTGTTCGCCTACGTCGAGGCGCTCGCCCGCGTCGGTGTGCGCACCACGCTGGTGCACGTCTCCGCCCGGGTGGGCACGGTGACGCGGTTCCGGCACCGGCCGACCGGCGCGGCCGTCACGATCCTGCCGGCCCCACGTCGCCACCGCCTGCTGCGGGCGCTCGGGCGACGCTTCGCGGGACGCCGGTCGCTGAAGTCGCTCGCCTCGTACGGTTCGCTGCCGCTGCTCGCCCTGGCGTCCGAGCTGCGCCGATGCCGCGCCGAGGCCGTGCTGACCCAGGAGTACGAGCACGCCCGCTTCGACGTGCTCGTCGCTCTCGGCCGCCTGCTCCGGGTGCCGGTGTACGCCACCTTCCAGGGAGGCGTGCGTCCCCGCAGTCGCCTCGACGCGCTGGTACGTCGCCGGGCCGTCCGGGCGGCGGCCGGACTGATGATCGCCTCGGCCGACGAGCGCGCCCGGGTGATGGCCGACTACGACGTGCCACCCGAGCGGATCGCGCCGGTCCCCAACGCCCTCGACCTCGCCGGGTCACCGGCACCGGACCGTACGGCAGCCCGGGCCCGGCTCGGGATCCCCGACGCCGCGCGGGTCGTGCTGTGGTACGGACGGGTCACGATCCACCGGAAGGGACTCGACGTCCTGCTCGACGCGTGGTCGCGGGTGCGCGGTACCGGCCCCGACGGCGAGACGGTGCTGTTGCTGGTCGGCACCGGCCCGGACGCCGCGGAGCTGCACCGGCGTCTCGCTGGGCCGGCGTGGTCCTCGGTGCGGTGGCGCGACGAGTACGTCGCCGACCGGCAGGAGCTGCTCGTCTACCAGTCGGCGGCGGACGTGTTCGTGCTGCCCTCGCGTCACGAGGGGTTCGCGGTCGCGCCGATCGAGGCGATGGCGCTCGGGTTGCCCGTCGTGGCCGGTGACGCGCCCGGGATACCGGACCTGTTGCCCGACGGGGAGGCCTCCGGTGGGCTGGTGGTGCCCCGCGAGGATCCCGACGCTCTGGCGCGGGCGTTGCAGCGGCTGCTCGACGATCCGCAGCTGTGTCGTCGGGTTGGCGTGCGTGCCCGGGCTCGGGTCGAGGCGTGCTACGGGCTCGACGTCGTCGGTCGGCAGCTCAGGGACGCGATCTTCCCGCCGTCATCACGCGCAGCGCCGAGGACACCTCCTCGACGACGGCGGTGACCGGCGCGTCGGCCGCAGCGGTGACCAGCGGGACCCCGGCGGTGGCGAGGTGTGTCAGCAGGCGGGCGAGGGCGGCGTCCATGGCGGGCATCACGGCGACGTCGGTGAACTCCTTGTTGCGGCGATGCACCCGCTCGACGGCCACGGACAGCGGCAGGCCGAGGTGCACGACCGCGTCGGGCAGGGGACAGGTGGCGAGCAGGCGGTCGGCCGCCGGGTCGCCGGCGGGCAGCAGCGCGAGCAGGAACAGCAGTCGCTGCAGCACGGCCTCGTGCAGCACGACCCGGTCGCCGGGAGCGCCCACGCGCTGCACGTAGGCCCGTTCGGACCAGCTCTCGAACAGCAGTTCCACCGCCAGCTTTTGTGCCGCCGAATCGGTGAGCCGTTCGCCCGCGTCCAGGACGGCGTCGGCATGACGGCGGTGGGCGAGGACGAAGGTGCCGGCGTCCTTCGCGTCGGGCCCGCCCGCCGCGAGCAGGCGTCGCCGCAACGCCGCCGGCAGGACGGCGACCGCCAGCCGGTGTCGGCGCCGCCGACGCGGCCGCCGCCGCTCCCGGTCGAGCAGGCCGGCGACGTCCGACCAGTCCGTGGCGGCGACCACCCCGGCGGCGACGGTGGTCTTGCCGGCCCCGGGCAGTGCCAGCAGCTCCACCGTGAACGGGGCCGCGACGCGAACGTCGGCCGTCTCAGCCACCGCCCGCGCTCCGGCGTCGGGGACGGTGCTGTCGCGCGGCACGCAGGCCGGCCACCAGCAGCGGGCGGGCCCGTCCCTCCCGGACGGCGAGCCGTCCCGCCCGCCAGGCGTCGGCACGTCGGCCGGCGTGCGCGAGTGCGGCCGCTTCCTGCAGCGCCCAGGCCGCGTACTGGTCGCGTGCGCGGCGCAACGCGGTCGCCGCCGCCGGCTCGCCGAGGGCCCGGGGCAGGTAGCGGGCGATCAGGTCGGTGGCGAGCAGCATGTCGCGGACCAGGGCGTCGCTGCCGCGCGCGGCTCCGGAGAGCGATCCGGGGCGCTGCATGCGGTAGACGGCCAGAGGAGCAGGCTCGAACCAGACGGGTGTCGTGGCGGCCACGCGCACCCACATCTCCCAGTCCTCACCACTGGTACGGAACCCCTCGAGGTAGCCGCCGAGTCGCTCGTAGGTCCGGCGACGCAGCACCATCGCCGGGGTCGTGGTGCGCTGACCGGCGGCGATGCGGCGCAACCAGTCGTCGAGCACGCCGGGCTCCGGACGCTCGACCGGGGAGAACGCCCGCCAGTGGCCCTCGGCATCGGCGTAGATGGTGCGGACGAACGCGGCACCGAGCTCGGGGCGCTGCCGCAGCGGCTCCTCGAGGGCTGCGTAGAAACCGGGACGGACCTCGTCGTCGTCGTGCAGCAGGTGCACCACCTCGCCGCGGCTGCGTCGGACACAGGCATTGAAGTTCGCGCTGTGCCCGACGTTGCGTGGCTGCCGGTGGTAACCGACCCGGCCGCCCCCGAGGCGTTCGACGAGTGTGGCGATCTCCCGCGACGGGGAGCAGTCGTCGACGACCTCGATCTGCATGTGCTGCGGACCGGGGTCCTGCTCCAGGACGCTCGTCAGCGCGCCGGTGAGGTGGTCCTGGCCGTTGTAGGTCGGGATCATCACCGACCAGAACGGTCGCGGCGCGCCGTCGGACACGGGCGCGACGGCCGGTGGCGTCCACGTCGGCGGCAGCGATCCGGCGCGCTCGTGCCCGATGGACGGCGCGCTCATACGGCGGTGTCCGACCAGCGCGCCAGGCGCCGGAAGGCGGCGTTGGTCCGGGTCAGCTCGTCGAAGGGACCCACGGCGACGATGCGACCGGCCTCCAGGAACACGATGCGGTCGTAGTCCTGCACGGTCGAGAGCCGGTGCGCGACGGTGACGATGGTGTGGGTCTCACGCAGGCCGTCGAGCGCGTCGATCAGCGCGGACTCGGTCAGGTTGTCCAGCGCCGAGGTGCCTTCGTCGAACACCAGGACCGAGGGGCGGCGGTAGAGCGCGCGGGCGATCGCGACCCGCTGTTGCTGGCCCCCGGAGAGGCGCACCCCACGTTCCCCCAGCCGGGTCTCGAGCCCGTCGGGGAGCGTGTCGACGAACGCCGTCAACTGCGCGAGATCCAGGGCCTCACGGACGGCGCGCGCGTCGATGTCGGTATCGGGCACCCCCAACGCGACGTTGCGTTCGAGGGTGTCGTCGAGCAGGAAGACGTGCTGGGAGACCAGGCCGATGCTGCGCTGCCAGGCGGCCTCACGCCCCGCGAGATCGACCCCGTCGACCGTGATCCGGCCCGAGGTGGGGGGCGCCAGGCCGACCAGCAGATCGACCATCGTGCTCTTGCCGGCGCCGGTGGCGCCGACCAGCCCGATCGACTCGCCGTGGCGGATGACGAGGTCGATGTCCTCCAGCGTGGGCTCGTCGGCACCGGGATGGACGAACGTGACCTGCTCGAAGCGCAACTGCGCGTGCAGGTGCATCGGCTGGTCGTCGGACGCCCGTGCCGCCAGCGGCAGGTCGAGGTCGGCCTCGACGTCGTCGAGAGCGGCCCGGCCGAAGCGCATCGAGTTGAGCGACGACACGATGTGGTTGAGCGAGGGCATGATGCGCAGCGCCGCGTAGGCGAACAGACCCAGGACCGGGATCGTGTTGCCCGTGCCGTCGCCGGTGACGGCGGACAGGCCGATGAACGTGGCCAGGAAGAGCACGACGACGGCTTCGATCGACACGCGCGGCAGGTCGCTGAGCACGGCCCGTCGCCAGCGGATGCGGGCGATCTCGCGTCGCGCGTCGGCGAAACGGTCGAGGAAGTAGTCCTGACGCCCCAGCACGGTGATGTCGCGGTAGCCGTGCAGACCCTGCTGCAGGGTCTGGTAGCTGCGGGTCGCCTCGAGCTGGGCCGCCCGACCGAGCCGCTTCATCCGCGGCTGCACGACCATCAGGGTGACCCACACCAACGGCGTGAGGAAGGCGAGCACCAGGAGGGTCGCACCGGGCGCCGTCACCAGCAGGACCGCCACCATGGCGAGCACGAGCAGCCCGTCGGAGAGGATGCGCACCGCCGGCACGACGACCGAACCGAGGATCTCCCCGACCGAGTCGTTGGTGTTGCGAATCAGCTCGGCCGAGTTGCGCTGCAGGTGGAAGGCGTACGGCAACCGCAGGTAGCGCTGCAACAGCCGGGTGGCGAGCTGGACGCCGACGAGCTGGGTCGCGCGGGTCTGGAAGTACTTCTGCCACAGCACCAGGCCGGCGCGCAGCAGGAAGAAGCCCGCCACGGCGATCGCGGCCCCGACCACGAGGCGTTCGTGGGCGACCGGCGGCAGCAGGGCCCGGACGTCACCGAGCACCGGCAGCTCGATGGTCCCCTCGGCCTCCGTCGCGATCGAGACCAGACCGAAGACCAACACGGCCCCGAGGGCTTCGACGCCACCGACGACGATGGCGAGCACCACGACACCGACCCACCGGGCACGCAGGTCGCGGTCGATGAGTCGCAGGTAGCGCCGCGCTCCCTCGACCATCGCTCCTCCTCGGCCGCGGCGGCCCCCGACGATTCGCCGACGGGGCGCGCCGGACGGGACAGTGTGCCATCCCTGTCGGACGCCGGGACCGCGCGACAAGGGCCGGTCGCGCAGCGCGGGACCGTCACGGACGTGCCGGCGCGGACCTACCATGGCCGTGCCGCCGAGCCGGAGGAAGGGCATGGTGCGTTCGCTCGTCCGGTCGGCACTGGACGCCGTCGGCCTGGAGGTGCGCCGCCGACGGCCCCGGGCGGCGGGCGGAGCGACGGCGGTCCTGCGCGAGGACGCACGAGAAGCCGTCCACTACGCGCGGGGCGGGGTCGCGTCGAGCTTCCTCGCCTCCCCGGACGTCGTGCGCGACGTGCGCGGTTTCTCGTTCGCCAGCGCCGGTTGGCATCCCTGGACGGCCGAGGTCGTCGACCAGCGGCGCCGGGGCAACGCCACCTACCCGGGTTCGCTGCTGGAACGCTTCCACGGGACCTTCCGTCCGCCGTCCGCGCTGGCCGCGCTGGCGGGCTTCTCGGCCCGCTCCGGCTCGCTGGAACGACTGCCGGCGCACCTGTTCTGGTTGACCCCCTGGTTCGCGCACGACGTCGACGCGCTGGAGCGAAGCGTGCGCGACTGGGTCGCGCGAGGGGCACGGTCGGCCGGGGTGGTCGACTACGACTTCGAGCGCGACGGCACGCCGTACCACGGTCCGGTGAGTTCCCGGCATGGGCAGGCGGAGACGACGCGCCTGCACGAGGTCGCCGAGGCGCTGCAGCGGACGGGCGGCTGGGACCGGGCGCACGGTGACAGCCTCGGCTACCTCGTCCGGCGCGGGTCGGAGCACGTGGTGGTCAAGTTCGGGGGCGGCTACCACCGCACGGCGGCGATGGCGGCGCTCGCGCTCGGCGACGTGCCCGTGCGGCTGCGGGAGCCGGTGGAGGTCGACGTCCGCGACGTCGACGACTGGCCGCAGGTCCGGCGCGGCACGTGGGACCGCGACACCGCCCGGCGCTACGTGGACCATCTGTTCGACTTCGACGCCGCGGGTTGGGCCCGGGCGCGCGGGCTGGCGTGAGGGCGCACCCGCGGCGGGAGGTGCACGATGCCGGAGCGTGACGGGCCGCTGCACGACGCGCCCGTGAGCGTGGTGGTGATCGCCGACGGGACGCCGGGACTGGCGGGCTCGCTCGCGAGCGTGCGTCCGCAGGCCGCTGCGGGCGAGGTGCTGGTGGTGGCGAGCCCGCATCTGGCGCCGGCCGCCCGCGCCGATCTCGACGGCATCGACGGGATCCGGGTCGTGCAGGCGCCCGACGCCCGCCGTTCGGACCTGCGCAACCTCGGCCTCGAGCTGGCGGCGCACGACCTGGTCGCCTTCCTCGACGGGGGCGACCTCTGGCTGCCCGGCAAGGTGGCCCGGCAGCTCACCGTGATGCGCGACACCGGCGCGGCCTGGTCGTTCGGTGCCGGGCTGGTGTTCTCCGAGGGGCCACGGCTCGAGGCCCTGCTCCCCGCACCGTCGGTCGAGGCCGCCGTGGCGGGCCTGCCGTACCGCAACGCCGTGCCGGCGACGGGGTCGAACCTCCTGGTCGAGCGTGCGGTCCTCGATCGACTCGGTGGGTTCGATCCGACGGTGGAGGGCGCCGCCGACTGGGAGCTGTGCATCCGGCTGGCCGAGTACGGGCCGCCCGCCGTGGTCGTGGAGACGGTCGTCGCCGCCCGCTGGCGGCGCTGGCACACCGAGCGACGCGCGGTCGACGGCCTGTTCGCCGCCGCCCGCGAGATCGAACGGCGGCACGCCCCGCGCCGGGCGGACCGACCGCTGGACTGGCCGGACCTGCACCGGTGGGTCTGCCACGACGCGCTCCGCGACGGACACCGGTCGACCGCCGTGCGGATGGGGCTCGGGGCGCTGCGTCGACGGCATCCCGGCGGGCTCGAGCTCGCGGCCCGTAGCCTGCTGCCCGTCCGCCGGCGCGCACCCGTGCAGCACCTCGACCGGGACGTCACGACGTGGCTCGACCGACGCTTCCCAAGGCGAGTGGTCAGCTGGCCGGACGGCGTGGAGCCGCTCGTGCGGCGGCTCTGCCGGTCCTGATCAGCCGACCGGCGCCCGCACCTGCCGGTAGGTCGCCTCGAGCGTCGCGACGGCCTGCTCGTGGGTGTAGCGCTGCTCGTAGCGCGCACGGACGAAGCGGCCGGCACGGTCGACGACATCGGCGTCCTCGAGCCACCGGAGCCGTTCCGCGAGCGCCTGCGCGTCGCCGGGCGGGAAGCGCAGTTCCTCGTCACCCGGGGCGAACAGGCTGGTCATCGCGCCGAGGTCGGAGAGCAGGACGGGCAGCCCGGCGGCGGCCGCCTCCAGCGGCACCAGCGGGTGGCCCTCGTACCAGGTCGAGGGGAACACCAGTGCCCGCGAGGAGCGCAGCAGCTCCTCGACCGCCTCGCCGGCGAGACGGCCGCGGAACTCGACGCCGTCGAGGCGACGCGAGCGCAGGTCGTCGTCCATCGGCCCGGTCCCGACGACGACGAGTCGGAGACGGGGCGCCGCACGTCGCCAGGCGTCGAGCAGGACGTCGAGCCCCTTCTCCGGGGACAAACGCCCGACGAACACGACCGTGTCGGAGGACGAGGGCGGTCGGGGTCGAGGGCCGGGGTCGGCCACCGAGTTCGGCTTGACGTCGAGGCGGTCGGCGGGGAGTCCGGCAGCGACGAAGCGGTCCCGGCCGAAGTCCGACAGCGCCAGGTAACGGTCGACGTCGTGCTGCCAGGTACCTCGCCGCGCGTGGAAGGCGATGGTGCCCGCCGCGACGGCCGACGACGGGGCGGAGTCGCGGTAGCACCGGTGCCGCACGCCGTGCCACGGGTGCGAGCCGACGCAGTCCTCGCACGGGGCGCCGTCGCGGAACAACGTCGCCGCGGCGCAGGTGAGTCGGTAGTTGTGCAGTGTCATCACGACCGGCAGCCCGCGGGCACGCAGCGCGGGGAGCACCGCCGGGCTCATCGAGAACCAGGTGTTGTGGACGTGCACCACGTCCGGGGCGAACGCCTCGGCGACGGCGGCGGCCCGACGGGCCGCGGCGGGGTTCCACATGGCGGCGCCGAGGGCGATCGCCGCACCCGCGCCCTCGGCGTTGGCCTCCTCGTGCAGGAGCACCTCGTGCCCGGCGGCGCGCAACAGCTCGGCCTCGGCCTCGACCACCCGGTCCTCGCCGCCCGCCTGTCGGTAGCGGGTGTGTAGCTGCAGGATGCGCACGTCGCCCCCCTGGACGGCGGCACCGTACCGGCCGGCAGCCCGGTGCCCAGTCGATCCTCGTCTGCGCGGGTATTCGGTCGCGCTGAGCCGATCTGAAGCATTTCACGAGTTTCGTGCGCACGGCTCAAGTGGCGGCGTCGGTCGGTCGTCACCCCTGCCATGGACACCACGACCCGCTCCCCGTCAGCGCTCCGGATCCTCGCCGCCGTGCTCGCCGTCGCCCTGTTCGCGACGACGATGCCGGCGACGGCAGCCGATGCGGCCACCACCGACGCGACGTCCGCAGCCGGCGCGAGCGAGGCCGACGGTGTCGCGTTCCGCGACGTCGCGGTCGGCTCGACCCATGCGGCGGCCATCGCCATGATGGCCCGCGCCGGCATCACCCTGGGGTGTGACGTCGACCGCTTCTGTCCGGACGCAGGGCTCTCGCGGGCACAGTCGGCCACGACGCTGCTGCGGGCGACCGGACTGGAGCCGTCGACGGCGAATCGCTTCGTCGACGTCCGGTCGGGCTCGACCCATGCCGGCGCGATCAACGCCCTGGTCGACGCTGGTCTGGCGAGGGGCTGCGACACCGATCGCTTCTGTCCGGACCGGACGCTGACGCGCGGGCAGGCGGCGACGCTGCTCACCGGTGTGCTCGGGTTGGCGGGACGTGCACCGTCGGGCGCTTTCACCGACGTCACCGGTCGAGGAACCCACGACGCGGCCATCTCGGCGCTGCAGCAGGCCGGGCTGACGGCCGGCTGCTCGGCGACCCGCTTCTGCGCGGAGCGTCCGCTCACCCGGGCCCAGTTCGCGACCTTCCTGTACCGCGCGACGGGTGGCGGCACCGTCGGCCTCGTCGTGGCGGGCAAGCCGGACGCGGGCCCGAAGCCGGGCAACGGCAACACCAGGGCGCCGGCTCCCGCGCCCGTCCCTGCTCCTGCTCCCGAGCCCGTCCCTGCTCCTGCTCCTGCTCCTGCTCCGGCGGATGGGGTGCGGTTGTTGTATCCGGCGGGGGATGTGGCGCGTTTCCAGGCGTCGATGGCGCAGTCGGGTCCGTTCTTCCGTACGGGTGATGCGGGGCATGGTGGGTCGTTCTCGCCGGGTGATGGTGCGCGTTCGGTGCAGTTGGCGAGCGAGTTCCTGGCCAACCCGCGGGCGTCGTACTGGGTGCAGCCGAACCTGCCGTTGGCGTCGGGGGACGCCTATCCGCAAGGGATGCAGCACGTGCGTCCGATGCATGCGGCGTGGGTGTACATGACCCAGCCGCAGCACACGCAGCGTGAGGCGTTGCGTCGGGAGGTCAAGGGGGTGCTGTTGCACCACGCGACGCACTCGTCGTTGGACTTCTCGAACGCGGCGAACTATCCGGTCAACTTCCCCGGGCATGCGGCCAACCCGATCTTCGACCTGGCGCAGTGGATGAACCGTCAGGTGAAGATGCGTGACATGTTGGGTCGTGACAGCTTCACCGCGGCGGAGAACGCCACCCTGGACCGCTGGTTCTGGGGGTATGCGAACTGGTCGTACAGCTGGTTGCACCAGACCGCGGTGGGCCGGCCGCTGCCGGGTCGTCTCAACCGGGACTACCGGGTGGTGAACCGGCCGGCGAACGCCAGCCGTCGCAGCTTCGACGGTGGTCCGCTTATCGGTGACATGGCGATGAGCTACACCAACCGGCACGCGAGTGTTGCGGCGGCCGGGAGTCTGGCGGCGAACTACCTCAAGGTGCACGGCTACACGGCACCGAGCAGTGGTGGACCGGCCTACGGGCGGTTGAGTGTCGACCAGCTGCTCGAGCACAGCCGGCTGTTCGTGGAGGAGACGCTGCGGTTCTCGGTGTTCCCGCAAGGGGTGCAGGGCGACTTCGAGCGGGGCGACTCGCGGTTCCACAACGCCCCGCCGCAGCAGGGCTGGATGTACGCGGCCAACGTGCTGCTCAACCTGGTCGACATCGCCGAGTACCACGCCAAGCGTGGCGACATGAGCGTGTGGAACTACGGCACGACCGCCGGGTACGACGGCACGGCCGGGGTTCCGGTGGCGGGTGGGTTCTCCCAGAAGAACATCCACTTCTTCGCCTGGTCGATGTCCCGCTACGTCAACAACGGCTGGAACCGGACCAACCGCAGTCAGCCGCTGGCGTTGCCGCACTACTACCACGACGTGCTCGCGGCGGCGACGGTCGCGAAGTACGCACCCAACGACACCCTGATCCGTGACGCGTGGCGTCGCAGCGGGTCGAACTTCCCGGCCTACCCCCAGAGCCCGCAGTCGCAGGGGCCCTGGCACGCCCACCTCTCCGAGGGTGCCACCTCGATCGGCCTGATCGAGAAAGCCCCCCGCTGACCTCAGCACCACGGATCGGTGCTGCCTCAGGCAGCGCCGATCCGTGGTGGTGTCCGTCCTAGGCATATGCTGGCGGGTTCCGAACAGTCATGAGGCTCCTCGATGAAGGTGCTGCACGTCCTGGATGAACTTCGACCCTCCGGGGCGGAGACGATGCTGCGTATCGCTGCTCCGTACTGGCAGGCTCAAGGTGTAGAGGTTCATGCGCTCGCGACCGGAGCGGAACCTGGCCCGTACGCACCGACCCTGGCGCGTGCGGGCGTGCTGATCCACCACCTGCCACTGACGCAACGAGCGACGTTCATCGCGCAGTTCGTCCGACTTCTTCGAGACGAGGAGGTCGATGTCGTTCACCTGCACATGGAGCGCGCCAACTTCCCTCTTGCGGTATTGGCCCGGGCGGCCGGGCGTCGTCGCATCGTCCGTACCGTTCACAACGTCTTCGCGTTCGAGGGCACGCTTCGTGTCGAACGCATCGTGCAGCGCTTCCTGCAGCGTCTCATGGGCGTGCGTGCGGCGGCTGTCAGCCCATCGGTGGCGGCCAACGAATTGCGTCGCTTTGGCCACCGCACCGAGATCGTGCCCAACACGTATGACAGCAGGCGTTTCGTTCCCCCGGGTCCGCAGGAGCGTCAGGAGCTGCGGAAGGAGTTCGGCATCGGTGACAAATTCGTGCTCGCCGTCGTGGGGAACTGTTCCGACGTGAAGAACCACGAAGCCTTGCTCCTCGCCATGGACCGCTTACACAAGGGCGGGCACGCTGTACGCCTGCTGCACGCTGGCATCGAAGGTGAGGTGGGATCCGCGGAACGACAGGTGGCTGCGAATCTCGGGCTCAAAGAACACATCGACTTCTTCGGATTCGTCGAAGACATTGCCCCGCTGCTGCGGGCTTCGGACTGTTTCGTGATGCCGTCGCTGTACGAGGGCCTGGGAAACGCGGCGCTGGAAGCCGCCGGTTGCGGCCTGCCGCTCGTCCTCGCAGACGTGCCCGGACTCAAAGACCTCGGCCCGACCATCCCGAGCGTGCGTCTGGTCCCTCCATACGCTGACGAGATCGCTGCAGCCATTGTCGCGCTGATCGAGTCCGGTGAGAACGGGCGCGACTCGCTCGGTCGATCAGGTGCTCGAGCCGTCGCGGAGGCGTTCTCCCCGCAGCACCACGCGGAGAACTATTTCCGGCTCTACAACGCCCGTCACCTCGGGTGAGTGCCCGGTGGTACGGACCTCATCGAGTTGACGCGCGTATTCCTGTAGCGCGAACGTGCTGGGCAGGCGCGGACGCGGAGCCGGGCCTGCCGTGCGGGGAAAGACAGAACTCGTCAGCCGGGTGATGAACGGGAGACCTTGGCGAACGTTGCCCTGTCAGCTGCCATCGCGGATGAGCCGTAGGTGCTGCAGGTAGTCGTCGGCAACAGTCGAGATCGAGAACTCCCGGGCGCGCCGGCTGGCGCGGTCACGCAGTCCCGCCCGTAGCTCAGGGCTGTCGGCCACGGCCAAGATGCTCGAAGCGAGGGCAGCCGGCGAACGCACGTCCGTGAGTAGGCCTGCCCCGTTTCGCAACAGCCACGGAACGGCCCCACTGTCGGCGCCGGCGATCACCGGCACCCGTTGCGCCATGGCTTCGAGGATGACCATGCCGAACGACTCTTCCCGCGACGGGTGAACGAAGGCGGTCGCCGTCGAGAGCAGCGCAGCCAGCCCGCGGCGGTCCACCGGGCCGTGGAACTCGACCTGCTGCGTCAAACGACGCTGCGCGGCCCATCGCTGTGCAGCTCCGGTCGGTTCGTAGCCCTCACCCACGAGCAGCAGCTGGGCTTGCGGGGAGACCTGCTGCACCAGGCGCCATGCCTCGAGCAAGGTCCCGACGTTCTTTCTCGCGTCGAAGCCGCTGTTGACGGCGACGAACCGAAGCGAGTCTGCTCGTCGTTCAGCAGGCTGAGCAAGGAACCACTCGTCTGCGAGCCCATTCGGCAGGAGGACGCAGGAACGGCGGGCGTAGCGCTGAACTCGATGTGTGATGTAGGGAGAGACGCCAGCGAAGTGCCGGCCCTTGGCGAAAGCCCAACCCTGCATGGCGAGACGACACGCCCGGTACGGATCGGGGGCGAAACGAAGGATTTCCGGTGCCCAGTCATGCACGGTCACCAGGGTGCGTGGATCGGCCTGCAGCGCGCCGAGTGCATATTCGTAGGTCCAGTGGGCGCTGACAGACCGTGGTCGCTCCATCGAGAGCACCTGTTCGATGTAGGCGCGCTCGGTGCGGAAGAAGTCCCGTGCCCGGTCCCGGGCCCGCTCACGATACGGGCCGATGTGCAAGCGGACGCCCGCACCGTTCTCGTACACGAGGGGGGACCGCAGTCCGGGTTGCAGCGTCACGAGAACGAGTCGCTCCACCGTTCGCTGCATGGCCAGAACGAGTTCGGTCACCGGGTGGCCACCGTGGCCCACCGCCGCGACCTCCGCGGACTCGTGGGGCACGAGATCCAGCGCGGGAATGAGCCGCTGCGCATTCATCGGTCCCACTACGGCGATCGACTGCTTCGTCATGTGACCAACCCCATCGCTGTTCGTACCTTCTCGGGCAGGCGTCCCAGTGCGCCGGCCTTGTCCAGCCAGTCGGCGAGGTCGCGGCGGACGCCGCTGAGGGGACCGAAGCGGAAGGACGCGCCCAGGACGACGGCGTCGGCGACCACGTGCAGCAGCAGGCGGGGGAGTGCCGACACGGCCGCTGCTCCCTGCTCGATGCCGATCCCAACGGCAGCGAGCACCGCGGCGGTGATCAGCGCCGGTGCCAGGGCCCGCAGGTGCTCGGCGTAGGTCGTGCCGAGGATCCTGCGCATGAGGCCGAAGTAGCCCACGACGCGGACCATCTGGGCCGCGGCGACAGCCAACGCGAGCCAGCGCAACTCCGAGCCGGCCAGCGCCAGCAGCCCGGCCAGCACCAGCACGTGGGTCACCTGCAGCGCGAGCTTGCGGTTGAGGTCGGCGGTCGCCTCGCAGATGACCGCGCCGAACAGTGCCAGCAGGCTGCCGACGGCGGACACGGTGAGGAACGGCAGCACGCTCGCCGCCTGGTCCCACTGGTCACCCAGCACCACGCGCACGAGCGGCCCGGCCGCGACGGCCATGCCGGCGGCGGTCGGAATGAGCAGCGCCGCCGCGATGCCCAGCGCGCTGCGGTAGACCCGGGCCAGACGCTCGCGTTCGTCCTGGATGCGGCTGAAGGCCGGAAACAGCACGCTCTGCACGCCCTGCATCAGGCGTTCGAGCGGCAGCGTCACCAGCAGGTAGGCACGGTTGTACTGACCGAGGGCCGAGCCGCCAGCGACCCGACCGATGATGAGCGTGTCGAGGCTCATACCGAGGAACTCGGCGTAGCTGATGATGCTGACGCGTCCACCGAAGCGCAGCAACGCGCCGGCGTCGCGCCGGTTCCAGCCGAGGCGCACCGGGTGCGGCCGCGCGAGCAGGGTCAGGATCGTGTTCAGCAGGGACTGGCTGAGGTGGGCGGCCACCAGGCTCCACACGCCGGCACCGAGCAGCGCGGCACCGAGGCCGACCACCAGGTAGCCGATCACGAAGCTGACCAGCTGGATGATCGCCAGGCGGCGGAAGTCGAGTTCTCTCCGCAACAGCGCGTTCGACGTGGCGCCGAGGGCGGAGAACAGCAGACCGAGCGCCATCACGCGCGCGACCGGGACGACCACCGGGTCGTCGAGCAGGTTCTGCGCCAAACCGGCGATCGCGACGAACACCGCGACGACCGCGGTGCTCAAGCCGAGATTGGTCAGGAACGCCGTGCTGATGCGGCGGTCGGTCAACGACGGTGCCTGCACCAGCGCCGGTCCGACCCCCATCTGCGCGAAGTACTGCCCGAACCGCAGGAAGACCGTGGCCACGGCCAGCACGCCGAAGTCGGCGGGCCGCAGCAGCCGGCCCATCGCGGCGGTGTAGCCGACCTGCAGGAGCGCCCCGAAGATCGAGGCCCCGTAGGTCCACTGCAATCCGCTCCAGGTCCGCTTCGACATGGAGTCCGTGGCGGACTCATTGCTCACCGCCGTACCTCGCCGGCCGTGCGACGACGGCGGACGGTCTCGAGCGTGACCAGCAGGGCGAAGCCGGGGTTGTTGAACAGGTAGCGGCGCCACAGTCGCCGCGGCTCGCGCCACAGGCGGTAGGCCCACTCCAGCCCCCGCTCCTGGAGCCAGTCGGGCGCCTGCGGGACGGTGCCGCTCAACAGGTCGAACGCCGCGCCGACGCCCATGACCGCCACGCCGGGCAGACGGTCGGCGACCCGGTGCATCCACCGTTCCTGCTTGGGCATGCCGAGCCCGACCCACAGCACGTCGGCACTCGACGCCAACACCTGCGCCACGACCTCGTCGTCCTCGGCGGGGGTCAGCGGCCGGTACGGCGGCGCGATCCGGCCGACGATCTCGACGCCCGGCGCGAGCTCCTGCGCGCGGGACTGGAGCCGGTCGAGCGTCTCGTCGTTGGCGCCGAAGAAGAAGTGCCGCCAGCCGCGCTCGACCCCGTGCGGCAGCGCCAGCTCCATCAGGTCGGGCCCGTACACCCGGGGCTGGTCGGGATGGCCGCGGCGACGCAGGGTCCACACCAGCGGCATCCCGTCGGGCGTGGCCACGTCCATGGCGTCGAGCGCGGCCCGCAGCGCCGGATCCCGGCGTGCCGACATCACGGAGTGGACGTTGCAGAAGGCGAATCGCTGTACGCGGTCGCGCGGGCGCGCCTCGATACGGGCGAGGACGTCGTCGTAGGACGTGGCGTCGATGCGCGTGCCGAGGATGGTGTCACCCGCCAGGGGCGGCAGGTCGTGGTCGGACGTCATGGCGAGCGCTCCCCGGTCGGGACCGGGGAGGACGCGGGACGCGCGGCGTTCCGGTCGTTCCCCAGCTGCCAGGCGCGGGCGCGCACCAGGCCATAGTCGAAGTTGGTGTCGTCGAGGGCACCCTTGGACAGGTGGACGAACCCGACCAGGCGGCGCCCGAGGAACTGCAGGCGGTCGCGCGCCCGTTCGAGCTCGGCGGACCCGGTGCCCTCGCGCACGACCAGCAGCACGGCGTCGACCTGCTCGGCGAGGGTGGCCGTGTCGGCGACCGAGAGCATGGGCGGTGCGTCGAGCACGACCAGTTCGTAGCGGGCCTCGAGCCGACGCAGCACCGGCACGAACCAGTCCCCGGTCAGCGGCACCTCGTGTGCGTCCGGCCGACCCGCCGGGAGCAGGTCGAGCCGGTGCTCGACGTCGATCCGGTACGGGAACGGGCGGAACTCGCGGTCGGCGAGCGACGGGTCGCTCGCGAGGTCGAGCAGGCCGGCCAGCCGTTCGGTCCGGAAGAAGTTCGTCAGTGCCCGCATGCGCACGTCGGCGTCGACGAGCAGGACCTCGCGGCCGCGCCGGCGGGCGGTCGCCGCGAGCTGCAGGGCCGTCTCCGTCTTGCCCGCGCCGGGAGCGGCGCTGGTGACCATGACGCTGGTCCCGCGCAGCTCCTTGAGGACGCCCTCGAGCGCGACGGCGACGAAGCGGTAGGCCTCGGTGACCCGGGCCTCCAGCGCGACCCGTTCGGCCAGCGTCCCGGTGTCGCGGACCCGGTACAGCGGCAACACCCCGAGCAGCGGCACCCCGAGGACCTGCTGCACCTCGGCCGCGGTGCGCAGCCGACGGGAACGACCCGCCAGCCAGTAGGCGACCGCGGCGGCCAGCAGCGCGCCCAGCAGACCGGCGGCGGCGGCGTCACGACGCGGGCTCGGCGAGAACGGCCCGGTCGCCGGCTGGGCGGCCTCCTGCAGTTCCACGCCGGCGCCGAACAGCCGGGTGTCGACCCGCAGTTGCCGCGCCAGCGCCTCGAGCTCGACCTGACGCTGGGTGAGCAGCGACACCTGCGTCTGCGCTCCGGCGTCGGTCGGGTCGTCCGTCTCGAGCTGATCGACCTGCGTCGCGATGGACGCGACCGTGGCGTCGAGCTCGGTCACGGCCCGCTCCACCCGCTCGGCCTGCGCGGTGCGCACGGCGTCCTGGTAGGCCGCGGCGAGCGCGTTCGCGGCCTGCGCCGCCCGCTCCGGGTCGCCGTCGCTGACGAACAGCGTCAGCGTCCCGAGCTCCTCGTCGTGCTCGACCGTCAGCCGCTGCTCGAGTCCGTCGGCGTCGAGGCCCTCGACCTGCTCGGCGGCCGCGGCCAGCACGGGCGCCGACACCACCCGGCGGGCCTGCTGGGGCACGTGGCGGTCCAGGCTGACCGGGCGGCCCGTCGGCGTGAACACCGCGGTGCTGCCCGGTGCGGTGAGGAACAGCCGGGTGCTGCTCTGGTACTGCGCGGGCTGCATGCTCGACAGGACGTACACCCCGCCGCCCAGGACCAGTGCCGCCGCGAGCACTAGCCAGCGGTGGCGCCAGACGGAGAGGGTCAGCCCCGGCCCGTCGGCCCACCGTTCCGGCGCCGGCTTCATCGGCGCCGCCCGCGGTGCCCGCTGCCGGCGACGGGTCGTGTCCGCGGCGAGCTCACGTCGCGCACCGTCGCCTCATGAGCGCGTCGGCTCCGAGGGCGCCAGGCTGCCGGGCCGGTTGGCGGGCCGACTGGCGCCGGGCCGGTTGGCCTGCGCCCGCACCAGGCCGTAGTCGAAGCTGCTGTTCTCCAGCGCGGACGGGCTGAGGTACACGTAGCCGACCAGCCGTTGGCCGACGAAGCGCAGCCGTTCGCGGACGCGCTCGAGGTCGGCGAGGTCCATGCCCTCGCGGACGACCAGCACCACCGCGTCGGTGTAGGCGGCCACGGTCGCCGCGTCGGCGATGGCCAGCAGCGGGGGGCTGTCCACGACCGTGAGGTCGAAGTGCTGGGTGAGCTGCGGGAAGGCGTGGCCGAACCACGACTCGCGCAGCTGCTCGGTGCCCTCGCCCCCCACCCGTCCGGTGGTCAGCACGCCGAGGTCGGCGCCCTCGACGTACGGGTACGCCGTGACGGCCTCCAGCGGCTCGCGCGTGGTGTCCTCGAGGTCGAGCAGGCCACGCTCGCGCTCCGAACGCAGGAAGCGGGTGAGGCCCTGCATGCGGAAGTCCGCGTCGACCAGCAGCGTGCGCCGGCCCCGGGTCTGGGCGGTGACGGCCAACTGCAGCGCCGTCTCGGTCTTGCCGGTCTTCGGCCGGGCGCTGGTCACCATCACCGAACGGGCCCCGGTCTCGCGCAGCAGCAGCTCCAGCGAGGTGTAGACGAACCGGTAGGCCTCGGCGGTCAGCGGCTCGAGGTCGACCCGGTGGCGCAGCGTGCCCTCGGCGTCGACGTCGTAGGTCGGCAGCGACCCCAGCAGCGGCACCCCCAGCACCTGGCTGGGCTGCTCGGACGAGGTCACCCGCTGGCCGCGACCGGCCAGCCAGTAGGCGACGGCACCGCCGAGCAGGGCACCGAGCAGGGCGGCGATCAGCGCGTCACGGACCGGCGCCGGCGACACCGGTGCCAGCGGCTCCTCGGCCTGTTCGACGAACTCGACCCCGGCACCGAACAGGCGCGCGTCGACCCGCAGCTGCTGCGAGAGCGCCTCCACCTCCAGCAGCCGTTGCGTGAGCACGTTGACCTGGGCGAGCAGGGCGGGTTCGTCCTCGCCCGCCTCGCCCAGCGCCTGGACCTGTGCCTCGATGTCGGCGGCGGCCGTCTCGAGCTCCGAGGCGGCCCGGTCGGCCCGTTCGAGCTCGGCCGTGCGCACCGCCTCCTGGTAGGCCTCGGCCATGGCGTCGGCGGCGGCCGCGGTGAAGCCCGGCGAGTCGCCGGTGACCGTGATCTCCAGCGTCGCGAGCTCGACGTCACCGGTGACCTCGACCAGTTCGTGCAGGTCGTCGGCGGTGGTGCCGTCGTCGAGCGCCTCGGCGGCCAGCGTCTTGACCGGGGTGGACATCGCCCGCTCGGCCTGCTGGGGCACGTAGCGGTCGAGGTTCGTGCCGGCACCGCCGCCGAAGACCGCCGACGAGCCCGGGTCGGTCAGGTACAGCACCGTCGAGGTCTCGTACACCGGCGGCTGCGCCCGTGAGAGCAGGAACCCCCCGACGGCGGCGACCACGGTCACGGCCAGGACGAGCCACCGGAACCGCCACAGGGCGCCCACCACGCTGGGCGACTCCGCCCCGCGCTCGGTCACGCGACTCATGTGAACTCGATCCCCGGTCGTGCCACATGGTCGCTCTGCGCAACCAGGACGGCCACTTTCTGCAACCCGACGGTGCGACGGGTCGATGTCGTTAGCCTATCGGCGCCCGACGCACGGGTTCGAGGAGTTCACGCATGGATCGCACGGCGCTCGTCACCGGTATCTCGGGTCAGGACGGTTCGTACCTGGCGGAATTGCTGTTGGAGAAGGGATATCGGGTCCACGGTCTCATCCGCCGTGCGTCGTCGTTCAACACCGACCGCATCGACCATCTCTACCAGGATCCGCACGAGGAAGACGTGCGGCTGACGCTCCATTACGGCGACCTCACCGACGGTTCGCAGCTGGCACGGTTGATCCGCGCGATCAACCCCGACGAGATCTACAACCTCGCGGCCCAGTCGCACGTCGCGGTGTCGTTCGACCAGCCGCAGTACACCGGCAACGTCGGCGCGCTCGGCACGGTCCGCCTGCTCGAGGCGATCCGGGAGACCGGCATCGACACCCGGCTCTACCAGGCGGGCACCTCGGAGATGTTCGGGGCGTCCCCGCCGCCGCAGCACGAGGACACCCCGTTCCGTCCCCGCTCGCCGTACGCCGCCGCGAAGCTCTACGCCTACTGGGTCGTGGACAACTACCGCGAGGGCTACGGGATGTACGCCGTCAACGGCATCCTGTTCAACCACGAGTCGCCGCGTCGCCATGCCACCTTCGTCACCCGCAAGGTGACCCGGGCCGTCGCCCGCATCATCGCCGGCAAGGACGAGAAGGTCTATCTCGGCAACCTCGACGCCGAACGCGACTGGGGCCACGCCCGCGACTACGTGCGGGCCATGTGGATGATGCTCCAGCAGGACACGCCGCGCGACTTCGTCATCGGCACCGGTGAGTCGCACACGATCCGCGAGCTGTGCGAGGTCGCCTTCGGCAGGGTCGGGCTGGATTGGCAGTCGTTCGTCGAGGTCGACCCGCGCTACTTCCGCCCGGTCGAGGTCGAGCGGCTCCAGGCCGACCCGAGCCGGGCCAACAGCCTGCTCGGCTGGAAGCCGGAGGTGGGCTTCGAGGAGTTGATCGAGGAGATGGTGGCGGCCGACCTGCAGGCCGAGGGGTTGACGCTGGACGCCGCGCGCGCCGTCGTGGCGGAGAAGTTCACCGCGGGCCGCCGATGAGCCAGCCCTACGACCTCACCGGCAAGCGGGTCTGGGTCGCCGGACACCGCGGCATGGTCGGCTCGGCCCTGGTGCGACGGCTCGCACGGGAACCGGTCGCCGACGTGGTGACCGCCACCTCCGCCGAGGTGGACCTGCGCCGTCAGGAGCCCACCGAGCGCTTCGTCGCCGACGAGCGTCCCGACGTGGTGCTGCTGGCCGCGGCCAAGGTCGGCGGCATCGAGGCCAACCGCACCGCCCAGGCCGAGTTCCTCTACGACAACCTGATGATCGCCGCCAACGTGATCGAGGCGGCCCGCCGGGTCGGCGTGGAGCGCTTCGTCGTGCTCGGTTCCTCCTGCGTCTACCCGCGTGAGGCGCCGCAGCCGATCGCGGAGTCGTCGTTGCTGACCGGGCCGCTCGAGCCGACGAACGAGGGCTACGCGGTCGCCAAGATCGCCGCGCTCGAGCTCGCCAAGTTCTACCGGCGCCAGCACGGCATGGACGCGATCAGCCTCATGCCGAGCAACCTCTACGGTCCCAACGACAACTTCGACCCGACCGGGTCGCACGTGCTCGCGGCGCTGCTGCGCAAGGTGCACCTCGCCAAGGTCACCGGTGCGCCCAGCGTGCCGGTGTGGGGGACCGGGACGCCGCGGCGGGAGTTCCTGCACGTCGACGACCTCGCCGACGCCACGGTGCACGCGCTGTGCCACCACGCCGGCGAGGAGCACCTCAACGTCGGGTGGGGCGACGACGTCACCATCCGTGCGGTCGCCGAGCTGATCTGCGAGGTCGTCGGCTACGACGGCGAGCTGGCGTTCGACACCTCCATGCCCGACGGGATGCCGCGCAAGCTGCTCGACACCAGCCGCATGCAGGCGCTGGGCTGGCAGCCGCGCATCGGTCTGCGCGAGGGGCTCACCGACGCCTACCGCTGGTTCGTCGACCACGTCGCCGAACGGGTGTGAGGATGGACTCCCGTCGCGCCGGGCACGCCGCGGACGGTCCGTGTCCGGGGCCTGTCGCGTTCTGCGCGCGTGCCCGGAACGGCGCTTCGCACGCCGCACGCCCGCGGCCGGGCTGCCGTAGGCTGCCGCGACCGTTCGAGATGGGGCAACGGGGGACGAGATGACCGACGCAGCACTCGACACCGGGGGGGCGGCGCTGCAGCCGCAGCCGCTGGTCGACGAACGTCCGTGGGGGCGGTTCCACCGCTACACCCACAACGAACGCTCGACGGTGAAGATCATCACCGTCGAGGCGGGCGCGTCGTTGAGCCTCCAGCGTCACCAGTCGCGGGACGAGTGGTGGGTGGTCCTCGACGACGGGCTGCTGATCCAGGTCGGCGAGGACACGGTCGAGGCCTCCGCGGGCGAGGAGTTCTTCGTCCCGCGCGGCGTCGTGCACCGGGTGTCGGGCGGCCGCACCGGTGGTCGCTTCCTGGAGATCGCGCTCGGGCACTTCGACGAGGACGACATCGAGCGTCTCGACGACTGCTACGGGCGTACCTGAGCAGGGCACGACGTCGTGCCCGCCGGGCACGACGGGTACGCAGAGACGGGGAGGCCCGGTGGGCATGCCGCGTCGGCCAACCTGGCGTGCGAGAACCAGAACACCTTCGGCGAGCCCTACGGCTGGAACGGGCTGCACCTGTCGGTCCGGCTCGGCAACGGGCCCTACCGCCAGCTGGTCGACGTTCCCCCGCCGGGACGCGCGCGCGGCCGCTGACCGCGGCGCCGGCGGAGGTCAGCGGCCGCCGATCGGGAGGAGCCGGTGTGCGGTCGACGAGGCGCACCGGCGAGCCTGCCCCAGACCACGGCGACTGGCCGCCAAGCGCGGCCACCACCGCAGCGCGCGCACGTACAGCTGCCATGCCGATGCCGGTTCCCTGTCCCGTCGGAAGTCCGCGTGCTGGAGGAGCGCGAGGGCGCACGCACGGCGGAAGTAGGCCACGGTCGCCGCGTCCTCGCGAACGCTCGCGCGGGAGAGGACCTCTTGCATGCCGGCCAGTCCCACACGCAGCTGGGACGCCGTTCCCATGCTCTCGCGGCGCGCATGGAAGGTCGTGACCATGGACTCGGCTTCCTCGAGGCTCACCGGACGTTCGAGGTAGCGGGCGAGCGCCCGTCGACGGACGACGGGTCCCTGCCGTTCCCGCTCGGACATCGTCGAGCGGGTGAGCGAGGACGCAAGGATGCGGTAGTGCACCAGTACTTCGGGCAGGTTGGCCGCCTTGGTGACCTGACGCAGCCGATCCCACATGTCGCCGTCCTCGCCGAATCGATAGGCCGGGTCGAACCCGCCGAGCTCTCGGACCAGGTCGGTGCGGAAGACGACACCGGGCGAGCAGAAGGAGTTGACGAACAGCTCGCGGAGACGGATCGGCCCGTCCTCGGTGGGGAAGCGGGCGACGCCGAGCGGAACGGCGTCCTCGGTCATGCGCTGCGCGGCACAGGAGAGCAGTCCGACCTCGGGATGAGCGTCGAGGAAACGAACCTGTCGTTCGAGACGCTCGGCGGCATAGCGGTCGTCGGCGTCCGCCCGTGCCACCAAGGGGGCGCGACAGCGCGCCAGGCCACGGTTCAGCGCGGTGGAGAGGCCCCGGTTGGGCTCGCCCGACAGCACGACGACGCGGGGGTCCTCGTTGGCGGCGCGCTCGAAGATCTCGAGGGTGGCGTCCGTGCTCCCGTCGTCGACGGCGACCAGCTCGAAGTCGGAGAAGGTCTGGTGCAACAGGTCGTCCAGGGCCTCCTGCAAGTAGTTCTCCGCGTTGTACGCGGGCAGCAGGATGCTGACACGTGGCCTGGAGTCTGCCGTCATGTACAGCCTCCTGCGCTCTTTCGATGCCGACCGACCATCTGCGACCGGGTGCGGTCAGACGTCGACGTTCTCGACGAACTGCGCGTTGGTGACGATCCAGTCGCGGCGCGGGTCGGTCTGGTTGCCCATCAGCAGCACGAACAGCTCGTCGGCGCGGGCGGCGTCGTCGATGTTGACGCGCAGCAGGGTGCGGCGGCCCGGGTCCATGGTGGTCGCCCACAGCTGGTCGGCGTCCATCTCGCCGAGCCCCTTGAAGCGCTGGATCTCGACGTTGCTGTTGCGCTTGAACGCCGTGCGCAGCAGCGTGTCGCGCTCCTTGTCGCTCATCGCGTAGGCGACCTTGGTGCCCTTGCGCAGCTGGTACAGCGGCGGCTGGGCGAGGTAGAGGTGGCCCTTCTCGATCAGCTTCGGCGTCAGCCGGTAGAAGAAGGTCAGCAGCAGGGTGGTGATGTGCCCGCCGTCGACGTCGGCGTCGGCCATCAGCACGATCTTGTCGTAGCGCAGCCGGTCGTGGTCGTAGGCGTCGCCGACGCCGGTGCCGATCGCCTTCACCAGCGCCTGGATCTCGGCGTTCTCGAGCACCCGGTTGAGCTGCGCCTTCTCGACGTTGAGGACCTTGCCGCGCAGGGGCAGGATCGCCTGGGTGTGGCGGTCACGGGCCGACTTCGACGAGCCGCCGGCGGAGTCGCCCTCGACGATGTAGAGCTCGGTCTCCGACGGGTCGCGCGAGGTGCAGTCGGCGAGCTTGCCGGGCAGGCCGGCCGACTGGGTGTCGAGCAGGCCCTTGCGACGGGTGAGCTCACGCGCGGCCTTGGCGGCCTGCCGGGCCTTGGCGGCCACCGCTGCACGCTTGATAATCTGCTTGCCCTTCGCCTTGTGCTTGGCGAGCCAGGCGGCGAGTTCCTCGGCGACGACCTGTTCGACGTAGCCGCGGGCGATCGTGGAGCCGAGCCGCCCCTTGGTCTGTCCCTCGAACTGCGGGTCGGGCAGCTTGATGGAGACCACCGCGACCAGGCCCTCGCGCACGTCGTCGCCGGTGAGGTTCGGGTCCTTCTTGAGCAGCGCGCCCGAGTCGCGGCCGAACTTGTTGAGCGTCGTGGTCAGCGCCCGGCGGAAGCCCTCCTCGTGGGTGCCGCCGTCGGCGGTGCGCACGATGTTGACGTAGCTGCGCAGCCGGTCGTCGTGGAACCCGTCGGACCAGGTGAAGGCGAGGTCGATCGCGACCGGCTGGCCCTCGTACTCACGCTCGTCG
This sequence comes from Egicoccus halophilus, assembly GCF_004300825.1. Lineage (NCBI taxonomy): Bacteria > Bacillati > Actinomycetota > Nitriliruptoria > Egicoccales > Egicoccaceae > Egicoccus > Egicoccus halophilus. The sequence goes on from NZ_CP036250.1 coordinate 1,746,491, forward strand.
GAGACCTCGATCGGGGCGACGAGCGGCTCCTTGCCACGCAGCAGGTCGCTGACGAAGTCGGTCAGGCCGTGCTGGAACCGGAACGTCTGCGAGCGACCGTCGCGGTCGTCGGCGAGCATGATCTCCAGGCCCGGGTTGAGCAGGGCCGTCTCGCGCAGGCGCTCGGCGATGCGGTCGTGCTCGAGGTCGGTGGTCTCGAAGATGTCCGGGTCGGCCCAGAAGCGCACCAGCGTTCCCGACCCCTTGGCCTTGCCGGCCTTGGCCAGGTCCTCGATCTTCGCGCCCTGCGAGAAGGCGATGGTGTGCCGGTGCCCGCCGCGCAGCACCTCGACCTCGGTACGGGTCGACAGGGCGTTGACGACCGAGACACCGACGCCGTGCAGTCCGCCGGACACGGCGTAGGACTGCCGGTCGAACTTGCCGCCGGCGTGCAGGGTGGTCAGCGCGAGCTCGACCGCGGGCAGCTTCTCGGTCGGGTGCAGGTCGATCGGGATGCCGCGGCCGTCGTCGGACACCTCGACCCCGCCGTCGTCGAGGATGCGCACGACGATCCGCTTCGCGTGGCCGGCGAGGTGCTCGTCGACGGCGTTGTCGACCACCTCCCACACCAGGTGGTGCAGGCCGCGGACGTCGGTCGAGCCGATGTACATCGCCGGACGCTTGCGCACCCCCTCGAGTCCCTTGAGGACACTGATGCTCTGTGCGCTGTACTCGGTCACGTCTGGCCTCGGGCAGCAGGGCGCGCGAACGGCGCCGTCGTACGGCGTGCTCCAGGCCACAAGGTACGACACCGGTGTGCTTCCCCCGAGCAGGGCGGCCCGGTCGACGGCGCGCCGGACCCGGCGCGCCGCTCCCGGCCGTCGCCGACGGCGGGCGCCCACGCGCGCGGCGGGTCCCGGCCGCTAGCGTTCGCAGCCGTCGACACGGCAGAGGATCGTTCGTGGTGCTGGGCATGGGGCAGTCGGAAGGCGAGAGCGCGGGCGTGCAGGCGCGGGTGGCCGTCGTCGGGGCGGGGTTCGTCGGTCGGGGACTGGTCCACCGCCTGGCGCGGCGCACGTCGGTCGCGGGTCTGCTGGTCGTCAACCGTCGTGCCGAGCGCGCCGTGCAGGCGTTCGCCGACGCCGGGGTCGACCCCGACGCCGTGGTGCGCGAGGACGATCCGGCCCGCGTCGGGGAGGCGGTGGCCGAGGGGCGGCCCGCCGTCCTCGCGGACGCGTCGGTCCTGCCCGAGGTGCCCGGCATCGACGTGGTCGTCGAGGCCACCGGCGCGATGACGTTCGGTACCCGGACCATCCTCGCCGCGCTCGAGGGCGGTCGCCACGTCGTGTCGATGAACGCCGAGGTGGATGCGCTGCTCGGCCACCACCTGCAGGCGGTCGCCGAACGGGCCGGGGTGGTCTACACCATCGGCGACGGCGACCAGCCCGGCGTGCTGCTGCGGGTGATGCACGAGGCGGAGCAGCTCGGTCTGCGTCCGACGGTCGCCCTCAACTGCAAGCGCAACCTCGACGTCCACCAGAACCCCGACGACAGCCGGCCCTACGCCGAACGGGACGGGACCAGCGTCGAGATGACCACCGCGTTCGGCGATGGCACCAAGATGCACATCGAGAACGTGGTGACCGCCAACCTCAGCGGGTTGCGACCCGCCCCGATCGGGACGCCCGGCGTCCGGACCGAACTGGCCGCGGTGGCCGACGACGTGCGCGCGGCCGGCATCGAGCCCGGCACGGTGCACTTCACCCTCGGTGGCGACTTCGGGGGTGGCGTGCTGGTGCTGGCCGGCACGGACGATCCCGACTTCGACGCGCCCTACCTGCGCTACGGCAAGCTCGGTGACGGTCCCTGGTACCCGCTGTTCCGGCCCTACCACCTCATCCACATGGAGGTGCCGGTCACCATCGACCAGGTGCTGGCTGGCGGACCGGCGTTGGGCACGCGCACGCCGGCACCGGTGGCGACCTGCGTGGCGGTCGCCAAGCGCGACCTGCGGGCGGGCGAGCAGCTCGACGGGATCGGCGGCTTCACCGCCTACGGGGTCGCGGCCACGGTCGAGGAGGGCGCCGAGCTGCTGCCGATCGGGCTGTCGCAGCACGCGACGCTGCGCCGCGACGTCGGCGTCGACCAGCCGGTCCGGCTCGAGGACGTCGAGCTCGACGAGGACGCCGAGCTCGTGCGCCTCGCCCGTCAGAGGCGCGGGTAGCCGATCCCGTCGTAGCGTCCGACCGCGTCGGGGGGGAGCACCCGGCGACCGTCGACGACCGGGACGTCGCGTGCCGCGAGCAGCTCGGGCACGTCGCGGTACTCCGGCCAGGACGTGACCAGCAGCACCGCGTCGGCGCCGTCGAGCGCCGTGGCGAGCTCGGTGGTGTAGGCGACACCGTCCGTGCCGAGCACCGCCTGGGCCGGGCCGGTCGCGATCGGGTCGTGGACCACCACCTCGGCGCCGCGGGCGACGAGTTCGGGGACGATCGTCAGCGTCGGGGATTCGCGCACGTCGTCGGTGCCGGGTTTGAACGCCGCGCCGAGGACCGCCACGCGGGAACCGGCCGGGGCCACATGGTGCTCGAGGCGCTCGAGCAGCTGCAACGGTTGGCGGGCGTTGACGGCCAGCACCGCTTCGAGCAGGTCCATCGACGCGTCGGTGGACCGGCCGTGGGCGACCAGCGCCTTGACGTCCTTCGGGAAGCAGCTGCCGCCGAACCCGCAGCCGGCCGCGAGGTAGGTCAGCATTACCGGACGCACCCGGGTGCCGTCCACGACCGGGGAGAAGCGGCGGTCGAGGTGGACGCCCTCGAGCACGTCGACCACGTCCACGCCGAGCTCGCCGGACAGATTGCCGACCTCGTTGGAGAACGAGATCAGCGTCGCGAGCAGCGCGTTGGCGGTGTACTTGATCATCTCGGCGGTGCGCGGGTCGACCCGCAGGACCGGGGTGTCGTCGAACACGGCGTACAGCGCCGCCATGGTGTCGAGCGTGCGCTCGTCGACGCCGCCGAGCACGATCCGGTCGGGTTCGAGGAAGTCCTGCACGGCGACACCCTCGCGTAGGAACTCCGGGTTCATCGCGAGCCCGATCTCGGCGCCGACACGACGTCCCGACGCGGCCTCGAGCGCCGGGCCGACGACGTCCTCGGTGGTGCCCGGCACCACCGTCGACTTGACCGCGACGACGTGGTAGCGGTCGAGCTCGGCCACGACCTTGCCGACCTGCCGGGCGGCCTCCTCGATCTGGCCGAGGTCGATGCGGTCCTCGCCGAAGGGGGTGCCGACCGCGAGGATCGTCACCTCCGTGTCGCGCACGGCGTCGGCGAGGTCGGTCGTGGCCCGGAACCGGGTGCCGACGACGCCGGCGAGCAGCTCGGGCAGCCCGTCCTCGTGGATCGGGGACTGGCCCGCGTTGATGCGCTCGACCTTGGCCTCGTCGAGGTCGACGCACACGACGTCGTGGCCGACGTGCGCGAGGCAGACGCCCGAGACCAGGCCGACGTAACCGGTGCCGACGATCGAGACACGCATGCTCAGGCCTCCTGCTGGGCGAGGTACCAGCGCAGGGCCCGGCGCAGACCCTCCTCGAGGCGGACCTCGGGGGCGTAGCCGAGCTCCTCGCGCGCCTTGTCGATGACCGGCTGCCGCCGGTTGGGGTTGTCGGTCAGGTAGTCGACGTCGTCGGAGGTCGCGGTGCCGACCCGCCCCTGGTAGCCGAGCTCCGCGCGGGCGAGCTCGACGACCCGTTCGGCGAGCTCGCGCATGGAGATCTCCGAGGCGTCGGTCCCGATGTTGTAGGGCTCGCCGGGACGGCCGTCGACCAGGATCCGGAAGTAGCCGTCGACCGCGTCGGCGACGTAGCAGAAGGTCCGTGACGCCGAGCCGTCGGAGAGCAGGGTGATGTCCCGACCGGCGAGGACGTCACGCATGAAGTCGGGCAGCACGCGGCGGTCGTCGATGCGGAGGCCCGGGCCGTAGTTGTTGAACGGGCGGGCGATCGTGACCGGGACGCCGCGGTGGCGGGCGAAGTTCACGCACAGGGTCTCGCCGTAGCGCTTGGACTCGTCGTAGCAGGCACGTGGCCCGGTGCACGACACGTGGCCGCGGTAGGTCTCCGGCGTCGGGATGTTGGCCGGGTCGGGATCGCCGTAGATCTCGCTGGTGGAGAAGAACAGCAGGCCGCGCAGCGGGTCGTCACCGTGCGCGCGGGAGGCCGCGTGGTCGAGCAACAGCCGCAGCCCGTCGACGTTGGCGTCCATCGTCTCGATCGGGAAGCGGCGGTAGTAGGTCGGCGAGGCCACCGACGCGGCGTGCACGATCCAGTCGAAGGTCGGCTCGTCGGCCGGCAGCGGCGCGAGGACATCGCGCTCGACCACCCGCAGCGACGCGTCGTCGAGGTCGGTCAGCCAGGCCGGCACGCCTCGCAGGAAGTTGTCGTGCACCGTGACCCGGATCGCCGGCCGGGACGGGTTCGCCCGGCTCCAGGCCAACGGGGCCTGCACCAGGTAGTAGCCGAGGAAGCCGGCACCGCCGGTGATCAGCAGGTCGTCGCCCGCCATGCGGGTGAAGACGCCGTCGAGCCGCTCTGCCAGACGGCGCAGGTCATCGGCCGTCACGTCCGGTACCGCGCTCACGCCACTGCCCATCGTCTGCCGCCCTGTCCCCGTCGTCCGTCCGTCGGCGTCCGGTGCGGACGCCGGCGAAGGCTAACGGTCACGGGCCAGCAGAGCGGCCACGACGTCGAGATCGTGCGGCGTCACGACGTGCACGTTGCGCGGGTCGCCGGGCACCACGACGACGTCGTGCCCGATCGCGGTGACCAGCGCCGTGTCCTCGAGCGCCGGTGGGGGAGCGGACCCGCCGGCCGCCCCGCCGGCCGCCCTGCCGGCCGGTCCGCCGGCCGGTCCGCTCGCCGTGGCGCGTGCGGTCGCGCCGGCGGCGTGGGCCCGGCGCAGGACGTCGTTGCGGAACGCCGCGGGGGTCTGGACCAGCACCAGCTCGTCACGGCCGACGACCTCGTCGAGCCGGCCGTCGCGGGTCCGGCGCACGAGGTCGCCGGGGCGCAGACCCGGGACGGCCGCGTCGGCACCGTCGCGGACGGTGCGCACGAGCCGCTCGACCAGGGCGGCGTCGGCCAGCGGGTTGGCGGCCTGGTGCACCACGACCACGCCCCGGTGCGCCGGGACCGCGGCCAGCCCGTTGCGCACCGAGGCGGGCCGGTCGGGGCCGCCGGTGACGACCGCGTCGACCGGCGCGCCGTCCCAGTCGGCACCTGGTGGCAGGACCAGCACGACACCGTCACAGCAGTCGCGCACCGCGGCGAGCGCGAGATCGACCAGCCGGTGTCCGGCGACCGTGACGAACTGCTTGGGGCGGCCGAACCGGCTGCCGCTGCCGCCGGCGAGCACGACGGCCCACACGGGACCGTCGGCGGCAGCCGTGTCGACGGCCGGCGTGTCGACGGCCGGCGTGTGAGCGTGCGGCGTAGCCGGGTGGGGCGAGGTCACCTAGCGTTCCCCTGGCGGTCGACGGAGCCGCGGAGTCTGACAGAGGAGCCCGACGGATGCGGTTCACCCCGACCGAGGTCGACGGCGTGTTCGTCGTGGACGTCGAGCCGCACGCCGACGAGCGGGGCAGCCTCGCGCGCGCCTACTGCGCCGAGGAACTCGCGGCCCACGGGCTCGAGGCGGACGTGGCGCAGATGAACCTCAACCACAGCGTGCGGGCAGGGACGCTGCGCGGGCTGCACTTCCAACATGCGCCCCACGGGGAGGCGAAGCTGGTTCGCTGCGTCCGTGGCGCCGTCTTCGACGTCGCGGCCGACGTGCGACCCGACTCGCCGACCTACGGTCGCTGGGTCGGGGTCGAGCTGACCGCGGACAACCGCCGGGCACTGTTCGTCCCGGCCGGCTGCGCGCACGGGTTCCAGACCCTGGTCGACGACACCGAACTGCTCTACACCGCCAGCCACCCCTACACGCCGGGGGCGGAGGGCGGCGTGCACCACGCCGACCCGATGTTCGAGATCCCCTGGCCGCTGCCGGTCGCCTCGGTGTCCGACAAGGACGCGTCCTGGCCGCACGTGCCGTCGGCGGACACGACGGGGTGACCCGGCGCGAAACCGAGGTCCCACGCCGCCCTGCCGGGTACCGTCGGGCATCGGCAACGGGGGACGAGGGGAGTCGGTATGAAGGCGGTCCTGCTCGCCGGCGGATTCGGGACGCGACTGAGCGAAGAGACCTCGGTACGTCCCAAGCCGCTGGTCGAGATCGGCGGACGGCCGATCATCTGGCACATCATGCAGACCTATGCCGCGCACGGGATCGACGACTTCGTCGTCTGCTGCGGCTACCGGGGGGACCTGCTCAAGGAGTACTTCGTCAACTACTGCCGCTGGGAGTCGGACTTCACGGTCGACCTCGGCTCGGGAGAGGTGGAGATCCACCGCTCCCCGCGCGAGTCCTGGCGGGTCACCCTGGTCGACACCGGCCTGCACACGATGACGGGAGGCCGTGTCCGTCACGTGCGTGATCTGCTCGACGACACGTTCTTCCTCACCTACGGCGACGGGGTCGCCGACGTCTCCATGTCGGACCTGCTCGCCTTCCACCGTCGCCAGGACGCCCTGGTCACGCTCACCGCGGTGCAGCCGCCGGGACGCTTCGGCGCGCTGACGATCGCGCCCGACGAGGACAAGATCACCCGCTTCCACGAGAAGCCGAGCAGCGGCGACGGTGGCGGGGAGGCGTGGATCAACGGCGGCTACTTCGTCGTCGAACCGTCGGCCCTCGACTACGTCGACGGACCCGACACGGTGTGGGAACGCGAGCCGCTGGAGCGGTTGGCCTCCGAGGGCAACCTCGCCGCCTACCGCCACGCCGGCTTCTGGCATCCGATGGACACCCTGCGCGACAAGCACCAGCTCGAGGAGTTGTGGAGCGGCGGGTCGGCGCCGTGGACCGCCGCCTGGCCCGTGCCCCTGCAAGCTTGACGCGCTCGCGGCGAGTCAGCGAGGCGTAGCCCGACGTCGCGAGAGGCCGCAGTTGGGTCGGGCCTCGATGACCGGATCGGTTGGCAGTTCGACGCTCGAGCGGGTGCTGAGGCAGACGCCGGCCTCGCCGTCCTCCCCGCCCGCGCCGAGCGGATCGGCGGATCCTCCACCAGCCCCTGGATCGGAAGGCGCGTCGAGCGCGGCGCGGAGTTCGGACTGCAGTACCTCGCGGGCGGTCGATCGCGCGCCGCGAACCTCACGTCTCACCGTGCGGAAATCCTCGCCGAATCCGTCGACCGCGGCCTCGCGTTTTAGCTCGGCCAACGCGGTACCGGTCTCTTGACGGAGGCGCGACAACACCTTCGCCACGTCACCTGTCAACTTGGGGAGCCGGTTCGGACCGACGACCAGCACCGCCACGACCGCGATGACCAACAGTTCCTGGAACCCCGGCACGTGGACCTCGAACGGAGAGGATGCGTCTGCCCCCACGCCGAACCGTACAGAGGCAGGCATGCCCTGTCTCGGGAACTGGCGGGGAACGGCTCCCGCCGACCGGGCTCGGACGAGCGAATCGACGTCTTTCTCCGTTGGCGAGACACGACGCCTGCGTCGGGCTAGCGTCTCCGACGGGCAAGTCGGTTCCTGTACGCGGATCGGGGCGATCCGGGGGAACCGTGTCGTGCGTGGGGGCACGTCCCAGGGATGTGGGGGGTGGAACATGCGGGTCGTGGTGACCGGAGGCGCTGGGTTCATCGGCGCCAACCTCGTCAGGCGCCTGGTGACGACGCCGGGGATCACCGGTGTGGTCGTCGTCGACGACCTGTCCACTGGTGGACTGGCGAATCTTGCAGGCATCGACGACGAGGACGTCGAGACACCGGTCGATGTCAGGATCGGGAGCATCCTCGACGAGGGCCTGCTGCAGGCGGCCTTTGCCGGCGCTGACGCGGTCGTGCACTTGGCGGCGTTGCCGTCAGTCCCGCGCTCCATCGATGATCCGATGGCCAGTCACCTCGTCAACGCGACCGGCACGCTGTCGGTGCTCGAGGCGGCACGTCGTGCCGGGAACCTGCACGTGGTACTCGCGTCGTCCTCGTCGGTGTACGGCGCGAACCCCGCCCTGCCGAAGTCCGAGAACCTGCAGCTGCGACCGATGTCGCCCTACGCGGTGTCGAAGCAGGCAACGGAGGCGTATGCGCTCGCCTACGCCCACTGCTTCGGCCTTCCCGTCCTGCCGTTCCGGTTCTTCAACGTCTTCGGTCCTCTGCAGGCCGCCGGGCACGCCTACGCCGCCGCGATCCCGGCGTTCCTCGACGCTGCCATGCGTGGGGTGCCGGTCCCCATCGAGGGAGACGGGCTCCAGACCCGCGACTTCACCTACGTCGGGTCGGTGAGCATGGCGGTCATCGATGCGCTGCAGCGTCGCGTGACCAGCGACACGGCCGTGAATCTCGCCTTCGGCAGCCGCTGCACGCTGCTCGAACTGATCGACGAGTTGGAACGTCAGGTGGGAACACCGCTCGTCCGTGAACACCGTGCACCACGCCAAGGGGACGTGCGCCACTCGCAGGCCGACGCGACGCGACTTCGTGCCCTGTTCCCCGAGCTGGAACCCGTCGACCTGCAGACGGGGTTGCGGCAGACCATCGACTGGTTCCGCACGCTGCCCGAGTACGCCCTGGGCGGCGCCAGCGTGCGCTGACGTGACCGCCGACCCACCGATCCGGATCCACCTGTCACCACCACACGTCGGGGTGGAGGAGCGCGAGCACCTGCTCGAAGCGTTCGAGTCGAACTGGATCGCGCCCCTCGGCCCAGACGTCGATGCGTTCGAGGCGGAGTTCGCCGCCGTGCTGGGCGCTCCGCACGCCGTGGCGCTCTCGTCGGGAACCGCCGCCCTGCACCTCGCGCTCCGTCAGGTGGGGGTGGGCCCCGGTGACCGGGTCCTGTGCTCGACGATGACCTTCGTCGCGAGCGCCGCTCCGATTCGCTACCTGGGCGCAGAGCCCGTGTTCGTGGACGCCACCGAGGACTCGTGGAACCTCGACGTCGATCTCGTCGCCGAGGCGCTCGACGAGGCAGCGCGCATCGGCCGGCCGTACCGGGCGCTCGTGGCCGTCGACCTCTACGGCCGTTGCTGCGACTACGAGCGTCTCGCGCCGTTGTGCCGCGACCATGGCGTGGCGCTGGTCGAGGACGCGGCCGAGGCGCTGGGCGCCCGCCATCGTGGTCGCGCCGCCGGCACGTTCGGTGCGGCTGGCGTGTTCTCCTTCAACGGCAACAAGATCCTGACGACCTCGGGGGGTGGGATGCTCGTGACCACGGACGCGGATCTGGCGGCGCGCACCCGGCACCTCGCCACGCAGGCCCGTGAGCCGGCCGCTCACTACGAGCACGTGGAGGTCGGCTACAACTACCGCCTCAGCAACTTGTTGGCGGCCCTCGGCCGGGCACAGCTGCGCAAGCTCGAGGAACGGGTTTCCCGTCGTCGGGAGATAGGACGCCGCTATCGGGAGGCGCTGACGGACCATCCGGGCGTCCACTTCGCGCCGATGGGCGACCCTGACGAGAGCAACCACTGGCTCACCTGCTTGACGGTCGACCCGCTGGTTGCGCGGGTCGACCGGGAAGCGTTGCGGCAGCATCTCCGGTCACGCGGCATCGAGGCGCGACCTGTCTGGAAGCCGATGCATCGCCAGCCGGTCTTCGGCGACTGCGACGTGCTCGGTGGCAAGGTGGCCGAGCGGCTCTTCGAGGAAGGACTCTGCCTGCCCAGCGGCTCGTCGCTCACGGAGGCGGAGCAGGACGAGGTCGTCACCGAGATTGGCCACGTCCTAGGTCGTTGAAGGCCCGACAGCGTGTACCGCCCGGAGATCGCTGCGTACGAAATCTACGTGCGGGCAGGACCGTCACCGCAGCGGTCGCGCGTAATGTGCTGGTTGCTGGGACGGTCACCTGCGGCCGTCGGCACGAGGGGACGAGATGCACGACGACGAGAAGATCGAGGGCGCGGGCGCCGGACGCCGCGACTTCCTCAAGCGCACCGCCGTGGTCGGGGGCATGGTGTGGGCTGCGCCACTGATCCAGAGCGCACCGGCGTTCGCGGCCCAGACGTCGCCGCCTCCGCCGACCGGAGGCCAGGACATCTCGTTCGTCGCCTTCGTCATCGAGAACCGGTCGAGTACCCGCTACAAGTACGAGGACGCCGGGAAGAACACGGAGTGCACGTTCGAGGGCGGCGGGGAGTTGAACAAGCACTTCGACGGCTACCCCGCGCTCCAAGAGGAGTGGAAGAACACGCCGCAGGGCAGCCCCACCGATGGGCGCGTCAGCCTCTCGTGCACCGACGACAAGGTGTGGACGATCACCCCGAGCGCGAACTACCGCGTCAAGTGGGCGCTGGTGAAGAGCGGCTCGAAGTCCATGGCGACGGCGTTCCTCGGGCCCACCGGGACGGGCTACCCGCATGGACAGGCGGTGCAGGTCTTCCAAGCCTGATTCAGCTCGGCAGTGGAGGGACGGTCTCGGGCCGCCGCCTCGGGTGCTTCTCAAGCATCGTCGGCCGCCGCCATCAGGCGTCGTACGGTTGCAACCGCTTCGTCGAGTCGTCCGAACGAGAGACGGAAGGCGGGCACGTCGGTGAGTGCGTTCTTGAGACCACGCAGTTCACGGATGCCGCTCGAGGTCTCTTCGACCGCGAAGGCACACGACGAGGCGTGACGGAGCGCATCAGCTCCTGACAGCGGCTCGAGCCGCACCGGCTGGTCCGCGACGTACTCGGGGAACACGAGCAGCCGGAGGTAGCCCTCCGCGACGACATCGGTGAACCCCGTTGCCAGGACCTGCCACTGGTCACGGTGGTAGTGCTTGAGGCGCTGGGGAAGTTCCGGCTCGTGGTGAGGAAGCACCGGCCAGGACCCGGGGTCCAGTGAGAGCGGCTTCCGATATCCCTGGACCAGTCCGTCGGCGGACAAGGCCACCGCCTCGTCGGTGAGATAGGCCAGGCCCGTATCCAGGAGTCCCGCCACCAACGTCGTCTTGCCGGACTCCATGGCAGCCGGCAGGAGTACGACCGCGTCGCCACGTGCGACCGCTCCGGCATGCAGGAGCACGCGGTCCTGGACGGGCTGGATCACGTGACGGTTCACGGCCCAGAACAGTTGAGCAACCAGGGTCCCGGGGTCCGCCGATACGGCGATCTCGATGTCGTCGCGCCAGACGCCGCCACGGCCGTGGTCGGGCGTCAGAACCGAAAAGCACGCCGATCGGTCGTCGGCGTCCGAGCTCCGCATCGGTGCGTAACAGGCGTCGAGATGAGTGGACAGTTCGGGGTCGGAGGTGCGGATGCTCCAGCTACGCCCGAAGCACTGGAACGGCCCGACTCGGTGATGGCACCGCTCGTCACGTTGCCTGGACAGAATCGCCGACCTGCCGTCCGATGGTGACTCCCGCACCAAAAGCCCCCGCCCTATCCCCACGACCGCACACCATACTGCAGCGAGAGATCGCCGCAGTCGGTAGCTCGAGAACGTCAGAAGAGGGCGTTCGGCGAACGATGCGGGCGACCAACGTGCGAACATTTCACTGATGCGGCATGGTCTCCGTCCGGCGTCCGGTCGCGGAATCGGCGCCTGCGTGGGTCGGACGTGGAGGGGCCATGTCATTCGTTATCGATGGTTCCTACGTTCCGAGTCTCGGCAGCGGCGTGATCGCAATGCCCGTCGCGGAGGAGACCCTGCTCTTCGATGAACAACGCGGCATGCTGCACCAACTCGACCCCATCGGGGCGGCCGTATGCAGCTGCATGGACGGTGAGACGTCGATCGATCAGGCGGTCGACGAACTCGCTGCTGCCTTCGGAGCCCCCCGTGATCAGGTCGCCAGCGATGTACTGGCCCTCGTGGAGGAGTTCGGACGGCTGGGGCTGCTCGATGGCCTGGAGCCGGAACCCGCCCCCGCTGCGATCAAAGGAGACGACGTCCAGTTTCCCGATTCCGGCGGGGCGTGCGGTCCGTGACGTCGACCAGAAGGTGTATCGCGCACTCCTGGCCGACGAAAAGGGGCCGTCTGGCCTTTGATGGTTTGAACCACATCGACTAGTTACTGCATGGTTCGGTCGAACGCGTGTGGCAAGTGTTCCAGTCGCCTTCCGAAGTGAAATCGAACCAATGTAGTTCCTTCGTCCTTCGAATGTGGTCCTTTGCGGCAAGCACTTCTCTTCTGCCGATTCGATTGACGAGTCGAGCAGGGACATGCATGCTCCTCGTTGTCCGACGGATGTCAGCAGTTGGGGTGATGGGCAGGCCGGCGGAGGGGCGCGAGTCGAGCGGCTCGCAAGGGGCGACAGGCGAGCCATGGCTCGGGGCGAAGCAACGGTACGAGTGGGCATTCTTGCGGCTGATCGTGCCTTCGCGGAGGGCCTTGATGCGGCGCTCGGACGTTGCGGTGTCGAGGCCACACTGCTGCCTCCCGATCCGTCGGCATGGCCACAGGACCTGACCGCTCTGGCGGTCGAACTCGGCCATGACGACTCCGACGCTGCCTGGGCTCGGGTGTCGGGGTGCGCACCTGCTGCCGTGATCGGTCTCGGCGCCGCCCTGGATGTCGGACTGCACTCGTCGGTGACCGTGCGCCTGGGCATCGACGCCAGCCTTCGGCAGTTCCTCCATGCGGTGGCGCCCGAAGTGGATGCCGTCGGATCGGAGGAGCGACCGGCCTCGCCGGTGCGCGTCCGGGTCGTGTTGGTCGACCCGCACCGACTGCGGCGTGAGGTCACCGCAGCCGCACTCGACCGGCAGCCCGGTATCGAGGTCGCGGCTTGTGCCGACGACGCGTCGACGGCGCTGTTGCAGATGGAGCGTGTCGGTGCCGCGGTGGTCGTCGTGGCGGTGGGAGTCGCTGACGCCGGGCGGATCTGCGCGGCTGCACGCGCCGACGGCCGCCCTCGCGTGCTGTTGCTGGACCGCGCAGCCGATGAGGTTCGCCTCCTCGATGCGATCGAGGCCGGCGCCGATGGCTACACGGTTGGCGAGAACGGCATCACCGGCGTCGCTCGGGCGGTCGAAGCGATCGCGCGAGGGGAGACGGTCGTCCCGGCCGTACTGCTGGGACCGCTGCTCCGACGCCTGATCCGTCGTCAGCGCGATGCTGCACAGGCCGCAGAGCGGCTCGTGGTGCTGACGCCTCGCGAGCGTGAGGTACTGGCGCTCCTCGTGGAGGGGAGCGACCAGCTCGGCATCGCCAGCGCGCTGTTCATCTCACCGGAGACGGCGCGCACGCACCTGCAGCGCCTCCTGCGCAAGCTCGGCGTCCGCTCCCGCGCGGAGGCGGTCGCTCTGGTGGAGCAGACCGGTATGGCAGAGCGCCTGGGACGCATCGTGGAGGCTGCGTCGTGAACGATCCCGTCCCGTCGTTGGCGGCTCACCGGGGCGTGACGCAGACGCTTCCGTCCCGGCGCGGTGACGTCGAACGGTATGACGGCGGAACCGAGAGCGTGTTGTTCGTTGCTGGTAGCAGTCAGCGGCACGTCCTGAATGCACCGGCACGCGCCATCTGGGAGGCCTGCGACGGCACCACCACGATCGAGGAGCTCGTCCGAGCCATCTGCACCGTGTTCTCGGTGTCGTACGGCGCGGCGTTGCACGACATCGAGGTGGTTCTCGGGGCGCTCGAGCGAGCCGGACTGGTGGCATGGACAGGGAACGAGGGGCGGACATGATGCTCGATGGGGACGTGCGCGTGCACGGGCGCGCCGCGTGGTGGACGTCGGCGGCGCGACGCAGCGTACGAGGGCCTTCCGACGTGGCGCTGACGATCCTCGATGTCGCGCTCGTCGGAGTCGCCTACGCGACGACACTGGTCCTGCGCTACGAACTGGCCGTTCCCGCCGCGGCGTGGAACGGTCTGCTGCGGTTCCTGCCCATCGCCGTGGTCGCCCACGTCGTCACCAACCGTGTAGCGGGGGTGTACGGGCCGGTCTGGCAGCAGGCATCGATCCTCGAAGCCCAGCGCATCGCCGCCGCCGGCGTCGTCGCGATGGGCAGCCTGCTCGCCGGCGTGTACCTGATCGATCGCGCGGTTCCGTTGCTGGTGGTGCTCGCGGGCGGCCTGCTGACGACCGCGCTGCTCGGCGTCCTCCGGTTCCAGTCGCGCCTGTTCGCCTTCCACCGCCGCGGTGGGGGTGGCGGGACCCGGGTGTTGGTCGCGGGGGCCGGCGAGTCGGCCGGATCGATCCTCCGTGAGCTCTCACGGATGCCGACCCCCAACGCGACCATCGTCGGGTTCGTCGACGACGACCCGCGCAAGGTCGGCCGGCTGCTCGGGAACGTGCCGATCCTCGGTTCCATCGACGAACTCGTCGAGGTCGGCCGCCAGGTGCAAGCCGAGCAGGTGCTGCTGGCGATCCCGTCGGCAAACTCCACCCTGGTGCGCCGGGTCGCGGACGCGACCGCGCGGCTGGGTGTCCCGCTGAAGGTGTTGCCCAGCGTCTCCGAGTTGATGGACAACCAGCCGCACCTGCGGGACGTGCGTGACCTGTCCATCGACGACCTGCTCGGGCGCGAACCCATCTCGACCGATCTCGCCTCGGTCCAGGCGCTCGTCAAGGGACGGTGTGTGCTCGTGACCGGGGGTGGCGGATCCATCGGTTCGGAGATCGTACGTCAGGTCGCGGCCTACGCCCCGGCGCGACTGTTGGTGCTCGACCGCGACGAGACCCACCTGTTCGACGCGATGGCGGCCATCGAAGGGCGGGCGGTTCCCATCCTGCTCGACGTCCGCGATCGACGAGCCGTGCGGGAACTGTTCGAGCGCGAACGTCCGGACATCGTGTTCCACGCGGCTGCCAACAAGCACGTGCCGTTGCTGGAGTCCCACCCGCGCGAGGCCGTCACCAACAACGTGCTCGGGACGGAGAACCTCGTGACCGCGGCCCGCTCCGTGGCCACCCCGCGGGTGGTCTTCATCTCCACGGACAAGGCCGTCAATCCCTCGAGCGTCATGGGCGCGTCCAAGCGAATGGGCGAGCGCCTGGTCCACGCCAACGCGCCGCAGGGTGCGGCCTGGTGTGCCGTCCGTTTCGGCAATGTCCTCGGCAGTCGGGGAAGTGTGGTGCCGACCTTCGTCCGGCAGATCCGCAGTGGCGGACCGGTCACGGTCACCCACCAGGACATGACGCGGTACTTCATGAGCATCCCCGAAGCCGTGCAGTTGGTGTTGCAGGCGGCAGCCCTGGCCGAGGACCGCGAGGTGTTCATGCTCGAGATGGGCGCTCCCGTGCGCATCGTCGACCTCGCACACCGCATGATCTCCCTGGCCGGCCTTCGCGTCGGGACAGACATCGAGGTGCAGGTCACCGGTTTGCGCCCCGGCGAGAAGATCACCGAGGAGCTGCGGACCTCGGACGAGCGCGCTGAGCACACGAGCCACCCGAAGATCCTGCGCCTGCATCCTCCGGCCGTCGACCCTGGCATCGTGTCGGCGACGGTGCAGGGGCTGTCGGTGGCCGCCGCCGAGCGTGACGACCAGGAAACGATCCGCCTGCTGTTCGACGGGGAGCTCCCGCAATGTCTCGACCTGACCTCGCCAGACCTCATCAGGCTGCGGGAGTGACGGCTCGATGACGGTCGATGCGCCGATCATCCGGTTCGTCCTCGCGCTGCGACGCTGGTGGACGGTGGTCGCCGGCCTCGTCGTGGTCGCCCTCGTCGGTACGTGGCTCACCCTGCCCGCTCACGCCCCCCAGGCGGACGTCGAGCCTGGCGTGAACTACACGGCGACGCATCTGCTGCTCAGCGAGAACCCGACGGTGGAGACCGGCAACCTCGATCTGGTCGTTCTGCTCGCGCAGCAGGGCGAGGTCCGCACCAGGGTCACGGGGGCACTCGGGGACGGCTTCCCGGTGGGCACGGCCGAATCGGTCTCCATCGCGCCGAACAAGGAGCTCGGGACGCTCGAGCTCACCACGGTGCAGCCGACGGCCGACCAGGCCGCCCTGGTCGTCAACACCTACGCCGAGGTGCTGCGTGAGTTCTTCGACGGCCGCGCGGCGGCGGGTGTGCAGCGGGACTTCGACGCGGCCGTCGAGCGCCTGCTCGCCTTCGGAGAGCGCATCCGCGGCCTCGAGGACGAGATCAACGGCTTGACCGAGTCGAGCATCGAGCGTCGACTGCTCGAGGCGGAACTCGACGTGCTCGTCGAGCAGTACGGCCTGCTGCAGGCCGAGGTGCAGTCGCTCAACGCGCGCACCATCGGCGACAACCCGACCTTCACGACGCTGCAGGAGCCGGTGCCGACCCCGATCGCGACCGGCCAGCTGTTCAGCATGCCGACCAATCGGGGCTTTCGGTTCGTGCTCGCACTGTTCGCCGCACTGTTCGCCGGCTTGGGTGCCGTATTCGCCATCGACTGGCTCGACAGCCGGCTGCGCACCCGACAGGACGTCGAGGACGCCTACGGCCTGCCGGTCATCGCCGAGTTGCCCCGGATGCGACGACGTGAGGTGCACCAGGACCCGTTGCCAGCACTGACACGACCCGGCTCCCGCGCGGCGGAGGTCTACCGCTCGTTGCAACTGACGCTCGCGTTGGCGTTGCGGTGGCAGCTCGACCGCAGCACGCCGACGGGCAGTGCGGCCGTCGGGTCCGCCGAACGCATCGAGGGCAGCGGCCCACCGCGGACCTTGTTGGTCACCTCGGCACGGGCGGGCGAAGGCAAGTCCACCATCGTCGGCAATCTTGCCGCCAGCTTCGCGGAGACGGGGCAGCGGGTCCTGGTGGTCGACTGTGACTTCCGCCGATCCGCCGTCGCCGATCTCCTCGGCGCCGAGAAGGGGCCGAGTCTGCGCGATTACGCCGACCCGCGTTTCGACGGACTCCAGGGCCTCATCGTGTCCTCGGCGGTGCCGCGCGTCACGACCGTCCGTGCCGGAACACCCGGGGTCGCGCCGGTGTGGTTCTTCAGCCGATGCGCCGATCTGGTCGCCGAAGCACGTGAGCATGCCGACATCGTCGTCTTCGACGCCGGCCCTCTGCTCGCGACCAACGAGGCAGCGGCGCTGGTCCCGCACGTCGACTCGGTGCTCGTCGTCACCTGCAGCGGACGTCTGGCCGCGTCACTTGCGCGCCGTGCCCTCGAGACGCTAACGCAACTCAAGGCCACGGTGGCCGGCATCGTGCTCCTCGGTGGCGACGACTCGCCGCGGCGCTATGGCCACTACTACGAGCCGCTGCGCAAGGCCGCAGCGACGCAGGCTCTGGACGACGTCACCCCGGCCGAGCGGGTATGAGTTCCGCCGAGTGGCGGCGGAATCCGCTGGCGCTCTGGCGTCGGTCGGGGGTCCGGATCGTGTTGATCCCACCCGGCGAGGAACATGCACTGGTGCTCGACGGCAGCAGCGCCCTCATCTGGCTCCTGCTCGGCGACGACGGACGATCGGCGGATGCCCTGGCCGGCGAGTTGTCGACGTTCTACACCGAGGAGGTCGGTGCGATCCAGCCAGCGCTGACGTCCTTCCTGCACGAGCTCCGTGGCCTGGGAGTGGTGACGACGTGATCCCGTGGTTGCGGGCGGCCTCCAGCCACGGCCTTCCCGGCGGTCGCGCACCGATGCCTGCTGCCCCGTTGCCCGCTGACGCATGGACGGAGATGCTCGCCGCCGTGCGGCATCATCGCGTGCTGGGGTTCCTGCAGTCCGCGATCGAGGACGGCGTCTTCCCGGCAACCGACGAGCAGGCCGAGCAGGTCGAGGATGCGCACCTGCAGGCGATGATCTGGGGCATCCATCTCGAGCGCCGCCTGTTGCGGATCCTTGACGTGCTCGAAACCGGGGGGGTCGAGGCGGTGGTGTTGAAGGGGACGTCCTCGGCGCACCTGATGTATCCCGACCCGGCGGTGCGCACGTTCAACGACAACGACTTGCTGTTCCGTTCGGAACAGTTCGACGACGCGATGGGGATGCTCGTGGCGACCGGCTACCGGCGCCTGTTCCCGCCCACCAGCCCGGCGTTCGACCGGCACTTCGGCAAGGGTGCCACCCTGCGAGGCAGGGGAGGTGACGAGCTCGACGCGCATCGCAATCTGGTGTTCGCCACGTTCGGTCTGCGGATCGAACTCGACGAGTTGTTCCGGTCGAGTCGCACCTTCGTCCTCGGGGGACACGACGTCCGGACCCTGGGTGCCGAGACCCGTCTGCTCCACGCGTGCTATCACGCGGCGCTCGGTGATCCCGACCCGCGGTTGAGCAGTCTGCGCGACGTCGCACAGTTGCTGGCGTTCGGCACCCACAGCATCCCGCACGTGCAATGGCTCGCGCACCAGTGGCGTGCCCAAGCGGTGCTTGCACGCGCGTTCCGGCTCTGCCGTCAACACCTCGATCTGGAGGTCGGTGGACCGCTCGTCGACTGGGCGGAGCGGCACGAATCCACCCGTGCCGAACGCCGGGCCATCGAGGCCTATGTCGGACGCAACCGGCATCACGCAGTCAAGCTGCGCGCCTCCTTGCCTTTTCTCCCGGGTCCGCGGACGAAGCTCCGTTTCGTCCGGGCGGCGCTTCCGTCATCCGGTTTCGTCGAACAGGTCGGTCAGGAGCCGCGCCGCAGCTGGCTCCTTCGTGGCGTGCGAGCGATGTTCGATGTCTGAGCGCATGCAGCTGCGGGTGCGAAGTCGGGGCACGATTGAGCGATCTGGGATGTCATCCGTCCGCCATGGAAAGGGCCGTTGCATTGAGCCGGTCTCGTGTCCTGTGGGTGATCAAGGGGCTGGGCCTCGGCGGTGCCGAACGGCTGCTCTCCCTGGTCGTCCCGCGCCTCGACGCCGACCGCTTCGTGGTCGACGTCGCCTACGTGCTGCCGCACAAGGACGCACTCGTCCCGGGGTTGCGGGCACACGGGGTCCGCGTGGCCGCGCTGGCCCGACCGGAGGACCGGCCCGGACATTGGATGCGACGACTGGCGCGGCTGGTCCGGCGCGAGGGGTACGACCTCGTCCACACCCACAGTCCGGTGCCGGCCGCGGTCGTGCGCCTGAGCGTGCCGAGGTCCGTCACCGTGGTCCACACCGAACACAATCAGTGGGAGCGGTACCGACTACCGACGCGTCTGGCCAACGCGGTCACCTACGGTCGCAACGATGCCGTCCTGTCGGTCAGCGACGGGGTGACCGGTTCGATCCGCCCGCCGGCTGTCGGTCTTGGCGGTCGAGCACCTGAGACGGAGACGCTGTTGCACGGCGTCGTGCCGGAGACGGCGCCGCGCGGGCCGGTGGCGAGGCAGGACGCGCGGACCCGCCTCGGATTTGCCGACAACGACCTGTTGATCGGCTGTGTGGCCAACTTCACCCCCAAGAAGGATCATGCCGGCCTGCTCGAGGCCTTCGCGCAGGTCCACGTCGAGTTGCCGCGGACCCGTCTGCTCCTCGTCGGGACCGGACCGCTCGAGGTGGGGCTCAGAAGTCGCGTGACGGACCTCGGGTTGTCTGCGGCGGTGCGATTTCTTGGGCGACGCGACGACGCGCTCGATCTGTTACCGGCCCTCGATGTGTTCGTGCTCGGTTCGCGCTTCGAGGGACTGCCAATTGCGCTGATCGAGGCGATGGCCGCCGAAGTGGCGTGTGTGGCCACTCGCGTCGGTGGTGTGCCGGAAGCTGTCCGAGACGGCGTCACCGGTCGTTTGGTGGTTGCCCGTCGGCCGGCAGCGTTGGCCGGTGTACTGCTCGAGCTCCTACACGACGAGCAACAGCGGCATCGCCTGGCCCACTCGGGTCGAGAGCATGTCGCCGAGCACTTCTCGATCGACCGGGCCGTACAGCGGACGACCGAGCTCTACACCGCGCTGCTCGCACGTGGGGAGCGGCCGTGAGTCGGACACCGTCGTCGTGGTCCGACGTCGATGGCGCCGAGATCTGCCGGATGGCCGTCGGCGGGCGGACCGCCGACTACGGCTGAGCTCGCGCCCGCGATGCAGGGCAGGGCTGGACTCGCGACTCAGGTCGCGGGTTCGTCTCCGCCCTGCTGCTCGCCCTTCGGAGGGAGGTACACGAGCGCTGGCGATGGCTGGCGGCGGAACCGGATGTTCTCCCTGGACGGCGCCGCCGGCGCTCGGTGACCTTGCTCGACGGGCAGAACGAGCAGCAGCGCGACGAACGGGAGCAGCTGCGCACGCTGTCGGGTCAGGATGCCGAAGTTGCCGACGTTGGAGAACGCGGTGATGAACCCGATGCTGTAGGCCGCCGCGAGCGTCACCATCGGTTGCTTGAGTATGCGACGTGGCACGCTGGAGAGCCGAGGGAGGGACACCGCGAACAGGCCGAGCAGGAACACCCCTTCCAGGGAGGTCAGCTGCGCTTGACGATTGTGTGCCTCGGTCGGGAACGGGCGGAACGGGACGGTGATCGCGGCATGCACGAAGTCAACGGGGTTGCGAACCGGCCGGCTCTCGAATCCCGAGCCTCCCTGGCTGGTGCGGCGATCGGTTTCGGCGAAGATCTGATCGGTCGTCGAACCCTCCACCGACTCGTCCTTGGGTAGTCGGTCGCCGAAGTTCATGATCAGCACGACGGCGCCCGTGCCGGCGATGATCAGTCCGATCAGGAACCCTGCGGCGCTCTGCTTGATGCTGCGGTCACGGGCTCTCACGAGGAAGGCGCCTGCGAACGCGAGGCCGAACAGCGCTCCCATGTGTGGGCGAACCTGATAGGTCGCGAGGGTGCCCAGCACCAACACGAGGTAACCGAAGCGTTGTCGCGCCAACACACGGGCTCCCCCGTAGGTGGCAAGTCCGAGTCCGAAGACGAGCCAGGCCTCCTTGCCCAGACTGGAGGGCCAGAACACCATGGTGGGCAGGAACATCACCAGCATGGCGTAGCGGCGCAGATCCGCCCCGGGAGCCGCCAGCTTCGCCGCTTGCACGAACAGGTAGGCACCGACATAGGCGAGCAGGGAGAAGACGGCGAAGCCGACGAGCACGTGCGCCGGCGCGACGGCGAAGAGCACACCGGAGAGGAAGTCCATGAAGGGCGTACCGGTCTCCCGGGCCTGCTCGGGCAACTGACCGGATCGGATGACGCCTGCCAGCCTGCGGCCGTTCTCGACGTAGCGGTTGAAGTCCCCGCGTCCGCCGTAGAGGTCGCCCATGATGGTGTATCGCGCTATGGCGCCGACCAGTTTCGCGCCCAGGCCGAGCACCAGGATGCGCCGCAGACGGGCGTCGTCCTCTCGGCGCAGGGCCCAACGCAATGCGAACAGGATCCCGACCGCCGCGACACCGCCCATGCCGAGCGCCAGAACCTGCGATGCCCCCACCGTGCCCCTCGTGACGATGCGTCGAAGAATACGGCGAGCCGCGGGCCACCGTGGGCCGTAGGCGTTACGCTCGCCCACGTCTCGGGGCGGGGCTGTTGCCGGGACCGGGTCGTGCGAAGGGCGCACGAGCACCCGAAGCGTGGGGTCGGACGTGGGGCAGACACTTCGACAGGCGTTCCACCTGGTCGGGCGTGGGCAATCGCGACGCTGGCTCAGTCTCGTCGTGCTGGCGGTGATCGCCAGCGGCTTCGAGATGCTCGGTGCGGTGCTCGTCTACGTCCTGCTCGCGCTCGTGGTCGACCCGAGCGGGGATGTCGAACTCCCAATGCTCGGTGACCTTCGCGCGCTGTTCCCGCGAGTGGCACAGGAGCGGCTGCTGCTGTGGCTGGTGATTGCGATGGCAGTGTTCTTCGTGGTCAGGACGGCCGTACAGGTCGGTGTCACCTACGTTCAGCAACGGGTCGCCCACAACGCCGGTGCCCGCCTGTCGATCCGTATGGTCGAGGGATACCTCCGCTGGCCCTACAGTTGGCACCTGAGCCGCCCGTCCGCGGAGCTGATCCGGAATGGGCATCAGGCCGTCGATCAGTTGATCTCCCAGGTGTTCCTGCCCGTCGTCCGGGTGACGGCTGAGGGCTTCTTGACACTCGGCATGCTCTTCGTGCTGTTGGCGATCGCCCCCGGGGCGACCGGGATGGCCGTCGTCGTGGTCGGCGCTGCGGCCGCGTTGCTGTTGTTCGTCGTGCAGCCGCGGCTCAAGGCACTCGGTAGCCGTGCGCACGTCGCGTCCAAGGACGCCTACGCATCCCTCCAGCAGTCGCTGCACGGCGTACGTGACATCCGAATACTCGGTCGTGAGCGGCACTTTTCGCGCGTCTATGCGCGCAGCCGGCTGCAGCTGGCGCGCTCGCACTATCTGCGCTCGACCCTCACCGAGCTGCCGCACTCCATCATCGAGCTCGCGCTCATCGGATTCATCCTGCTGTTCTTCGGGCTCACCCTGATGCGGGGAACCGACGCGCAGTCGGCGCTCTCGGTACTCGGCCTGTTCGCCTACGCCGGGTTGCGCTTGCAGCCGTCCCTGCAGCGCATCATCAGCGGCCTGAACAACATCCGATTCTCCGCCGCACCACTGGCCGACCTGCACGCCGACCTGCAGGCCATCGAGGGCCTGGAGCGATCGGCTCGCGAGCCGGCACCGCTGCCGTTCGACGTCGGCATCGAGTTGCGTGGCGTCGCATTTCGCTACGCGACCGCGGACCGAGACGCGCTGGCCGGTGTCGATCTGACGATCCGACCTGGTGAACAGATCGGCATCTGTGGCGCGACGGGTGGCGGGAAGACCACGCTCGTCGACGTGATCGC
Organism: Egicoccus halophilus; assembly: GCF_004300825.1. Lineage (NCBI taxonomy): Bacteria > Bacillati > Actinomycetota > Nitriliruptoria > Egicoccales > Egicoccaceae > Egicoccus > Egicoccus halophilus. Next base: position 1,769,133 of record NZ_CP036250.1, read on the forward strand.
CGGTCTCCTCGATCCGGACGCCGGCCAGGTGCTCGTCGATGGGCGGGACGTGCACCGCAATAGCCGCGCGTGGCAGCGCAACCTCGGCGTCGTGCCGCAGATGGTGTTCCTGGTCGACGGGACGCTGCGCGCGAACATCGCCCTCGGTGTCGCGGACGAAGACGTCGACGAAGTCGCGCTCGATGAAGCGATCGAGCTCGCGCAACTGCGGGAGTTCGTCGACTCGGTCCCTGATGGACTCGAGACACAGGTCGGTGAGCGAGGGGTGCGGGTCTCGGGCGGCCAGCGTCAGCGCATCGCGATCGCCCGCGCGCTGTACCGCCGTCCGCAGGTGTTGATCTTCGACGAGGGGACCTCCGCCCTCGACAACATGACGGAGGCGGCCCTCATGAACGCGATCGAACGCCTGAAAGGTTCCCACACGATCATCCTGATCGCCCACCGCCTCTCGACGGTCGAGAAGTGCGACCGGATCGTGTTCATGGAGAACGGCCGTGTCGCCGGACTGGGAACCTACGACGACCTTCGGCGCGACAGTCGGGGCTTCCGGGCACTCGCCGGCAGCCACTGAGGTCACCGCACTTCGGCAAGCCACCACAAATGTTCAGCAGCACGGATGGAACGCCGCACCTCACCGGCGGTGGGACGTCGAGCATGGCGCAGCAGGTTCTCATGTCGCAACGGGAGCATCCGGCGGTGTCTCGAACTCGTGTGCTGCACGTCGTGAATCAAGTCGGCGCCCAGGCTGGTGCGGAGGTGTCGATACGCAGCATCATCCTCGGATCGCGAACCGACCTCGCTCATGCCGTCGTCGTCCTCCGCTCGGAGAAGGACGGGCTGGAAGAACTGCACGCGGCAGGCGTGCCCGTCTTCTCTCCCGACAGGACGCTGACCAGGGCCGGCGCGGTCAGGCACGTCATCGGAGCCTGCCGGGCGTTCTCGCCCGATGTGCTGCACACGACCCTGTTCGATGCTGACTTCGCCGGTCGCCTGGCTGCTTGGATCCGAGGTGGCCAGCGCGTGGTGAGTAGCGTCGTCAACACGCCGTACGCGCCGGAAGCGCGTGCCGCCGAGCGTGTGTCGCCGCGGAAGCTCTGGGTCGTGAGGTCGGTGGACCGGGCCTTGGCGCGTCATGCCACCAGCGCCGTCCATGCCATCAGCGACGCCACGGCAGAGCACGCACGGACGCACCTCGGCATGCCGCCCGAACGTCTGCGATGCGTACCTCGTGGCCGCAGCGCGGCACTGCTCGATCACCGCACGGCAGCTCGCCGTCAGGACGTGCGAGCGCGGCTCGACTGGGGCAGTCGCCCGGTGGTGGTGAACGTCGCGCGACAGGAACCGCAGAAGGGACACGTGTATCTGGTGGAGGCCTTCGCGAGGATGCGCGCGGCGCATGGGGATGCGCTGCTCGTCCTGGTCGGGCGCAGCGGTCGCAGCACACCCCAAGTCAACCGGGCGATCGAACAGCACGACGTTGGGGACGCGGTCGTGCAGCTGGGAGTGCGTCAAGACGTGGCTGACCTCGTCGCCGCGGCCGACGTCTTCGCGTCTTCGTCCCGTTACGAGGGGCTCGGCGGGGCGGTCGTCGAGGCCTGCGGCATCGGCACCCCGGTGGTCACCTTCGACGTGCCGGCGGTTCGGGAGGTCGTCGGTGATGCCCACCCGTGGCTCGTGCCCCTGGGCGACACGGCGGGCCTGGCCGACGCGATCGGTGAGGTGCTGACGTCACCGGCCACGGCCGAGAGGGTTGCAGCGAGGCAGCAGGCCCGTTTCCGCGACCGCTTCGAACTCGACGCGACCGTGCAGGCCATGGTCCAGTTCTACGAGGACGTGGCCGCCGCTGATGTCGGGCACGGCCGTGTGCGGCACCGGGTCCCTCCGGTTCGGGTGTCGTGGTGAAGTCATTGCACGTGGTCACCAGTCCCGCGAGGCGCGGTGCGGAAACCTTCGCGATCGAGCTGGTGGCGGCCCTGCACGATCGCGGTGACGACGCCGACATCGCGGCACTGCATCCGACACCGTCGCAGAACCCTTACGCGATGCGGGTGCTCGGCACCGGCCGGCGAGCGCCGGCGACCTTGCGTGCCCTGCGGCAGGCCGCCCAAGACGTCGACGTGGTCGTCGCCCATGGCTCGTCGACCTTGGAGGCATGCAGCGTCGCCCTGGCCGGCAGCGGCACGCCCTTCGTCTACCGCTTCATCGGGGACCCCAGCTACTGGACCGCGTCCTGGCACAAGCAGCAGCTCGTGCGCCTCCTGCTACGCCGGCCCGCACGCTACGTCGCCCTCTGGCAGGGGGCAGGGACCCAGCTCGCGGAGCGGTACGGCCTACCCAGCGGTCGGATCGGCGTCATCCCGAACGGCGTTCCGGAAGGGCGTTTCTCCGCTGTTGACGGCCAGCGGGAACGGTTGCGGGTGCGCTTCGACATCCCGCCCGGCAGGCCCTGTCTGGGCTTCGTCGGCGCGCTCGCCCCCGAGAAGAACCTCGACGTGGCCATCGTCGCCGCTGCGCGCAGCGACGCTCATCTGCTCGTGGCCGGGGACGGCCCAGAACGAACACGACTCGAGACGCTGGCCGCACGGCTCGCTCCCGGACGCGTCGCGTTCCTCGGGACCCTGGGCGACCCGCGCGAGGTGTACTGGGCCAGCGACGTTCTCGTGCTACCCAGCCGATCGGAGGGAATGCCGGCGGTCGTCATCGAGGCAGCGCTCGCCGGTGTCGCCACGGTCGCCACCCGGGTCGGCGCCCTGCCGGACATGATCGTCGACGGTGAAACCGGATTCCTGGTCGAGCCCGATCGGACCGACGCGTTCGTCGCCCGCGTCTCGGACGCCCTGTCGGGCGCGGTTGACGCTGGCCGTCGGGCCCAGGCCGCGTTCGAGCGGCGGTACACGATGGGGACCGTCTGCGAACTGTGGCGGGCCACGATGCTGATGACAGCATCGTGAAGCGTCAGCCCCGCGTCGTGCATCTCACCACCGTCGACATGTCGCTGGTGCTGTTGCTGCTCCCGCAACTCGTGGCCTTCCGTGAGGCCGGCTACGAGGTGATCGGGGTCTCGGCGCCCGGTCCGTACGTCACGCAACTCGAGGACGCCGGCATCCGCCACGTCGCGCTCGAAGGCTCGACACGCTCCGCAGACGTGCGGGCCGACCTCGTCGCCGCACGTGAGTTCGTGCGGCTGTGCCGGCGCCTGCGCCCCGACCTCGTGCACACCCACAACCCGAAACCCGGCGTGTACGGCCGCATCGGCGCCCGGCTGGCCGGCGTGCCGCACGTCGTCAACACCGTCCACGGCCTGTACGCCCAGCCCGACGACGCCTGGCGGAAGCGGGCGGTCGTCTACGGACTCGAGCGCGCCGCCGCGACGTTCTCGGACGCCGAGCTGCTGCAGAACCCCGAGGACCTGCCGGTGCTGCGGCGGCTGCGCACGCCGGCACGCAAGCTGCAGGTGCTCGGCAACGGGGTCGACCTCGCCCGCTTCGACCTCGACCGGCTCGCACCGCAGCGCGCCGAGGTACGTCGTGAGCTCGGCGTCGGCGACAACGAGGTCGTCGTCGGTCTCGTCGGCCGGCTGGTGGCCGAGAAGGGCTACCGCGAGGTGTTCGAGGCGGCCCGGGCGCTGCGACACACCCACCCGCGGGTGCGGTTCGTGGTGGTGGGACCGACCGACACCGACAAGCCGGACGCGATCACCACCGACGAGCTGGCTGCCGTGGCCGCCGCCACGGGTCTGCGCCACCTCGGCGCCCGGTCCGACGTCGAGCGGCTCTACCTGGCGATGGATCTGTACGTCCTCGCCTCGCATCGGGAGGGCTTCCCGCGTTCGGCGATGGAGGCCGCCGCGATGGGGCGTCCGGTGATCGCGACCGACATCCGCGGCTGCCGACAGGTCGTCGACCATGGCACCAACGGTGTGCTGGTCCCGGTCCGCGACCCGGTGGCGCTCACCGCGGCGATCGCCCGCCTCGCCGACGAGGCCATCCTGCGGGCTTCGATGGGGGCGGCCAGTCGGCGCAAGGCCGAGCGTGAGTTCGACGACCGCCGTCAGATCCGCGTCACCCTGGATGTCTACGAGCGGCTCCTCGGCGCACACGGCGGGTCGCGATGAGCGCCGGGGCGTCGCGCGTCGACGTGGTCGTGGTCGGCACGGGCGGGATGGGACGCGAGGCCGCCGCCTGGGTGCACGACCTGTCCGGGCAGTACCGCCTGCTCGGCTTCGTCGACGACGCCGCACCGGCCACCACCGTCGCCGACCTGCCGGTCCTCGGCCCGCTCACTTGGCTGCAGGAGCACCCGCAGGTGCAGGCGGTCGTCGCCGTCGGCGCCCCGGCGACCCGGGCCGACATCGTTCAGCGCCTCGACGCGTGGGGCGTCGACCTCGCGCAGGTCGTGCACCCCTCGAGCGTCGTCGGCCCGCGGGTCGAGCTGGGGGAGGGGACCATCGTCTGCCCCCAGGCCGTGCTGACCTGTGACATCCGGCTCGGCCGGGCCGTGATCGTCAACTACGGCGCCATGCTCGGACACGACGGCGTCGTCGGTGACCACGCGTTCCTCGCGCCCGGGGTGCATCTCGCCGGGAACGTCACGATCGAGGCCGGCGCCGACGTCGGGATCGGCGCGTCGGTCCGGCAGGGGATCACGATCGGCGCCGGCGCGGTCGTCGGCGCCGGTGCCGCCGTCGTCCGCGACGTCGCCCCGGCCACCACCGTCGTCGGTGTGCCCGCGCGACCCATCCGGCGAGGCTGACGTGCGAGGCGAACGCTACGACCCCCTGAAGCGGCTGATCGACGTCGTCGGTGCCCTGATCGGGCTGGTCGTCCTCGCCCCGGTCATGGCCCTCGTCGCGGTGCGCGTCCGCCGCGAGATCGGCACGCCGGTGCTGTTCCGCCAGCAGCGCCCCGGACGGCACGCCCGGCAGTTCACGCTGCGCAAGTTCCGCACCATGACCGACGCCCGCGATGCCGGAGGCGACCTGCTGCCCGACCAGGCGCGGCTGACCCCGCTGGGACGGTTCCTGCGGGCGAGTTCTCTGGACGAGCTCCCCGAGCTGCTCAACGTCCTGCGCGGTGAGATGTCGCTGGTTGGCCCGCGGCCGCTGCTGCCCGAGTACCTCGACCGCTACACGCCGACGCAGGCGCGACGCCACGAGGTGCGTCCGGGGCTGACCGGCTGGTCGCAGGTCAACGGCCGCAACGACCAGACGTGGGAGGACAAACTCGCCCTCGACGTCTGGTACGTCGACCACCGCAGCCTGTGGCTCGACGTCCGCATCGTCGTGCGCACCCTCGCCGTGGTCGTCACCCGTCGGGGCGTGTCGCTCGACGGGCACGCGACCACCATCCCGTTCCAGGGCGGCGTCGGATCGACGCCGCCCGCCGACGACGAGGACGCCCGTGGCTGACGAACTCGAGGTCCGCGAGGCCGTCGACACCGACCTGCCGCAGCTGCTCGAGCTGCTGCAGTCGTCGCTCGGCTGGGTGCCCGACGCCCAGTACGCCGACTTCTACCACTGGAAGCACCATGACAACCCGTTCGGGCGCTCGCCGGCGTGGGTCGCGACCGACGGCGATCGCATCGTCGGGCTGCGCGTGTGGTTGCGCTGGCGGTTCACCGACGGGGAACGGACGTGGGACGCCGTTCGGGCGGTCGACACGGCCACCCATCCCGACCACCAGGGGCGGGGCATCTTCCGCCGCCTGACCACCTCCTCGCTCGAGGTGCTGCGCGAGCAGGGGGTGGCGCACGTCTTCAACACCCCCAACGAGCAGTCCCGCCCCGGCTACCTCAAGATGGGTTGGCAGCAGGTCGGCAGGCTGCCGGTCGGCGTCCGCTTCCGTTCGCCGGCCGCCGCGCTCGGTGCCGTGCGGGCCCGGGTGCCCGCCGACAAGTGGTCGCTGCCCGCTACCGTCGGCGAGAGGGCCGCCGAGGTGCTGGCCGACGACGTGCGGCTCGGACGCCTGCTCGCGGCGACCCGCCTACGCGGTATCGCGACCGAGTTGTCGCCCGCGTTCCTGCGCTGGCGCTACGGCTTCGGCCCGTTGCACTACCGCGGACTGCAGGAGGACGACGGGCTGGTGCTGTTCCGGCTGCGCCGACGCGGGCCGGCGACCGAGTGCGTGGTCGGGCACCTGCTGGCCACCGACGACGCGGTCGCGGGTCGGTTGCTGCGCAGGATGGCCAGGGAGACGCGCGCCGACCAGGTGCTGCAGATCGCCGCCCGACCCCACCTGCGCGGTGGTTTCCTGCCGCTGTCCGGCGGTGGCCCGATCCTGACCTGGCGGGCGCTGGCCAGCACGCCGATGCCGCCGCTGGGGGCCTGGGACCTCACCATGGGTGACGTCGAGCTCTTCTGACCTCGGAAAGGACCCGATGTGGGCGCATTCGACCGGCTGACCGGCCCGCAGCTGCGGCGGGGGCTCAAGCATGGACTGGCGACGGTGCGCCGGCCAGCTGGCGGCCGGGGTCCCAGCGGCACGGTGGTGCTGATCTACCACCGGGTCGGTGGTGGAACGCCCGACGAGCGCGACCTCGCGCTCGCCGACTTCGAGGCCCAGGTCGCGGAGCTGGCGCGCCACCGCGTGGTCGCCCTCGACACCGCCCTCGACGAACTCGCCGCCGGCGACGACTCACCCAAGGTGGTGCTCACCTTCGATGACGGGTTCGAGGACGTCCACGCCGTCGCCTGGCCGTTGCTACGCGAGGCCGGCCTGCCGTTCACGCTCTACGTGACCACGGCCTACCTCGACGGGACGATGCACTGGCCTGGGTCGACCTCGAACCATCCCGGTCCGGCGCTGCGGTGGCGGCAGCTCGAGGAACTGGCCGCCTCACCGCTGGTCACGCTCGGCAACCACACCCACACGCACGCCCGGCCCGAGGCGCTGACCGCCGAGGAGTTCGACACCTGCTCGGCGCTGCTGGAGGCCCGCCTCGGCGTCGTGCCCCAGCACTACTGCTTCACCTGGGGCGTGCCGGTGCCGGCGGCGAACGAGCTGCTGGCCGCCCGCTTCCGCTCCGCTGCGACCGGCATCGTCGGACTCAACCGTCCGGGCACCGATCCCCTCGGCCTCCACCGGGTCCCCGTCCGCGGCACCGATCCGCTGCCGTTCTTCCGCGCCAAGCTCGGCGGCGACCTCACCGTCGAACGTGCGTACGAGCGCGTCGTCCAGACCGCCAAACGCTTTGGCGCCGGCTGACCGGCCCGAAGCTCAGCAGGCGCGGCGAAAGGTGATGGCGGCGGGGACGCCGGCGACCTCCTTCAGCCAGCGGGCGGTCCCGACGGACTGTCCTTCTGACCTCACGGCACCGACCACGGCGACGCGGTCGCCCAGGCACTGGCGGAACAGCAGCCGGGCCCGGGCCGTATGGAAATGAGAGGTGGCCACGGCAACGCGCTCCCACTGCCTTTCCTGCATCAGTTGACGCACGGCGACGGCCTCGCCTGCGGTGTTCTCCGGCTCGGGCATGATGCAGATCGCGCTTTGCGCGCAACGCCGCCCGAGTTGCTCACCGAAGTGTGCAGCGGAGGAGGACAGCACCAGTGTCGCGTCGTACTCCTCGGCCAGCGCAATCCCGAGCCGGGCGCGCTCACTGCCGGCGCCGCCGAGCACGATGACGGCGTCCGGGGCCTCGACTGCGTCGTTGTACGGAACGACCACGTAGATCAGCACGCCAGCGACTGCCGCCATGAAGGCAGCAGCAACGACGCTGACTGGATGCCATCGCTGCGTGGTGGTCGTCATCGCTCCTGGCCAGTCGACTCCTGTCCCGTCGCTGCCGAGGGGGTTCGAGGCACGGTCGGGCTCGGGGTGTGGCTCGCTACGATGACACACCTTGCAGTCGAGGAGAGCATATGGCCCGCGCGTCCGATTCGATGCCGATGTCTCCGGCGCGAATCCGCTGCTCGTGCGGGGCGATCCTGGCCGACTCGATCTCCGGCAGGTCCGTGGTGATCGACGGGGTGGAATACCAGTTCCGGCGCAGGAACGATCGCCTGGTCTGCCCCGACTGCGGGATCGCCCACCCCATGAAGAGCCTGCGCCCCGACAACACCGAAGGCGGCGCAGACACTCTGGAGCGTCGCCGCCGCGGGGATCGCGCAACCGACCTGGGGGACCAGGACGATGGCGGGTCGGCTGGGACCGTCGGTCCATCAGCGATTGCACCAGCGGGTTGAGGGGCTGGGGCTGACCTCAACGTCGAAGAGGTAGCCACGGCAGCGTCCTTCCTTCGGCGAGGCGAACTGCCACAGGAGGCCTGCCCGAGAGACACGGCCCGGCCTAGGGTCATGGCGCTAGTCCTCCTTCGCGTCTGCTCGCGGCCGAGTCGGTGCACTGGGCGCACCCTGAGTTGGGGGTTTTTTCTCGAACACTCAAGTGCCGCAGTTCACGCGTCGTCAGGGAGCCGGACACCCCCATCTCTGGATCTCAGCCATGCCACGCGCTCTGCGCCGTACGGCCACGACCATTCTCCTTCTGGTCGCGCTGCTGGCTGGCCTCTGGTCCGCCGCGCCGCAGCCGGCCGACGCCGCTACGGTCCGCATCACGGACAGCACCAGCGCGACCTCCACGCGTGACGGGGTAGCGCTGACCATCAAGACGCCGCCGTTGACGCGACCGGGTGATCTCCTGCTCGCCATCGTCAGCGTCAAGGACGATCTGGCGGTGAGTGCTCCGGCCGGGTGGGCCCCTCTTCATCGCGAGGCGTTCGCGCGGGAGGTGACCCAATCCCTGTGGGTCCGCCGCGCGCAGGAGGGCGAGCCCGCCGCGCACACCTTCAACGGAGTCACCCGCGAAGCCAAGTCCGGCCTGATCCTCACGGTCGCCGGCGCCGCCAACGTCTCCACCTCTTCGCCGTCCAGCCGAGCGCTGGTCGGGGGCACGTCACCGATCGAGGTCCCCTCTCTCCGTGCCACGAAGCAGGGCTCGCTCCTTCTCGGCGCATACTCGGTCCACGCCGACGAGCTCATTCGGCTTCCGCAGTCGCTCGAAGACCGACGAAGCGTCACCGCCGGCATCAGTGTCGCCATCGGGGCGGAAGTCGTTCCGACGGCCTCGGACACCGGCTCGCGCACGGCGACGAGGTCACAGCGCGGCGGTGCCGTCGGTCGCCTCCTGCTGATCGAGCCGAGCGAAGGTCCCACGCCGACGCCGACGCCCACGCCGACGCCCACGCCGACGCACGATCACGAGCACGAAGAGCCGTCTCCGGCGCCGCTCGCCACGCAACGGTGGAGTGAGGCCGGCACGTGGCCGAGCCGCTCCATCCCGTCTGGGAACACCGACGTCAAGGTGACCGGTCACGTGGTCATCGACGGGCCCGCCCAGGCCGGGTCCGTGGTGGTGGAGCCCGGCGCGGTCCTCGAGTTCTCCGGCGGACATTCTGCGACGCTAGAAGTGAGTGGCAATGTCGAGATCCGCGGCACGCTGCGTATGAAGCCTGCTGGAGCAACTTCGACGCACGTCCTGCGCTTCGTCGGCGTCGACGAGTCCCGTTACGTCGGCGGCGGCCACCACGTGGTGGCGAGTGACGTAGGACTTTGGTTCAGCGGCGCTGGCAAGGCCGAGATCCGTGGCGCCGACGTGCTGCCCTGGACGCGTGCTTCCACGACCGTGGCCAAGGGAGCCCTCAACATCAGCCTGGAGCAGGCGCCGGCTGGCTGGCGCGTCGGCGACGAGATCGCCGTCGTCCCGACCGCCGCGCCGGGAGTCAGCGGTTTCAAGGACGGCTACAGCTACGCCCGCGTCTCCTCGATCTCCGGCAACACCGTGCATCTCGACACGGCGACCAAATTCGATCATCCTCGCGTCGCGGGGCAGTGGGGCGCCGAGGTCATGAACCTCACGCGCAACGTCCGGATCGAGGGTACGCCGTCAGGTCGAGCGCATGTGCTGTTCAACCACACGAGCGGTTCCCAGGAGTTGCGTAACCTGCAACTTCGGCACCTCGGCCCGCGTCAGGCCACCAGTGAGACCTACCGGTCCGGCAGCAGTTTCGTCCCGATCACCGCGAGTGTCACCGGCCGGTACCCCCTGCACTTCCACCACAATGGCGCTGGTTCGCGCGGAACCCTGGTCGAGAACGTCGTGGTACGTGATTCGGGCGGACGCGCTTTCGTCGCTCACGCGTCCGACGGCATCACCTTCCGGGGAACGATCGCCCACGACGTCTTCGATACGCCGTACTGGTGGGACCGAACCACCGGCTGCTGTGGCCAGAACGCCCAATGGCAGCCCGGAAGCCTCTCGATCACCTATGAGCGAGCCATCGCGTCGTACGTGAAGGCCGATCCCCCGTTCCGTGGCTTCCGACTGTCGGGTTTTGAACTTGGCCACGGCAAGGACCTCAAGATCACCGACTCGGTCGCCGTCGGCGTACAGGGCAGTGTGCACGCAGCCGGTTTCAACTGGCCGGAAGGCGTTGTCAAGGAGTTCGACCCATCGCTCGAGGACCATTGGCAGTTCGAGCGAAACGTGGCTCACAACAACGCAATGAATGGCATTTTCGTCTGGCAGAACACCGATGATCGCCGCCACGTCATCGCGTCATCGATCCTGTACCACAACGGACAAGACGGCATCAACCATGGTGCGTACTCGAACAATTATCAGTATCGAGGTCTGACGCTGCATGGCAACGGACGAAGTGGCGTCGAACTCCATGCCCAGGGTGGGATGCGGTTCGCGGACATCGTCTTCGACGGTGCGGGCGTGAGCGCGTTCGCCTTCCAAACGGCGAAACACCGCACGGATGCTGGCCCGACCGTTGTCCAGAACGGCACCTTCCGCGGCTACCGGACTCGCGCGATCGCCTTCCTGGCTGCCGAACGGGTCCAGCTCGATGTCGTCAATCCGACGTTCGAGGGAGCACAGGGGACGTGGTTCCACCTGGCGAATCAGGTGCCGGAGTCGTCCGTCATCCGCGTCAAGCTCAAGGATGGATCGACCTTCCGGCTGCACCCCGTGTCCAGCAAGCGTGGCACCCTTGTCCCTGAGTGGAACGCCCGCCGAGAGGTGATCCCCAACTTCTGACCCGGTGGACGGGCAAGGGCCGACCCGGCCCGCCACCCGTCAGTGGGTTCTCTGTCCGTGTTCACCGTGGACGTGCGGGCGAACCGGTTCCGTTCGCTGGACGAGGCGGGTGAGGATCACCCCGCGAGACTGGACGGGCTCCGTCGATCCCGCGTGACGGGCAGCCCTGCACGGTCTCGTGGCAACGTCCCGCCACCGCGTCCATCTCTGCGGTGACCGTCCGCACCGTCTGTCCGCGAGCCGAGCGTGCCGGATCCGGCCGCGCAGGCAGCTGATGACCGGCGTGGCAGGGCATCGATCCTTCGTCGAACACCTGCCGTGGATCCCGCCCGCGCGCTTGCTGGAGGCGGCGGAGCCGGACATTCGCCGCCTACACAAGCCGTCGGCAGTTCGTGACCGCGTGTGGTGTACTCCTTGCCTCTTCCTGGCGAGCAGGTACTCGACCTCGGCGAGCAGCTCGCAGCCGTCGTCGAGGTGGGCGTCGGCCGGGCCGGACCAGGGCCGGGGCGAGCAGCGCCTCGCCCCACCTCCAGAAAAGCGGTGTTGGGGCGCACGTACGGGCTCGGTCGCTCGGTGGGTGGACACCTCGAGCACCAAGGTCGTACGGGATCTCGCCGAGCGTCACCGAGCGATGTACCCACCACCATGGTGAGGCCCGGGCTGCTCGGCCATCCGCCCAGTGCGAGGGGTTTCGTGGCGCCCGAGGAAGTTCGGTGTCCGTTGACGCCCCGCAAGCCAAACGGTCGTGGCATCCTGCCGATGCCCGTCTGCCGGCTCGTACGGTCCAGCCGAAGCCGCTGCAGCGGACACGGAGTTCGCTCCTGTGCTACGCCGGGCGGGCGACCAATCATCTCGAGATGAGAACGAACGAATCGCACTCGATCTACCAGAGATGCACAGGATCCAACACATGCCGTTGTTTACGGTCGTCGTTCCTTCTTTCGGCAGGCCCGCTTACCTGTCGGATGCCATCAAGACGATCTTTCAGCAAACGGTGCGTGACTTCGAGGTCATCGTCGTCGACGACGCGTCCCCCGAGCCTGTCGAGGTCGACGATGCAAGAGTCAGGGTGGTGCGCTTGCCCGTCAACAGTGGCCCGGCCGCTGCTCGGAATCACGGGGTCGCGATGTCTGACAGTCAGTACGTAGCCCTTCTTGACGATGACGATCGTTGGCATCCCGAGCGGTTGGCTATGGCGCTGGCCGCGTTCGGGCGCGCACCGATCGCAATCTGTGGGCAGTCACCTACGGGGATTCGAAGGCTCGAGGGGTTCGTTCATGACGTAGTGCTCGACGGTTTGACGCCGAATCCGGGTGCCACCGCACTGCGTCGGTCGGCGTGGGTGCCGATGGACGAGAGCTATCGCGCTGCTGAAGACCTGGCATGGTGGCTTGACCTCAGCGAAAGTTTCGCGGTTGCTACGGTGTCGGCTCAAGGACTGTTCGTACGTGAGCATGACGGAGTGCGTCGCGGCTACGGAGCAGACAAGCGGATAACGTCCAGCTTACGTCTGCTGGAGGAACGACGAGGGTACTTCGACATGCATCCCAGAGCCGCTTCCTTCCGCTGGAAGAGAATCGGGCTGATGCATGACAAGCTGGGCCAAAGGGATCAAGCACGATCGGCGTACCTGCGTTCGATCAGGATTCGTCCGACCCTCGCGTCGCTTGCGCACTATGGCCGGACGTTTCGCGGATAACAGAGAGTTGAGGGGACTCTGACGCTGGATCGAAAGAGCAATCAAAGATAGAGGACTCGGGATTCCCAACTGCCAGCCGCTCGTCCGCAGAGTGAACTCAGGCTTCGGACCCACACGCCGCGGGTCCGCCTATTGGGTAAACGGGGGAGGAACCAAACGAGCCAGGCTATCGCTCGAATCACTTCTCGAAGTGGTCGACGTGCCGCCCCATCCTGTCGGTACTTCCGGTAGAGTCTCGGACCCGCCTTTGCCTTCCTATAGGCCTTCCTGCGGAGCTCACCGAGCGTCCCCGGTAGGCGGTAGTGCATGATTGCGTCTTCCGCGAAAGCGATACGGAAGCCTGCCAGCTGGGCTCTCCAGCAGAAGTCGATCTCGTCGCCCCCCGCCGCGAACGTCTCGTCCCAACCGCCGATCGATTCATACACTTCGCGTCGAAATCCGAGACTCGCGCCTACGGCGTAGGGAAGGAAGGACGCGCTGACGGGTAGCGATTTCCTCTCCCCGCCTTGCCACTCTCGCTGCATCGAAGTGTTCAACTGTTCGACGGAGAGCGCTCCGCCAACGAGGTCTGCGGATTCGAGTTCTCGAGCCATCGAGAGGACCCAGCGGACATCAGCGACATCATCGGCGTCGCAATGGAGAATCAGGTCGCCGCGGGCAATCTCGACTCCGGTATTTCTTGCGAAATTGATCCCCGTCCGCTTCGAAGCATCCACCAGTCGTACTCGCGGATCTCCGATCGAGAATGTTCTGACGACAGCTGCGGTTCCGTCCGTGGAACCGTTATCAGCAACGAGGATCTCGGCAAGCTCGAATCCATGATGGAGCTCCTGCCGCTGCAGCGCATCCAACTGCAGTCCGATAGTGGCCTCAGCGTTTCGCGCCGGTATGACGACCGAAACGACCTTCATCGGGAGCCCCACTTCCGCGACAGTTCGGTGGCAGCTTAGACGGAACCACTTCACGTGGCGCCGTCATGGGTTGCGAATGTCCCCGTCACCGGTGTTCCGGGACGGCGGGATGCTGAACCCGAGAGGGTTCCGAGCACTCGGGGGCTGCAGCCGTTGCGCGCAGTGGCCGCCGTCGCGGGCGTCGGGAAGGCGTACGGCACGCCGGCATCGCTGAGCGCTGCGACGCCGGCGGGCCGGATGCCGTCGAACCGGCGTCCGTGCCGTCGGACTGGCGCCATCGGGGAGATCATCGACCGCCCCTACGGTGGTGTCAGGTCCTGGTCGTCGGCGGACTCCGCCGATGCCATGGGACCAAGTGTGCGACTTGCTTCGTCAGCACGACCTTGCTGGGTGCAACCGCGACGTACAGTGCGGCTGGGGAGAGGGGTGCAAGGTGGAACGTAGACTGGTGTTCGTCTCGGCCGGCGACCGCCACCGACTCGACCCGTCGCTGGTGAGCGGCAACGGTTTCGACGTCTTGATCTACTTCTACGGCGACGACCGGGGCGTCCAGAACGACCTCGCCCGTCGAGGCCAACTTGTCGAGCGCAAGGGGGGCAAGTGGCCGAACCTGTTGGCGGCGCACCGGTCGAATGTGGCGAATCTGGGTAGCTATGATGCCGTTCTCGTACTGGATGACGATCTTGCACTGACGAACATCGAAGTGCTTCGCCTCTTCGATGTTCGGGAACACTACAACCTCTGCATCGCCCAGCCGGCCTTCGATCGCCGCGGCAGAGTGAGCTATGCAATTTCGACGCCTTCACCCTGGACGTCGCTGCGGTATGTCGAACTGGTGGAGGTCAATGCCCCGTTGTTCGCCGCAGAGCAACTGATCACGTTCCTCGACGTCTATGACGGATCCCTGACCGGCTGGGGGGTCGACTGGTGGTACACCGAGGTGCTTTGTAGCGGCGCTCGGATGTTCGCGGTCGTAGACGAGGTCGTGTGTATCAATCCGCTCGACCGTGAAGGCCAGCGCGAGATCGAACGCCTGCAGAGCAAGGCGCAGAGAATCGCCGATTGGGAGCGGGTGCGAGAGCAGCACGGACTGCAGCAGCTTCGCGCGCCGCGAACGGTGGGCAGGGTCTGGAGACGCCCGGATCGTGCGCTCGTGGCGTTTCTCGTCGAAGCCGGGCGTGTTGTCGCGCTGCTCCGAGCAGGTGGTGAGCCACGGCGTCTGCAGCTCAAGCGATGGCGGATGGGGAGCAAGCGTTGCATCCGTGGCGTCGTGGTCCGCCTGCCGGTCGGACCGAACTGAAGGCGCGGTTGCAGCCGGCTGCTGCTGACTCCTTGCGACGGTGCGATCTCTTCCGCTGCCGACCCGTGCGATGCCCATCGAATGGCGCTGCCCGTCTTCTCGCAGGGCGACAGCTCAGCGGCGCGTCGTCTCGCGCGCTACCCCGCAGCGGCAACGGCCCTTCGGGCGGACGGTCAGGGGTGATGACCCGCGAAACCTCCTAGCGTCGCGGACGGCGTCACGACGGCGAGGGAGATCGTGCAGGAGCTCGAGGCGGAGCCGACGGAGCCGACCGAGCCGATCCTGCGCGACGTCGACGTGGACATCACCGATCCGGGCAGCATCCTCGACGTGCTGGGGGAGGCGTCCCGCACACTCGCGGAAGGCTTCCTGTCCCGGCTGCCGCTGATCGTCCTCGGGCTGCTGCTGCTGGTCGTCGGCCTGCTGTTCGTCAAACTGCTGCTGCGCTGGACCGAGCACGGCCTGCGGCGCGCCCGCATCGAGCGCTCCGCCGAACGCCTCGTCATCAACCTGCTCCGCGTCTTCCTCGTCGTCTCCGTCCTGTTGTTCGCGCTCAACATCGCCGGCGTCGAGGTCGGCGCGGTCCTCGCCGGTCTGGGACTCGCCGGCCTGGCGCTCGCGTTCGCGCTGCAGAACATCCTGGAGAACTTCGTCGCCGGCATCCTGATCCTCATGCGGCGCCCGTTCCGTGCGGGTGACCAGATCGAGACCAACGAATACGCCGGCACGGTCGACGACATCGACCTGCGGGTCACGCGCCTGCGCGACTTCGACGGTGAACTGGTCCTGATCCCCAACGCGACCGTGTTCACCGAGCCGATCATCAACCTCACACGGCTCGGCGCCCGCCGCACCCGCGTCGTCGTGGGCATCGACTACCGCGACGACCACGACCGCGCCCGCGAGGTGCTCCACGACGCGGTGGCCGCCGTCGACGGGGTCCTGGCGCACCCGGCACCCGAGGTGCTGTGCATCGAGCTCGGTGACTCGAGCGTCGACTTCGAGCTCGCCTACTGGACCGCCCCGGACATGCGCACCGTCCGCCACGTCCGCGACCGCGTCCTGCGTGCGGCCAAGTCGGGCGTCGAGGCGGCCGGGATGACCATTCCCTGGCCGATCCGCACCCTCGAGTGGGGCCGCAGCGGGCTCGAGCTGGGACCTGGGAGCCGCGCGAGCCGTCCGGAGCACACCGAGCGGTGACGGTCCCGGGACGTCGGGTTCACCCTCCGGCGCCCGCCGTCCCGCCGTCCCGAGCCCGTTGCAGCAGTCGGAGCACGAGCGCGCCGACGACGTACCCGAGCAGCGCACCACCGGTGTTCGCCACGACGTCCCACACGTTCGGTTGCCGTTGCGGGACGAGCCACTGCGTCAGTTCGATCATCACGGAGGCGGCCGGAGCGAGCCACAGCAGACGTGGGCGGGAGGCCAGTCCCAGCACGAGCCCGACGGGTACGAACAGGGCCACGTTGAGGACGAAGGCCAGCTCGCCGGGCTCGACGCCCCTCGGGGCCAGACGGTCCGCGGCCCACAGGAACGGGGCCGGCGACCCGGGGAACAGCGTCAGCGTGACGATGGCGCCGACGGCGATGCCCGCCGCGAACCACAGCAGGTTCCCGACCAGGCCCGGCGAGGGCATCCGCAGCTGCTCGCGCAGGCTGCCGTCCCGTGGGCACTCGTCGGCACGCGGAGCACGGTCGACCCCCGGTCCGGCATCGTCGGTCACGCCGCCCCGCCCTTCGCCCCTACGTCGTTCCGGCCGGCGGATGCTACTGCGGTCGCCGGCGGCCGGTGCGGCCCTCGACCCGCGGACCGCCATGCGCGCGATCACGCGTCCCGCGGAGCTTCGGCACGTCGGACCGAACGCTTGAGCACCGCTCATCGAGATCTCAGGTTCCGGGCCGACCGCAGCGGATCCCGCGCGAGGACTGCACCCGGCGACGGGCAACGCAAGGTCCCGGAGGCGTCCGGCCGACGGGATCCGGTGACAGGGACGTCACCGAGGTCACCATGCGCCCATCCTTCCGCCGCCGCGCTCGTCTGCTGCCGGCGTTGACCATCACGGCGGCACTGCTGGCGACACCGCTCGCCGCGGCCGCTGCCACGCCGCCGAACGCGGCCCCCGCCACGCCGCCGACCGCGGCTCCCGCCACGCCGCTGGCCGCGGCCGGCGCCACGTCGCTCACCGCGGGCGGCGTCGCCCGCAGCTGCCCCCGGGACGTCGGTGCGGTGCGTCTGGCCGACGTGGGTGCCGGCGTCCACCGCGACAACGTCGTCTGCCTCGCTGCGCAGCAGGTCGTGGTCGGCTATGGCGACGGCACGTTCCGTCCCACGAACCCGGTCAGCCGCGCGCAGTTCGCGACCTTCCTCCACCGGCTCGTCACCGTCGAGCGTGGCCGCCCGGCGCCCGCCGCGGTCCCGTTCACCGACGTCCCGGCCGGTTCCACCCACGCCGAGGCGATCGGCGCACTCACCGCCGCCGGCATCGTCAGCGGCACGAGCGCCACCACCTTCGCCCCCGACCGGCAACTCAACCGTGGCCAGATGGCGGCGCTGCTCGCGCGCACCCACCGCCACCTGCAACCGGCGACGGCCGGACCGGTGGCTCTCGCCGCCGCTCCCCGCGACGTCGTGGGAACCACGTTCGAACACGAGGTCCGGCAGGTCATCGGCGCCGGCATCGCCGCCGGTCACGCCGACGGCACGTTCCGTCCCGGCGTGCAGGTCACCCGGGAGCAGATGGCCACCTTCCTGGTCCGGCTGCAGCAGGCGATCGCCGACCCCGACATCCCACCGTCCGACCCGTCGGCGCCGGCGCCGTCGACCCCCGCCGCACCCGCGCCGTCGGCCCCCACGGCGCCCCTGCCGGCCGCCCCGGCCGCGCCTCGCGTCGTGGTGCCGACCGACGGCCCCCGCGACAGCACCCTGCCGGAGCCGATCCGCGACCCGGAGGCCCTCGGCTTCCCGGGGCCCTCGACCACCGGGGTGACCGACCCGTCCCGCCTGCGGCTGGTCGAGGGCCGCGTGAACCTCTCCCGCGACGGCGAGGTGTTCGAGAACGCGTTGGTCCGGGGCCGGATCTACGTCACCGGCAAGGACGTCACCATCCGCAACGTGCGCCTCGAGACCGGTGCGGACTGGGGCATCCACGTCGACAGTCGCAACGGCGCCCGCCGACTGCTCGTGGTCGACACCGAGATCATCGGCCAGGGCGACACGTGCATCGCCGGCATCGCCCACGGGAACTTCACCGCCCGACGGGTCGAGGTCACCAATTGTGACGACGGCATGCGCATCGGGCCCGACACCACCGTCGAGGGCTCCTTCGTCCACGGCCTGCGCAAGTCCAAGGGCGACGAGCACAACGACGCGCTGCAGACCACCGGCGGCAGCAACATCCGCATCCGCAACAACACGCTGATCTCCGTGTGGAAGCGGCAGACCTCGTCGGTCTTCCTCCAGGCGATCTTCGGCCCGATCGACAACGTCGTGGTGGAGGGCAACCTGATGAGCGGCGGCACCTACACCGTCTACGTCGAGAACGTCGGCGAGCAGCCCGGACCGACCAACGTGCACATCCGCGACAACGTGTTCGTGCAGGACTCGTGGCTGTACGGCCACCGACGGTTCCGCGACGCCCAGGTCACCTGGCGCGACAACGTCACCTCGAGTGGCCAACGGCTGTCCTGACCGGCCGCGCCGGTCGCGCCGGTCACGCGGCGCGGCTGGTCTCGTCGCGCAGCCAGCGGTCCTGGCCGCGGCGCTCGGCGAGTCGGGCCAGGACGCGACTGACCACCGCGACCAGGACGAACAACGCCGCCCCCGGCCACCATCGCGGCTGCCGCAGGTGTCGGAGCAGGAACGTGCGGGTCGAATCGGTCGTCGAGCCCGACACCGACGCGTCGTCGACGCGCTCGAGGCGCCGGTTCAGGCGCTGGATGCGCACGCTGCGCTGCAGTTGCGCCCGCATCGTCCGTGGCGTCGAGATCACGAACGTCCCGGGGGAGCGCACCCGGTCCTGCGGCGGGATCAACCGCTGCACGAACGCGTCGTCGGGAAGGTCACGAGGCCACGGCCCGAACCGCTCCCGCCCCGCACGGGTCAGCGCGAACACGCCCGAACCGACGTAGCCGGCCCCGTAGACCGGATGCCGGGACAGGAAGCCGAAGTAGGACCGCACGGCGGCACTCGCGGCAGACGCGTCGAAGCGCGGTGCCGGCGCCCCGGCGAGGCCCCGTTCGCGCAGCTCCGCGGCCAGCGCCCGTGCCGTGCGACCGTGCATCTGCACGTCCGCGTCGAGGTAGATGCGCGGGTACACGCTCGCGACGTCGTCACCGCGCTGCAGGGCGGCCTGCTTGGAGGGTTCGGCGATCTCCTCGACGCGCACGCCCGGATGGCGGCGGGCGCGCTCGGCGGTGTCGTCGCCGCAGCCGTTGCAGACCACGATCACCTCGAACTCGCCGGGGCGGACGTCCTCGAGCAGCACCCGCAGGCACCGGTCGATGACCGCCCCCTCGTCATGCGCCGGGATGACGACGCTGGCCGACGGACCGCTGCCGCCGCTGCTGCTGCTGCCGCCGCTGCTCATGCCGCCGCCGCACGGGCCGCCGTGAGCTCGGCGGCGGTGCGGTCGCCGACCGTCGGGTGCCCACCGGTCCACGCCCGACGGTGCTCGAACAGGGCCTGCCAGTTGGCGGCGGCTCGCCGTCGGCCCGGCAGCAGTCGACCGATCCGGCCGCGGACGGCCGCGCCGACGACCAGCAGGGCGACCGCCAGCGGGCCGAGGAGCGGACCGAGATGGGTGCGGTACAGCTGCGCCTTGCCCCGGAACAACAGCACGTCGCGACGCAACGGATCGGACGACGACGCCGCCCCGACATGGGTGTAGTCGACGTCGGTGTGGACCGCGGTCGGCCGACCGTGCCGGGCCGCGCGGGCGGCGAGGTCGACGTCCTCGCCGTACAGGAAGAACGCCTCGTCGAAGCCGCCCAGCTGTTCCCAGGCCTCCCGGCGTACGGCCAGCACCGCACCCGACACGGCCGGGACGCGTCGAACCCCCGCACCGGCGGCGAGTTCGACCGGACCGTGACCCACCAGCGTCGGCACCCGGCGGCGCAGGGGAACGTCGAGCAACGTGGCGAACGCCACCGCTCCGGAGAGGTTCGGCAGGCCGAGCACGCAGCGTTCGTCGTAGCGACCGTCGGCATGGACGGCGCGGGCGCCCAGGAGCCCGATCCGCGGGCGCGATCGCACGGCCGCCACCAGACGTGCCAGGCCGCCGGGTGCGAGCACCGCGTCGGGGTTGACCAGCACGACGACCGGTGAGGCCGTCGCCGCGACGGCCCGGTTGCAGCCGCCGGCGAACCCGAGGTTCTCGCCGAAGGCCAGCACCCGCGCGTCACCGCGGCCACGGACGTGCTCGACGGTGCCGTCGGTCGAGCCGTTGTCGGCCACCACGAGCTCGCCGCCGACCTCGGCGACCTGCGGCGCCAGCGCGTCCAGACAGGCGTCGATCGTGCGTCGCGAGTGGAAGGTCAGCACGATGACGCTGACGGCGAGGTCGCTCACGCAGTGTCCTCTTCTGGGCGGGCCGCAGAACCTAGGTGCCGTCCGGATCCGGCGCCCGGTCCAGGGCCGCCCGCCCGGCCGATGCGCGCACCACGTCCCAGCGGTTCCGAGCGGTGCCGCACGGTCGCGATCCGCCGGGGGCGACCGTCGCTAGTCTCGGCGCCTGCTGGGGCCTCCGGAGTCGAAACCTTGCGCGAGCGTGACCGTCCATTGGTGCTGCACGTCGTCGAGGCGCTCGGCGGTGGCGTCCAGTCGGCCTTGATCGACCACCTGCGATCGGTGCCGGAGTTCGACCACGTCGTGCTGGGACCGCCACGTCCGGGACACGCCACCGGCGAGGCGCTCGTGCCGCCGGCCAAGCGCTGGGTGCCCTGCCCGCGCCGTCTCGACCGGGCCGCGTACGCGCTGCACCGGATCCACCGGCGCCTGCGGCCCGACGTCGTGCACGCCCATTCCTCGTTCGCGGGGGTATGGGTCCGCGCCTCGGCCATCCCGACCCGACGGATCGTCTACACGCCCCACTGCTACGCCTTCGAGCGGGTCGACCTGTCCCCGCTGGTGCGACGGACCGTCCACGGCGTCGAGCGGGCGTTGGCCCCCCGCACCGGGGTCGTCGCCGCGGTCAGTCCACGTGAGGCCGAACTGGCCTCCGACCTGAGCAACGGCGCGGCCAGGATCGTGTACGTGCCCAACGTCGCGCGGGTCGCCGACGTGTCTCCCGCGGAACCCGTCGAGCGCACCGTGCTCGGCATCGGCCGGTTCTCGGCGCAGAAGGACCCGTACTTCTTCGCGGACGTGGCCGGACGCCTGCGCGACGAGGGGTGGCGGTTCACCTGGATCGGGGACGGGCCCGACGCCTACCGGTCCGTGCTCGAGGCCAACGGCGTCGCCCTGCCGGGCTGGCGTACCCGGGAGCAGGTCCTGGACACCCTGGCCTCCTCGGCGGTCTACCTGCACACCGCCGCGTGGGAAGGGGCCCCGGTCACGCTGCTCGAGGCGGCGGCGTTGGGACGCCCGATCGTCGGCCGACGCATCCCGGCACTGGCCTCGCTCGGCGTCGAGGGGCTCGGGGACACCCCGGCGGAGGTCGCCGACTCGATCCGGGCGCTCGGAGATCCCGACGCGCTGCGTGCGGCGAGTGACGCCTCGCGCCAGCTCGACGCCCGCCACTCCGGCGAGGCGCAGCGCCGCGGACTGCTCGAGGCGTACGCCGCCGTGCTCGGTACCGCTCCGGACGCGGAGGTCCGCGTGCCATGACGACCATCCTCGCGGTCGCCAACCTCGGCGGCCACCTGCGGCAGCTGCTCGAGTTGCTGCCCCGGCTCGACGTCCAGGGCGACGTGCTGTGGATGACCAACGACGGCGAGCAGAGTCGCTCGCTGCTGGCCGACCAGACCGTCTGCTACCTGCCCTATCCACGGGCGGGCAGCATCGGGGACGCGGTCAGCAACGCGCGCATCGCCGCGCGGGCCCTGCGGGGCCGGTCGGTCGATGTCGCCGTGTCCACCGGGTCGAGCCTGGCGGTGTCGGTGCTGCCGCTGGCCGCGGCACGGGGGGCCGAGGTCCACTACATCGAGTCGGCGACCCGCACCGCCGGTCCGTCGCGGGCGGGACAGCTCCTGCAACGGCTGCCCGCCGTCCACCTCTACACCCAGAGCACCGACTGGGCGGACCACCGCTGGCGCTACGTCGGCGACGTGTTCGACGGCTTCACCCTGCGGCCGCGGGCCACCGGGGGGATCCGCCGGGTCGTGGTCACCCTGGGCACGTCGACCTTCGGCGGGTTCCGGCGGCTGTGCGAGCGGCTGCTCACGATCCTGCCCGCCGACGTCGAGGTGCTGTGGCAGACCGGCACCACCGACGTGACGGGCCTGCCGATCGAACCGACCGTCGAGCTGCCCGCAACCGCACTCGAGGCCGCGATCGTCGCCGCCGACGTGGTGGTCTCGCACGCCGGCACCGGCTCGGCGCTCACGGCGCTGGCCAACGGCAAGGCTCCGGTGCTGGTACCACGGGACCCGCTGCACGGTGAGCACGTCGACGGTCACCAGTTCGAGATCGCCGAGCGGCTCGCGGCCGCTGGTCTGGGGATCGTCCGGAGGGTCGAGGAACTGACCCTGGACACCCTGACCGAGGCGGCGTCGTTCGAGGCGGTCCGCCTCGGGGACACCCGCCCATTCCCGTTGACCTGACCGCCGCCGTGGGTCACCCTGCCAACGCCACGTCCGACGCCCCTTCCCAGTCCTGGTCGTCCCCTCGATGAGCACGTCGCTGACCGTCCTGCGCGCCGCCGCGTCTCCCCGCCGGCGGGTGTCGGCGCGCCTGCTGCGCCGGTTGCTGCTGGCGGTGGCGCTGCTCTGTCTGGTGATGGCCTTCGTGACGGCCGAGGTGCGCTACCAGGCGTCGGCGGACCTGCTCTTCGTCCACGACGAGCTCGAGCTGTCGAGCACGGCCACGGTGACGGCCGATGGCGAGGGGGTCCCGGCCGTCGAACCGCAGTACCAGGGTCGGACGGGGACGGGCTACTACGCCGAACTGCTGCGGGCCAGGACCGAGGAACCGGGCGTGGCCGCGCGACTGACGGGCGTCCCCGGCAGCGAGGTGACGATCGAGTACCACCGCTGGGACGCGGCCCCGTTGCTCGGGCTCACCGTCCGCGGGGTCGAGCGCGAGCAGATCGCCCCCGCCCTCGCCGCCACGGTGGCCGGTCTGCGTGGCGACCTGGCCGCGCTCCAGGTCGCGCGGGAGGACGCCGGGCAGTCGTCGCTGTCGCTGATGGCCCTGCCGGCCGAGGCGCCGCCGCGGCTCGATCCCGAGGGGCTGCTCGAACCGTTCTTCTGGCTCGTCGGTGCGGTGTTCGCCATCGGGATCTGGATCGGCCTCGACGGTGCCCGCTGGATCGCCGGTCCTGCCGGCGACCGTCGACGCGACGCGCCGGACGCGTCCGACGCGCCGGGGGCGCATCCATGAGCCTCGCCATCCGCCCTGGAGAACGTCGTCGGCAGGACGGGCTCGGTCCGGCGACCACGCTGCGGACCGGCCGTGACGTCACCACGCCGCTGGTCATCGCCTACGTGCTGCTGCTGTTCGTCCTCCCGGCCCGGTTGACGGTGATGGCCATGGGCGGCATCGGCCAGCCGGCGCTGTTGCTGGGCATCCTGCTCGCGCTGATGTGGTGCATGGACAAGGTCGTCCCCGGCGGTGACCTGCACCGGGGGCCCAACCCGATCCGCTGGGCGCTGGTGCCCTACGCGGTGCTGTTGCTGCTCAACCACCTCGTGCTGCAGTTGCGACCCCAGACCGGCCTCGAGGCCAGCTCCTCGACCCGCATCCTCATCATCAACCTGACGATGATCGGGGTGGCGCTGTTCGTCAGCGACACCCTGCCCGGGCGTCGTCAGCTGCATGCGGTGCTCAAGGCGGTCGTCGTGGGTGCTGCGGCCTGCGCCGTGGTCGGCCACGTGCAGTTCTTCACCGGATTCGACCTGCCGGCGCTGCTGGACCTCCCGGGGCTCGACTACAGCACCCCGTTCGACGGGGTGTTCTCCCGCAGCGGGATGAACCGACCCGCCGGGACCACCCTGCACCCGATCGAGTACGGCGTCGTCCTGGGTGCCGCGCTGCCGCCGGCGTTGCACGTCGCCCTGGCGGCCCCGCACCGACGTCGCGTCCGATGGTGGATCGCGGTCGCACTGATCGCCAGCGGGGTGCTGCTGTCGGTATCGCGGTCCGGGGTGCTCGCTGCCGGGGCGGCCCTGTTGCCACTGCTGCTGCACTGGGACTGGCGCCGTCGCGCCAACACGTTGCTGGTCGCCATGGCCGGCCTGGTCGTGTCCTGGCTGGCCCTTCCCAACCTCATCAGCACGTTCCGGTCGCTGTTCGGGACGCTGGAGACCGACCCGAGCGCGCAGGCCCGGCTCGAGCGGTTCCCGATCGCCTTCGAGACGACGATGCAGCGGCCCTGGCTCGGTCGCGGCCTGGGCACCTACACCGTCGAGGAGGGCACGCTGCTCGACCAGCAGCTCTACCAGAGCGCGATCGAGCTCGGCCTGGTGGGTCTCGCCCTGACGGTGCTGCTGGTCGGCATCGCGGTCGGCGTCGGCATCGCGATCTTCCTCGACCGGCGACGCACCGCTGCCGATGCCTCGTTGGCGATGGCCCTGGTCGGCGCGATCGCCGCGTTGGCCGTCTCGAGCGCCACCTACACCGCCTTCTGGTATCGCATCCACCTCAGCCTGCTGTTCCTCGTGATCGGGCTGCTGGGTGCGCTGTGGACGCTGGTCACCAGCGGCGAGCCGACCACGACCGACGCCGTCGCGGTCGCCGACGTCCCTGCCCCGGGAACCGACGGGGACGATGGGCGCGCTGCGGACCGGGCGCACGGTCCACGTCGACACCCGGGGGCTGATCGCTAAGGTGGCGCCGTCGACGACGGCCCCGCACACTTCGCTGGGCCGTCGTACTGCTGAGTCGAAGGGGACTCGTTGGATCCGGTCGAGCTCGTCCGTGTCAGCGTCCGACGCTGGTACGTGACCGTGCCACTGCTCGCGCTCGGCGTCGTGGCCGCAGTCTTCATCCTCGTCAACGCCGAACGGGTGCACGAGGTGAACGGTTCGGTGCTGCTCGCCGACCGGGCCGTACTGGACGCGGAGGCCGGCGGGGACTTCGGCGCCGCCCGTGACGAGACCCCGCCCGACGGCGACGTGCCCGAGGGCGACGGGACGGTCGCTGACGCGCTCGACGACGACACGGTCGACGACGGCACGGTCGACGGTGCCCTCGAAGGCGAGGACGGCGACGCGGCGGGGGCCGCAGCGAACGAGCAGGACGAGGACGAGGGCATCAGCGCCGGGCTGCTGGCCGAGATCATCAACCTCGACGGTCGCGCGACGACCAACCCCGACGAGGGCAGCGGTGCCAGCCTGCGTGCCAACGGGGTGTCCAACACGACGTTGCGCATCGACGTGTTCAGCGACGACCCGGCCGAGGCACAGGCGCTGCTCGAGGAGAAGTACGTCGAGGCGGCGCAGATCATCGGTGAGCAGCGGGTCCTCGAGCAGGTCGTGTTCCCGCAGGAGGCCTCGCCGTCGAGCGACGGCCGGGGAGCGTTCCAGTCGTCCGCGCTGCTGCGCATCCGGGAACTCGACGTCGGCGGGGGCGAGCCGATCGCCAGCGGCTATGCGCTGCAGGTCGTGACCGAGCTGATGCTCGCCGCGGAGTCGTACGCCGCCGTCGAGGCCGCCACCGGTGGCGTCGAGTTCGACTACACCGTGGCGCAGCTCGCGGCCGACCAGGCGCCGCTGCTCGACATCACCGTCGAGGCCCCGTCCGAGGAGGACGCCGAACGCGTCTGGGTCGCCGTCCGCGACGTCGCCGACGAGCGCCTCGAGCGTCTCCAGCAGGTGCACGGGGTCCCCCAGGAGCAGTGGCTCGGCTTCGCGGAGCTGGTCCGCGACCCGCCGCAGGAGTTGACGACGTCCGAGGGCCGCCGTCTGGCGATGATCGCCCTCGGGATCTTCGGTCTGCTCGCGCTGGCCGCCGGCCTCGCGGTCGACGGTGCCGCCCGTCGCCGTGCCCTGGCGGACGCCGACGAGCCGGTCGGGGACGCCGACGAGCCGGTCGGGGATGCCGACGAGCCGGTCGGGGACGTCGACGAGCCGGTCGGGGACGCCGACGAGCCGGTCGGGGATGCCGACGAGCCGGTCGGGGACGTCGACGAGCCGGTCGACGAGCGCTGGGACGTCGATGATCCCGCCGTGCGGACGCCGAGCGACGACGGACCGGTGGAGGAGCGGCGCGAGCGTGTCTGACGCGACCTCGACGCCTCCGTCCGCCGACCCGGCGGCCGACACCGCCGACCGGGCCGCGCCGCCGCGTGTCGACGTGCTGATGATCACCCACCGGCGGCCCGACTACACCCGCCTGGCGTTGCCACGGTTGCTCGAGGCCACCGGACCACACGTCAACGTGTGGGTGTGGCACAACGGCGACCACGCCGAGACCCTCGAGGTGGTGCAGGCCCACCG
Source organism: Egicoccus halophilus (assembly GCF_004300825.1). Taxonomy (NCBI): domain Bacteria; kingdom Bacillati; phylum Actinomycetota; class Nitriliruptoria; order Egicoccales; family Egicoccaceae; genus Egicoccus; species Egicoccus halophilus. The sequence continues at coordinate 1,795,670 of NZ_CP036250.1, forward strand.
GGACCACCCCCGGCTCGCCCGCTTCCACCACAGCCGCGAGAACCTCGGTCTGCGTGCACCGACCAACTGGCTGTGGACCGAGTCGGACGCCCCCTACGTGTCCAAGGTCGACGACGACTGCCTCGTCGACCACGCCTTCACCGACCCGATGCTCGCGGCCCACGTCGACGTCCCGCGGCTCGGGGTGGTCGGGGCATGGCGCTTCCTCGACGAGGACTACCGCCGGTTCGCCTCCCGCCGCAAGATGGTCACGTTGCCCGGCGAACACCAGCTGCTGCGCAACCTGTGGGTGCAGGGGAGCAGCTACGTGATGAAGCGCGAGATCGTCGAGCGGCTCGGGCCACTGCCCGAGGGGGTGACCTTCCCCCAGTACTGCCGCCGCGCGGCGGCCGCTGGATGGCTCAACGGCTGGCTGTACCCGTTCGTGCGCGAGCAGCACCTCGACGACCCTCGATTCCGCCTCAGCGCCCTGCGCGACCCGGAGGTCTTCGCCCGGGAGGCGCCGCTGTCGGCCCGCATGGAGGGCGTCCACACCGTCGACCAGTGGCGACGGGAGATGACGATCTCGGCGCTGCGCGTGCAACGGGCGCCACTGAACCCGGCGCGCCACGACGGTCTGCCCGGAAAGGTCATCCAGGCCCGCAAGCGGGTCCGGCGCCTGCTGCGACGCGCTGGCGTCCCCCTCTGAGCCCACGGCCGTCCGCGGCGCACCAGGGTCACTCGAGCGTCGCCCCGTCCGTGGTCGTGTTGCCCTCCCAGGTGACCTCCGCGTCGCCGTCGAGTCGGTGGGTGCCGTAGATCGAGGAGTCCGCGACGAACACGTTGTCGCGGACGACCACCCGCGTCGCCGGTGGCTGGTCGACGGACTCGACGTACAGCGTGTACGAGCCGCCGGCCAGCAGGTTCCCCTCGACCACGACGTCGTCGATCGTGCCGAAGATGGCCTGCAGGAACACCGACGAGGTCTGCCGTTGCCACACCGAGATCAGAGTGTTGTTGCGCAGCACCATGTTGCTGCCACCGGTGGTCTGCAACGGGTCGTTGTGTTCGTCACCGTCGGACTTGCGCAGTCCGTGGACGAAGCTGTCCTCGACCGTGGTGTCGGGCCCGATGCGCATCCCGTCGTCACAGTTGGTGACCTGCACGCGTCGCGCCGTGAACCGGGCATGGGCGATGCCGCCGATGCAGGTGTCGCCCTGTCCGACGATGGTGGTGTCCTCGACGAGGAGGTTGCCGCCGCCGGCCTCGGGGTCGACGGCGATACCCCACTCGGCACGGGTCTCGAGCCGTACGTTGCGGATCACGACGTCCTGGGCGGTGACCCGGATGTTGCCGCGCACGAGCGCGTTCTCGAACACCTGCCCGTCCTGGTCGAGATCGACCCGTCCGTCGATCTCCTCGAGCAGTTCCGCCTCGCGCACGCCGGTGGTCCGGGGACCGGGGAAGCCGAACGCCTCCGGGTGCAGCAGCGCCACCGGGACCTCGCCCTCGGACGGGAAGTCGGTCGCGGCGCGCACGTGACCGTCGACCTCGACGAAGTCCCCGGGTCGGTCGTCGGGTGGGTCGGTCGGCGACAGTTCGTCGACGTCGACGGTGTCGTCGAGCGCGAAGGTCGGAGACGGCGGCGCCGGGTCCGCCGCGTCCTCGGTTCCCCCGTCCGGGTCGTGGTCGGCGGCGGGCCCACCGTCCGTCGGCGTCGGAGGTGCCTCCTGCGCCGACGGCGGAGCGTCACCGGCGGGCACCGCGCCGTCCCCGTCGTCGTCGAAGAGGACCAGGAGCAGCGCGACGAACAGGGCCACGGCGACGACGACGAACGGCGCGGCGGCCATGGCCTGCCGCCGCCGGGTGTCGATGTCGGCGGCGGGGCGGTCGTCGGGGTGCGCGGCGGGCATGGAACTCCTACGGGCGCAACGAGCGGCCAGCGGTGAGGACCTCGCGGATCTGTTCGCGGCCGACGAGCAGCAGACCGAGCGAGTATGTCGCGGCGCCGGCCAGGACGCACGCCACCAGCACGGCCAGATCCGTCGCGCCGGCCATCGTGGCCCGCACGAGCAGCACGCCGCCGACCATGATGCCGGTGGCGAGCACGACGGGCGCCACCTGTCGGGCGAACGCGCCGACGTCGAGCCGCACGGTGCGGCGCATGACCGCCAGACTGACCGGCACGAACAGGGTCGTGACGGCCGCCTGGCTGGCCGCCACGGCCACGAAGTCCTGCGTGGCCAGGGCCGCCGTCACGAAGAACGTCAACGACGTGACGGCACGGGCCAGCTGGAGCCACAGCCGCAGTCCGGCCCGTCCCGAGGCCAACAGCACGTCGTAGACGAAGTAGTCGAAGTTCTGCACGGCGACGACCACGCACAGCCACTGCATGGCCGGTACGGCGGGCAGCCACTGCGCTCCGAACACCAACGGCACGATCTCGGGTGCCACGAGGGCCAGGCCGACGGCGGCCGGCATCGCCGCCGTCAGGGTCATGGTCGTGGCCTGCGAGAAGGCACGCGCGAGCCGCACCGGCTCGTCCTGCAGACGCGAGAAGGTCGGCACCGCCACCTGCTGCACGGTCTTGCTCAGGGCCTCCGACATGACCGCCAGCAGCCGGTAGGCGATCGTGTAGTAGCCGAGTGCGACCGAACCGATCAGTGCGCCGAGCACCAGGTCGTCGCCACGCTTGTGGGCCAGGGTCAGCAGGTCGAACCCGAGCACCCGGTTGCCGACCTGCCACAGCGGCCGGAACTCCGTCCGGTCGAAGCTGGCGCGTGGCCGGTAGCGCGCGATCGTGAGGACCACGACCGTCGTGACGAGCGCCTGCAGCAGGTTCTGCACCACCAGCGCCCACACCCCGGCCCCGAGGAACGCGAGCCCGATGGCGACGGCTCCGGCCACGGTGTTGGCGAGGATCCCTCGCAGCGCCAGCGCCCGGAACTCGAAACGGCGCATCACCAGTGCCGTCGGGATGCGCCCGAACGCGGCGAGCACCATGCCCAGCGCCAGCCACGGCAGCACGTCACGGATGCCCGGCTCGCCGAACAGGATCGCGAAGGGACCCGCGAGCGCGGCCACGATCCCGCCGAGCAGCACCCCGAAGACGATGCTGAACCAGAACGCGCTGTGGACCTGCCGGTCGGTGAGGTCCTTGCGCTGCACCACGGCGAGGGTGAGTCCCTGCTCGCGCAGGCGTTCGGTCACGTCCACGATCGCCGCGGACAGGGCGACCAGACCGAACGCCGCCGGATCGAGCAGCCGGGCCAGCACGATGAACACGGCGGTCGACAACAGCCGGGCGCCCCACTTCTCCAGCGCCGACCATGCCGCCCCGCGGATCGCGGTGGTGCGCAGATCGACGCCGTCGTCGGGGCGTTCGGGCCCGGCGTCGCCGGTGCCGTCGTGGCTGGTCAGGGCCGCCCCCGTGCTCGGTCCGCGGACTACAGTCGACTGCGCGCAGCCGGGCGCACGCTAGCCGACACCTTCCGGCACTCGACCCGGTACTCGACGAGGGGGACGCGCGCGTGGGGACCCGGGTCGTGACCGTCGACGTCTTCGACACCGTCCTGGTGCGTTCGGTCGCCAGTCCCGAGGCCGTACCCGCCATGCTCGGCCGGCTGCTCGAGCAGGACGGGACGCCGGGGGAGGCGGCCGCGTTCGCCGAGACCCGGCAGCGGGCCGCGGACCGCGCCTGGCGCCGCTGCGGCGGCGTGGACCCGCCGCTGGCGGCGATCTACACGGAGGTGGCGGCGGCCCGGCGCTGGACCGCCGAGCGGGCCCGGGCGGTCCTCGAACGGGAGATCGACCTCGAGGGTCGGCTGCTGCACCCGGTTCCCGGCATGGTCGAACGGCTCGCCCGTCTGCGTGCCGACGGCCACCGCATCGCGTTCCTCTCCGACACCTCGCACGCGAGTTCGACGCTGCGGCGCTGGCTCGACGAGCGCGGGCTGCTCGGTGCCGACGACCGGGTGTACGCCTCCTGCGAGCTCGGCGCGAGCAAACGTCGCGGGGACGCGTTCGCGGCCGTGGTCGCGGTCGAGAACCGCGACGGCGAGGTGGTGCGCCACCTCGGCAACGACGCCTTCGCCGACGTCCGGCGTGCCGCCGAGGCGGGGCTGGCCGCGACCCACCTGCCCGCCGCCAATCTCACGGGCGACGAGCGGCGACTGGTCGCCGGACGGGATGCGCACGGACTGGCGCAGGCGCTGGCCGGCGCCGCCCGGCTGGCGCGCCTGCGTACGCCGGCGGAGGGTCGCCAGCGGGCCGTGCGGGACGTCACGGCCGACGTGGCCGGACCGCTGCTGGCCACGTTCACCCGCTGGAGCCTCGAGCGCGCCGTCGAGCGG